>JBBSFT010000125.1:0-8334 GCA_038254845.1 Gemmatimonadales bacterium | reverse complement strand
GGGAATTCTCGTGGAATAGAAGGTCTCTTTCGAGTTTTTCAGCAACCTGCTAGTCCTTTGGCGCGTCTCGCCGGCGCCCTCGCCGACCGTTACCGCATCAAGTGCGAAGTCGGGGCCGGCGGCATGGCGACGGTCTATCTCGCCGAGGATCTCAAGCACCAGCGCGAGGTGGCGATCAAGGGGCTGCGCGAGGACTTAGCCGCATCGATGGGGTCGGTGCGCTTTCTGCGCGAGATTCAGATCGCCGCCAAAGCTCCAGCATCCGTGCCAGGGCGATCAGCGAAGCGACCGGACGCGGACCAGTCACGACGCTCGGGCTCGCAGTTGGCACGCCGGCCTACATGGCGCCCGAGCAGGCAGCCGCCGATCCGCACATCGACCATCGCGCTGATATTTATGCGGTCGGTGTGATGACTTATGAGCTGTTCGTTCTGCCGCCAGACGGGAATTTCTCCTCGGCGCAGGACTCTATCAGCGCGGCGGTCGCGAAAACGCTTCGCATCCAGCCAGCATCCGGTCGCACCACGGCGCTGGCGCAGCGGGGCACAATCAATCGTGAGGCATACGATCTGTTTCTTCGGGGACAGTATCATCTTGTCCGCAATGACAATCGAGGAGCGGTGACGTTTTTGCAGCAGGCGGTGGCACGCGATCCAACGTTTGCACGTGCTCACGCCTGGCTCGCGATTGCGTCCGCCAGTTTGCCGAACGCCGGTGTAGGTTCCCCGGACTCCGCGCTCGTCCTCGCAGAGAAGAGTGTTGACCGGTCGACCGCGCTCGACTCGAACCTCGTCGATGGACAACTCGCAATAGCCACCATTCGGCTTTCGCAGATGCGATTCGCAGAGGCCGAACAGGAGCTCGCGGCTCTTCTCAGGCGCGATCCCGATAATCCCGACCTGCATTCATTCTATGCCTTCGCCCTCGGGATGCAGGGCCACATCGTCGAGGCACTCGAAGAACAAAGACACGCCCACACGCTGGATCCCAACAACGCTGGAGCGTACCTCGCGATGGAGCCGCCTATGTTTTCATCGGTCAGCCGGACAGCGCCGTGCGTGCATTTGAGCATGGTGTCCGGATCGACTCGACCGCATACGGCGACCGCGTCTTCACCGTGTTTGGCTATGGTGCCCTGGGCCGTTGGGCCGACGCCGAGCGCGAGCGCGACATTGTGCTGAGAGAGAAGCGGAACTCGCCCAATGTCATCGAGGCGTTTGTAGGCGTCACGTTTGGACAGTATGACGCTGCTGCCGCAGCTATCGATCGTGCATTCGAGCACCGCGAGCCACTAATACTGACGATGCGGCCGTCGTGCGATCCGATGTTCAATCCGATCAAGACCCATCCGCGGTTCGTCGCTCTCGCAAGACGCGTCGGTGCGGTGATTTGCCCGGCGACGGTCGCGTGGCCTATCCGGCCGCCAAGGCGCTGAGATGAAGCGGCGGGGTGGAGAGGCACGGTCTACTGCTAAAGTCCGGCAGAATGTCGAAGTTGGTTAATCGCGCATACGGGTCAGAGATCTATCCGGTGTTCAGTTGCGTAGATTCAGACACCGCGCGTTCTATCATCAGAAGCGGCGCCCCACCCCCGACCGGCAGCGAATTTCACCTGTGATCCAACTGAGCCTGTTTCCACACGATAGAAAGCTCCATGTGAAGAACGTTCCGGACTGCCGGACGAGATTCGCCGGGGCACTCCTACTGCTCGCCTTCACAAATTGCAGCGGCGAAAAGGCGGCACCTGCCGCACCTGCCGCCGCAACCACGCTCGAAGCAACCTCCGCAACAGCTGTGTCTCAAGTCGCCGGCACGGCAGTATCCCCCGCTCCGTCAGTAATCGTCCGCGACCAGAACGGAAACCCGTTCGCCGGCGCCGCTGTCACATTCAACGTTCTTGCTGGCGGCGGCACGGTCACATCAGCATCTGCGACGACCAACGCATCCGGCATTGCAACTACTGAATGGACACTCGGCAAAACCGTTGGGCCGAACTCCCTCAGCGCGACGTCCGGAACTCTCTCGGTCAGTTTCACGGCAACCGGCATTGCCGGACCGACAGCTCTCCTCCTCATCTCGGCCGGTGACAAGCAGACTGCCGCCGCGGGATCCGCGGTACCAATTGCCCCGGCAGTCATCGTCCAAGACGCCAACGGTAACGTGAAGGCCGGAGTTACGGTGACGTTCTCAGTTGGAACAGGCGGCGGTTCAGTGACCGGTGCAAACGCAACTTCGACATCAGCCGGTATTGCGACGGTTGGAAGCTGGACACTCGGATCTGCACCGGTACCGAACACACTCGTCGCAACGGCAGCAGGAGCTCCTTCAGTAACCTTCAGCGCGAGTGCCACCTCGGCATGCGGCGTGCGCACGACGCACACGCTTGGCTCGACAACCGGCGGGACACTCGAGAGGAATGATTGTCAGTTCCCGGACGGCTCATTCGTCGACTTCTTCTCGATCGTGCTGCCGGCACCGAACGCGTATCTTTTCAAGCAGACTGCGAGCTTCGACACATATCTGGATCTGTCACTTGCGGACGGGACCGTCATTGCCGAAAGCCTGGACGCGACTGAGACAAAGCCGAATTCGGCCATCAAGGCGCTGCTTCCGGCGGGCACTTACCTTCTCGGAGCCAGCTCGTTCAAGCCGGCCGCCACCGGCAGCTACACCGTATCTTCGCAGGCCACTTCAACCGATAATGCGAATTGTGAGCTTGTGTTCGTCGTCAGGAATGTTTCGACAACTCAGCGCATCGCCGCGACCGATTGCCTTGGGACGGAACCTCCTGCCGCGCCAATTTACGGCGACCTGTTCTACATCCTTCTCAGAGCGGGGCAGTCGATCACGATCAACATGTCATCCTCCGATGTCGATTCTTACCTCGAGCTCGTCTCACGCGCTGGTAGCGTTTCCGTCGCGCAGAATGACAATCGGGATGCGACCACGAAAGATGCACGGATCACGTTCACCGCTGCTGTAGAGGATTACTACGCGATTGTCGCGCGCACTGCGGTTGTTTCGCAGACGGGCGCATACACTCTTACCATTCAATAGCAACGTGATGAAGATTCGAATTGCGTGCATGGCTCTCGGCCTGACCGCGACCGCCGCCCCCGGCGCGCGAGCACAGCGTCGTCCGCAACAACAGGTCGTGCTATCCGACTCGGTGTTGAAGGCGATGATCGCTCACAAGCCGAAGAAACAAACGCCGCTCACCGCACGAATTGCGGCGATGCGGCTGTCTGTGGCGAACGGCCCTCCGGCAAAACCAGCTCATGCTGCGCCGGCATCCGTTCCGGAGATCAGGGAGACTTCGCGCAAATAGGGCGCCTGCGCCGACAATCTGGTTGGTGGGATACTTCGACATCGGCTAATTGCATGGCTTGCTTTGGATTCGTTTCGACAAAAAGCAAACCAGGGGAGTCTTCCAGGGCTTTTTGTTCGCGGCGTCCCCGCCCGATTTCATCGAGACACCGTTACTGAAGGGTGACCAGGCGGCCTGACCATATGCGTTGTAGTAACGCACGCGTCCCTTCACATTGTCGCCGATATTGAAGACGTTCGAAGCGGTTTGCACAGCACCAGGGCCGGCTACCCGCTCCGTATTCTTATAGATGAAGGAGTTCGATCCGGAAGCCTGCACCCAGAATTCCACCTCGGCTGCCCAGGCGTAGGTCGTGTTGCTCCATTGAAGCTTTGCGACTCCCGCGGCCGAGTCTGCGATTGCTGTGACGTCGGTCGGAACGTCCGTCAGCGGGTTTACGAACGTCTCTCCCGCACTCGTCAGACTTCCGTCGCCGTTGATCAGATAGTGCCTCGCATAAATCTGGGCATCCCGAGCCCAATAAACGGCTTCGTTGATTCTCGTATCATTGGATATCAGTCCGATCACCTGCTTCATGTGTTCTTGAAACGTCGACTCGGGCTCAACCCAATTGGTAAATCCCCACGTGCCGAGCACCATGTTCGCACCGTGGGCGACCGACCATGCTGCTTCCCTGTCAACCCTCGACCACCAGCCGCTGACGTCTCCCGCGGCGAACGAAATCCCGAAATCGTGAAAGCGCCATTCGTTAACCGGCGGCGCCACTCCGTAATTCTTTATGTACGCGTTGTAAAACTGCTCGGCATAGCCGATCGAGTGAACGCGCTGACGGCACGGCTCATCTACGGGAGGCGGACAACAGCGGTCATTTGGCTCCGCAAAGCCGGCGGGCGATACGCGTGCTGTCGGATCGGCACCGCGCAGTCCAACAACGAAGTCGTGATAGAAAATCGCGTAGTCGGCGGGTGCGACGCAGTACTGGTCGGGCTCGTCGCGGTGAATGTAGAGTCGCCCGGGGTTGGCACGCGCAAATGACAGGGTGGTTTCATCGGCATAGTCGGCATATTGCCGATTTTGCCGACTGTCAAGCGTGAACTGTTGCGTCTGGACCGGACCGGCGCTGTAGGTCTCCGACCACGCGACAAAGAACTTGTTGAATGGGACGTTGACGCTTCGCGCGACGGGGGCGAGAGCTGGGGTCGTCGGCTGCTGCTCGGCGCATCCGGACACGGCCAGACATAGAAGTGCTGCGGGAATCATCGCGGCTTGAACCGTATTGAACCGCAATAATTTCGGGTGATGCATTAGCTATCCTCTGATGGATTCAGCAAAATCGGCCAATCGTCACAGCAGTTGCTTGCGTCCGATGTGGGCGCGCCCAAACTAACAGCGAGTTTCGATCTATCAAAGCCCGGATTCAGGGAGTGTCAAATCTCGCATGGCGGGGAGCGCCCTTATTAACAGACTGCGGGCCACCGGATATGCAACGTCCACCGGTTTTCAGCGGCGCGACCGGGTTCGGCCGCGGAGATCAATAGCCCCCCGCGGGCAGTCATCGACCAACTACCGCTTCGTGAGCATGAGGTGTGTGTCCTCGAGCACCTCGGGGCTGGCGAGAGACAGCGTGGAAGCAGTGGTCGAGACAACATTCCACGTATGCGTCAGCCGGTCGAATGGCGTCGAGATGCCGAGGTTCAGGACGATCGACTCTTTGGACGAGCTGCCGTAGTAGGTCACGGCCGGCGAGTGACTCCAGATTCCGCTTACGCTTGACCCATTCCTGGTCGCGACAACGGTGCCATTGTCAGCGCTCGTCGATGTGAACGTGAGCGTGTAACCCGAGAACTGCGATGTCTTGTCCTCGGTGCGCTGAACAAGAGAGGCGACGACCCAGTTGCCGGTCATCGTCGCCGGTGTCACCGTGGCAGTTGGGGCGGGCGCGGTTACGCTTGGGGACGAACTGCTGCATGCGGCAAGAAACATTGCGGCGGACAGCAGTGCGGGACGGGCGCTTCGAGTGACGTTCTTCATCGTTTTCTCCTGTTGGGGTCGCACGGGACGAATGGCGAGCATTCGATCGGGAGGTTTTGTCGCGTTGCCTCCGACGCGAGCAAGTGTGATCCCATGGGACCGGGCATGAAACGGAGAAACGGTGAACGGCGCTCAATTCGCGGCGAACTGCTCATTTCAGCCGACGAGCGCCGAAGAGCACCGGGGACGGCGACGGGATTGTTGAGTTGAGCTGAGGCCGTCGAACCGATCAGTTCATCAGCGACGCGGGCACCTTTCCGCCGTTCTCGGCCAGCTTCTGCATCACCTGCTTGTGAAGCCAGACGTTCATCGTCGCACTGTCGTTCATATCACCGGTGTAGCCGAGCTCCTGCGCGAGCTCCTTGCGCTGCGCGAGACTGTTGTCGATGCCGAGCATCGACATCAGATCGACGATCGAATACTGCCAGTTCACCGGGTGCGAATATTTCGAAGCCATGTCGGAGAGAACAGCTTCAACATCCACTGTTGACATCGGAGCTGGCGTGGCGGGAGCGATGGGGGCCGGGGTCGATGTCGGAGACATTGGCACTGCCGGCTCAGCCGGTGCGGTCGCGCGCGGGTGATTGAAAATCTTCGACATGATCGTTCCGAAAATGCTCATGATTGTTGTCCGGCTCAGGGTGGTTGGAATTAATGCGGGGGTTTTGCGGAGAAGCCACTCACTCCACTATGCAAGGGACGAGCCTCGCAATTCGACCGTCATTCATGAAAGCGCCCAGAGGCCAATCGCGATTATGACATCGCGCCGCACGTCACGGGGGCTCGACCAGCTGCCTCGGCTCAGCTCGGCTCCCATGCGCCGGCGGTCAATCACAGCATGCCGGCCGCGCACCCGCCGAACGCGACGGCGCGTGCGGACTTGTGCGTGCCTCGTGGCTCCTCGGCAAGAAACCCACGACGACGTCATGCGCTTCATCGAGTGCGTCCGCGTCGATCGTATAGTACGACCAGCGACCCTCTTTCCGATCAGTGACGAGCCCTGCGTCCTTGAGAACACGGAGATGAAACGACAGACGGGACTGCGCGATACCGAGTTGATCCTGGAGGTCGCAAACGCACTTCTCTCCGTCACGAAGCATGTCGAGCGCAGCGAGCCTAGTTGCGTCAGACAGCGCATGAAACAACTCGACGGCGCGGTCGAGGTCAGATGAGCCAGCGACAGTCATTGGCATGATTTACAATAAACAATTTTTCTTGATTAGCCACGCCGGCAGAGATGAGCGATTCTTTCTTGCATGCAGTCGCGGTGACTGCAACAGCAGGAGGACATAGAGGCAACTGCGCCGCATCTTCGGCTCCTGGGGGAGGAAGATCAAACAGTGGGAAAGCGACGGTGCCCCGGTACAAGGGCTGCCGGCGGGATCAACCACGACTCGTGCGGATCAGCGCGATCCGCACGAGTCCGGACGCAGGTTGTTAGTGGTGATGCATGCCGATGGCGACCGTATACGGCGCAGCGGAGGGGCACTTCATGTTCGAGTTCGTGGACACGAACATTCCTTTAGGATTGTTCTTCCAGAGCCAGACGTGAAGGTCATAGTGACGCAGGCTTGGGGGCATGATCGGCTCGTGTCCGTCCATTGGGCCGACGAGCTGATGGCCGAAGATCGCCGGCTTTGTGTCGCCGACAATCTGGGCCGGCATGAACCATTCTGCTGCCGCAAGAACGAGCTTGTTCCCATGCGGTTCATAGATGAGAACCTGCGGCTTCATCGGATCGAGCTTCGGGCCGATGTTCGCGGCATTCAGAAAGTGGACGCCCATTGCTCCAGGTGGATAATCGATCGGGCCGTCTTTCGCGCCATTCGGAAAATCAATGCACGCCATCGTCGAGAGATAGCCGTCCTTGATCGCGAGGAGGGGGTCGGAGTATTTCTCGAGTGCGGCCCGTGCTGCCCGCAGATCGGCCGCGGCAGGTTCGGTGCTCGCTATAGTTGTCTGAGCTGAGGCAAGGCTCGAAGTACCGACGGCTAACGCCATTAGCATCGGAACGAGCAAAAGACTTTTTCGCTGCGGCATGATAGTGCGCATGGCAATCCTTTTTTTGTTTGGGGCGACAACATTGGCGATGGACATTCGTATCGTCAATGACAATCATTTGTATTTCAATCGTGGGTCGAGCTTGACTTCTCCCCGGATTATAATGAACGCGGCAACGGCACCAGCAAAACAGAGCGCCGCCGAGATTACCATCGCTCGGCCAAATGCGGCGGCGAGTGCGAGCCCGTCGGCTGGCGCGCACGGGCTCGAGCGTTCACTTTTTCTGGTGGGCAGTAACGCATGACGATCGACCCTCGCGCGGGAAAGCTTCCTGACCAGTCCATGCTGGCGGACATCCCGCGACTTGTGACAGCCTACTACGCGCTGACTCCGGACATGGCAGTTCGCGAGCACCGCGTCGCCTTCGGCACCTCGGGCCATCGTGGCTCGTCGCTCGACCACGCCTTCAATGAGTGGCACATCCTCGCGATCACCCAGGCGATTTGCGACTATCGAGCTGCCAATCACATCGGCGGCCCACTCTTTATCGGCTTCGACACGCACGCGCTGTCGGCGCCCGCGTTCTCATCCGCGCTCGAGGTGCTGGCGGCGAATGGTGTCAACGTGATGATCGATGCCCGAGACGATTACACGCCGACGCCGGTTATCTCGCACGCCATTCTCACCTGCAACAAGTCGCGAACTGCCGATCAGGCCGACGGCATCGTCATCACGCCATCGCACAACCCGCCCGAAGATGGCGGCTTCAAATACAATCCACCGACTGGCGGGGCTGCGGATACGAGTATCACCGGCTGGATCCAGGATCGCGCGAACGCGCTCATCGTTGCCAAGCTCGCCGGCATCAAGCGTATCTCGTTCGAGCGTGCTCTCGCCGCCCCGACGACACATCGCCACGAATACCGGGACGCCTACATCGGCGACCTCGGCAACGTGGTTGACATGGCCAGAATC
>JBBSFT010000124.1:0-8349 GCA_038254845.1 Gemmatimonadales bacterium | reverse complement strand
AGCCCGACTCTCAATCGTTGCCCGCATCGGCTGACGACGAGGCCCGCGAAGCGTCGCCTACCGCCGCCGGTGAGCTCAGATTCATCCCCCTCGAGGAATCGCCGGCGAGTGACGGCTTGGCCGACATCGCGCCGATTGATCTCGCCCCCCTTGTCGATGACCCCGACGCTTCTGATGTCGCCGCCGGGCACGACCCGCAGATCATTCCGTTTCCTGTTGGACGAACTCCGGCCGGCGCCGCCCCGCCGATCGAGCATCACAACGGCACCTCCCGGCTCGATGGCCTCGACCTCATTGACGCGCCCGAGCCCGTTGAAGAATCGGGGCCACTCGACGATTCCATTGGCCGGTCTGACGACGATTTCATCGATCTCGGCGAATGGCTCGAGCGGAACCGAACACCCGCATCGACGAGAAGGGTGGCTCACGACGAAGAACCGGAGAACAACGATCAGAAGGACTTTGCGGAGATGCTCGACAAGTTCAAGGCCGGTGTGTCGCGCAACGTGGACGAGGAGGATTTCGCGAGTCACTACGACCTCGGAATCGCGTTCGCCGAAATGGGTCTCGTCGACGAAGCGATTGGCTCCTTTCAGAAAGCGCAGCGCGGGGTGGATCAGCGGCTCCGCGCGTCCGAGGCGATTGGGCAGTGTTTCATCGACAAGGGGCAGCCGTCGGTCGCCATCGCGGTGCTCGGCAAGTTGCTGCACGAGCCCGGCATGTCCGATTCGCGTCTGGTCGGCATTCTCTACCTTCTCGGCCGGGCGGCGGAGTCGCTCGGGCAGTCGAGCGATGCGGCGGCATATTTTCATCGCGTGCTCGCCGTGCAGATCGGTTTTCGCGATGCGGCCGAGCGACTGAGCGCGCTCACTGCCGGGACGAAGTGACGTCAGGAGCAACAGCGGTCGCCGGAGCTGTCGATAGATCGATCGAAAAGGCGTCGCTCGCGCGGATTCAGGAATCGGTCCGCGAGCGTCTCGATGCGGTCACCAGCGGAATGGTCGCTGCCGTCTCGCACGACGCACCGCTCGTAGCCCAGATGGGCACGCACCTCATGGGAATGCGCGGCAAGATGTTTCGCCCGACGCTCGTGCTTCTTTGCAGCAGTGTGGAGAACACGCCGGAACCAAAGGCTATCGAGCTGGCCGCGGCCGTCGAGCTGATTCATCTCGCGACACTGGTTCACGACGATGCCGTCGATCACTCGGTGCTGCGCCGCGGAATGCCGACGTTGAACTCGCTGTTCAGTCACCAGGTGTCGGTGATCATGGGCGACTTTCTGTATTCGACTGCGCTCACGAAGCTCGTCGCACTCGGTGATCTCCAGGCGCTGCGGGCACTCACGCGGGCGTCGACCGAGATGACCGTCGGGGAGATGAGGCAGCTTGCGGTCAGCGATGCGCTGTCGTTCACCGAAGCCGATTATTACGCGCTCATCGGATCGAAAACAGCGTCGCTCATATCGGCCGCGTGCGAGATTGGATCAGTGGCGGGAGCACAGGCACATCGAGAGGACCTGGCGACGTATGGGACAGCGCTCGGAATGGCGTTTCAGATCGCGGACGACCTGATCGACTACACCGAGCAGGAGGAAACGACGGGCAAGCCGGCCGGGCTCGATCTGAAGGAGCACAAGGTCACACTTCCGTTGATCGCGGCGCTCCGGGTGATGTCTCCACAGCACCGCAGCAGAATCGACGCGCTTTTCGCGAACGCTGATCCATCCGATGCAGATGTGCGAGCGGTGATTCGGATTGTGACCGACAACGGTGGGCTCGACTACGCGCGGGCCCAGGGTTCGGTCTTTGCCGGACTGGCGAAGGACGCGCTGGCAAACCTTCCGGACACTGTAGCGCGGCAGGCGCTCATAGAGTCTATTTCCTACGTAATGGAGCGACACGCATAAATGCCCCCACGCGGCGCTGTTCGACGCGGTATAATGTTCAACGGAATCGTGCTGTCGGCCGGTTTTATCGCTGGCGGCCTGTTGACCCAGGTCTGCCGCAAATTTCTGCCGGCCGGATCGGCGAAGGAATTCTTCACGACTGGTGTATCACCGTCAGCAGGCCCGCTGACGATCGATCTCGTAATTCTGAAATTCGCGCTCGGTCCGGTGGCGCTCGACGTATCGTTGCTCAGTCTGGTTGGCGTTCTCGTCGCTTACCTGATTGCGCGTTCGCTCTTCTAGGAGATGTGAGACATGCTCGGCAATCTAGGCTTTCCCGAAATCCTGATCATCATGGTCATCGTGCTTCTCCTCTTCGGGGCGAAGCGAATTCCTGAAATCGCCGGCTCGATGGGCAAAGGCATCAAGGAGTTCAAGAAGAACATCAACGACGCGACCAACGGCATTCAGGGCGATGACTCAGCCCGTTATGAGCCGCGTCTGACTCAGGCCGAGCTCGATCAGCGTCGTGCCGCTGATCCTGTCGCCGAAGAGGTAGTGCGGCCGGAGCCAAAGAGGCTTATCTAAGCGTTAAGATCTTTACCGCGGAGAACGCCGAGGCGTTCTCCGCGGTGAGGTTTTGAAAGATTGAAGTTGGCTGCTCGAGTCACTGCCCGGTCTGCCGGTTCGCCGACTCGATCTCCTTCCGGCGGTCGGTAATCTTGGCCGACTCTCGAAGATTCGTCAGAAAATCGCGAACGCGCTGCTGGCGAAGCTGATTCGTCGCCTGCGCTCGCTGGTTGCCCTTGACCTTCTCCCACTCGGCGCGGTCCTGCAGCACCCGCTGATTGACCCGCTCGACGTAGATCGCGTCATAGGTGCGAATCGGAGCGCTCACGGCACCGATCGGCAGCTTGAATGCCGCGCCGATCGCCTGATTGAGACGGCCGATGCCGGCGGCTCCCCCGACACGCGTGAATGGAGCGCTCTGAACGACCGGCACTCCAGCCGCCTTGGCTGCGTCCTCGAGTGAGCTCTTCGCCGCGCTTGCGGCAAACTGAGATGCGCGCGGCATCAACTTGTCGAGCTTCTTCTGAATGGCGAGGACTTTCCGAACTTCCGGTGTTGCTGCTTCAAGCGACGGAATCCCACCCTTCGTGATCGAATCAAGCCGGCCCAGATAGTAGCCATCTTCGGCATCGAAGAGATCGCTCGTCTCGCCGACCTTCGCACCCTGAAACGCCCACGGCCCGACACTCGGAATAAATCTGCCGTCGATCGTCAGCGCGTCTGTCTCGAGGACTGATCCCTTCTTGATCGAAATCCCAAGTTTGCGGGACGCTTCGTCAAGAACGGCCGGGTTATCCGATGACGCCGCGATCTTCGCCAGCTCGTCCGCACGCCGGTCGGTTGCGGTCGCCGCCGAATCAGTCTGCTGAATCGGAAGCAGAATGTGTCGCACCGCGATGGTATCGCCCTTCTTCTCGTCGAGTTTGATGAGGTGATAACCGAACTGCGTCAACACGGGTTCGGAGACCTCGCCGACATTCAATGCGTACGCTGCGTTCTCGAAGGCAGGAACAAAGCGGTTGCGACCCCCACGTCCCAGAAACCCGCCGTTCGCCGCGGAGCCCGAGTCGGTGGATTCAGCGTGCGCCACGTCCTCGAACTTCTCGCCCTTCACGACGCGGTCGCGAAGAGCGGCGATTCGTGCGCGAACCGCAGCCGTATCGGCAGCGGTGACGGCGCGCGGAATTGAAATGACGGACACAACCGCGCGTGATGGCTTCTCGAAATCCTTCTTGTTCTTGTCGTAATAGTCCCGGATGTCCGAATCAGACACCGTCACGTTCTTGTCGGGAATGAGCTCCGGGCGGAAGGCGACATACGTCATCTGCGTCGTATCGCGCGTGTCCTGCCAGATCGTCCACAGACGCTCGTCGCTCAGGTACACATCGGACGCGACCTGCTCGAATAGCTTCTCGCGTGGAATCTGATCGCGATAGTACGCCTCGAGCTGAAGAAGAACGCCCTGCTGCCTCGCGGCGGGACTGGCGAGGAAACGCTGATATTTGTCCTGGTCGAACCGGCCGTCCGTCTGGAGCTCAGGGCTCTGCGCGAGCTGCGGCGGAGGCGCGAACTTGGCGGCCTCAGCAAGCTCGTCAGTTGTGACGCGAATGTTGCGGCGACGATATTCCTGGCGCAGCAGAACGTCGTTGACGAGCTGCTCGAACGCCTGGTCGGCGAGATTGCGACGGTCGTCGAGCGTCACGCTGCGGCCCGTCTGCTGGGTTGCCTGCTGCTCGAGCTGGGAAGTTGCGTTGAACCACGTCGAAGCGAGAATATCCTCGCCATTCACCGTCGCGACAGCGGTAGATGTCGTGACGCGCGCGGTTCCCAGCAGTCCGGATGTCTCAGCAAGCAGAAATCCCCCGACAAATGCGACGACGAGGAAAATCCAGATATACTTTGCGGAGCTCCGCATGGATTGTAACACGGGGCTTTACTCCTGACGGACACAAGAAAAAATGCAGTTAGCCGATTGGCGTACAGCCTCCAAAACTACCGGCTACTCAGGCGTAAAAGCAAGCTACGCAGTGACTTCGCAGTGACTTCGCAGTGACTTCCTGCGATTGACGCCCGTCGTTGACACAGGGTATCTTCAGCCGTTCTGTCGCGATCGAAGCGGCGACGGCACAAATACGAGGTCTATAGATGCAAGGCTCACCCCGGATCGACGAGCTCAGGCAAAAATTCCATGAAAACCCGCGTCGCTATTTCGCCCCTTTAGCAAACGAGTATCGAAAGGCGGGCGATCCGGAACAGGCAATCGCGATCTGCCGCGCGCACCTGGCTCAACAGCCCGGGCACATGAGCGGACACGTCGTCTACGCGCAGTCTCTCTACGACGCGGGACGCACCGACGAATCCCATGTCGTCTTCGAAAAGGCGCTGAGTCTCGACCCTGACAACGCGATCGTCCTTCGCTCC
Organism: Gemmatimonadales bacterium; assembly: GCA_038254845.1. GTDB lineage: Bacteria > Gemmatimonadota > Gemmatimonadetes > Gemmatimonadales > Gemmatimonadaceae > UBA4720. Next base: position 3,473 of record JBBSFT010000124.1, on the reverse strand, counting down.
CTCGGCGACATTGCTCGCCAGCGCGGTGACTCGACCGAGGCCGTCCATTGGTACTCGCGGGCGGTCGATGCAGATCCGCATGACACGGTCGTTGCGGCCTACATCGCTGAATTGAGCGAACCGCTGACCGCCGACACTCCCGCGCCGACCGAAGAAAAAATCGACGAGCCCGCGCCTGAGGCAGTGGCAGTAGCCGAGCCGTCGGCTGAACTGTCACCCGAACCCACCACGGAGCCGGCGGCCGGGACCGTCGCCCTTGACGACGAGGCAGAGCGCCAACCCGATATCGATCCGAACGCAGTCGCCCAATTGCAAGCGGGGGATGACTCGTCGGTCTTCATGACGCGCACAATTGCCGAGTTGTACGCGACGCAGGGATATCGCGACGCGGCGCTCGATATCTATCGAAAGCTCGAGGCATCCCATCCCGACGACGCGAATATCTCGAACCGGATTCGCGAGTTGGCGACGGCCGATGCCGCGATCGAGCCCGCAGTCGAGCCGGTCACCGCGCCGGCCAGCGAGCCCGATCCGGACGCCGCGATCGAGCCATCCGCTGACCCCAATGCGGATTGGCGACCTGAATCCATTCCTCAGATGCAACCGGTCGATTTTGGACCGGTTGACAACGAGCAATCCGAACTCCCGTCAGATGAGGCCACAGCCGGACTAAACGCATTCGCCGAGGCCACGGACTCAGAGGCGGACCTGAGGTTTAGCGATCCGGACGAGCCACTGCCGTCGGATCCGGATCATGACTCGGCGGCCGCTTCTCCTGCCGCAACGCCGTCGTCGCATTTTACAGAAAGCGGAATTGGCGCCGGAGACCAATGGGATACGGACGAATGGGGAGCGGGCTTCTCGTCCGAAGATGCGGTGCCGACGCCGGAGCCGATCCCGGCCATGGGAGAACAGCAGGTCCAGCCCGATGGATGGCGGATGGACGCTCCTGCTGCGGCGGCCGAGGAACATCACCTCGTCGCGTATGCTCCGGAAGCCGCCGCCGTCGACGAGCCGACGCCGCCTGGTCCAACCGGCCCGACGATGCGCGAATTCTTCGCGACACTCGGTGCACGCCGTCCGCGGAGCGAGCCCGCCGCCGCGACGATCGCGTCGTCGCCCGACGCAGCAGCCGGTGACTCGGTCGACACACTGCCGTTCGCGTCAGATGCGTTCGCGAGCCTCTTTTCGGAATCGGACGTGACTGAAGAAGATTCACGCGCTGCGTTCGCGCTGAGTGGCGCGCTGAGCAGCCACACTCCCGCCCAGATGCCCTCACCGCCTCACGCGACTCCCGCCGCCGGCTCCGACTCGCTCGCAGCCGAGAACGTTCAGCCGGAGCAATCGTCGCTGGCCGCTCAGGAGTCGGAAGAGGACATCAGAAAATTCCGGGAATGGCTCGACGGGCTGGCGGATACGTGAAAATTGCCGTCATCAACGGACCGAACCTCAACCTGCTCGGAACGCGCGAGCCAGCACTCTACGGCTCGACAACACTGAAGGAGATCGAGCAACGACTCACCGCCCTTGGCCACGAGCTCGACGCCGAGGTGACATTTTCGCAATACAACGGAGAAGGACAGATTGTTGACGCGATTCATGCGCTGAGAGGCAGTGCCGACGGCATCCTTATGAACGCGGGCGCGTATTCCCACACGAGTCTCGCCATCCGCGACGCGCTCGCCGCTGTCTCCATCCCGTTTGTGGAAGTTCACCTCACGAACATCTACGCTCGTGAGCCGGAGCGCCGCAAATCAGCCCTCGCCGAGGCCGCGACTGCCGTGGTGTGCGGCTTTGGGGCCGATAGCTACGACCTCGCACTGCGCGGACTGGCCGCGAGACTGGCACGGAATGCCTGATCGCCGCCGGGCGCGGCTTCACGCCGTATCCGAACGACTCGCGGCAGAAAAGATTGACGCGATCGTACTGACGAGTCTTCCGAACATCAGGTACCTCACGGGCTTCTCCGGCACGAGCGCAATTGTCGTTGCGACTCAGGCAGAGCTCCGACTGATCACGGACTTTCGCTACGAGACCCAGGTCGCGGGGGAAGTCGGTGACGTCGCGGATGTCAGGATCGAGCCGGTGAGTCTCTGGACGGGGTTGTGGGATCTGCTCGGTCAGATGCCATCGATCGAGAGGATTGGATTCGAGTCCGCGCATTTGCTGCATCGTGACTTTCAGCGGCTGCTCACGGAGGGATCGCGATGGCAATGGCGGCCGCAGCTCAACGTCGTTGAAGATCTGCGTGAGACAAAAGACGATGACGAGGTCGCGCTGATCAGGGAAGCAGGGATGATCGCTACGAACGCTCTTGCCCGGACGCTGCCGTCGGTTCATTGCGGCATGACCGAGCTCGAGGTCGCTGGTGTGCTCGAGAAAGCGTTGCGCGATGAGGGAAGTGAGGAAGCGCCGTTTCCACCGATCGTGGCGTCGGGTCCGCGATCGGCGCTGCCGCATGCGCGAGCGTCGTCGCGGGTCATTCAGGCAGGCGAATTCCTGCTCATCGATTTCGGCGCCCAGCACCGCGGATATTGCTCGGATGTGACACGGACGTTCGTGATCGGAACGTCGTCGCCGGACCAACGGGACATCTACTCGATTGTGCGGGATGCAAACCATATCGCGGCGACCTCGATCAGGGCCGGAATGTCCGGTGCCGCTGCCGACGGGCTCGCTCGGAGCTACATTGAGCGGTGCGGGCACGGGAAGGGGTTCGGCCACAGCCTTGGTCACGGCCTGGGGCTGGAAGTGCATGAGGCGCCTCGTCTTGCCCGCACGGCCGAGACGGCGTTGAAGGCCGGAGCAGTCGTCACAATCGAGCCGGGCATTTACCGGCCGGGGTGGGGAGGCGTCCGTGTTGAGGACGATGTCCATCTCTCAGTGAATGGTCCGCAGATTCTTACGAACTTTTCCCGTGAGTTAATCGAGGTCGCATGACACAGCAGGAAGTCCCAGCATGATCGACCTTCGCTTCGTCAAAAAGCTTGTGGACATGATCGATGCGTCGTCCGTTGACTCGATCGAGATCTCGTCCGACAAGGGCATGAAGATTAGGATCTCGAAGACATCCCAGCAGCGCGCGTCCGTGCAGATCGCTCAACCGATGCAGATGCCGGCGATGCCGATGGCGGCGCCCGTTCCATCCGCGCCGTCAGCCGCAGCGGTCGAAGCCGCGACGCAAAAAGAAGCCGCCGCAAAGGTGGAGACGGCAAAGGCACGCTGGCTCGAGGTAAAGTCGCCGATGGTCGGCACTTACTATTCGGCCCCCGAGCCCGGCGCGAAGCAATATCTCGCTGTCGGCGAGCGGATCGCGAAAGGACAGATCCTCTGCATCATCGAAGCGATGAAGATCATGAACGAGATCGAGTCGGAATTCGACGGTGTCGTGACCGAGATCCTCGCTCAGAACTCGCACCCTGTCGAGTACGGGCAGGTGCTCTTCCGTATCGACCCAAATGGCTGACTCACTT
>JBBSFT010000123.1:0-8443 GCA_038254845.1 Gemmatimonadales bacterium | reverse complement strand
CGATCGTGGCGCGTGGCTCGTCGCGCCCCCTGGCCAGCTCTGCGCCAATCTCATTCAATTCGGCGAGCATTGAGCTGCACGGCACGACGCTGAGGAGCATTGGCAGCGACCTTAATCTGTCGGGGGCAGCGTCATTGGTACCTGGCACCTGGTCGGATGCCGGCAATGTGCTCCGCGTGCTGGCGCTCGGCGTGACTGGCGGTGGCCCGCGCACCAACTTCTACGGTGATGTCGTCGGGCCTGCTGTAACCACTTATGGTGACGGCAATCGGCTGGAGATCATCGGCTCGCTCCATGCTTTCACGCACAGCAATTCCGGCATTATGCCTCCGCCGCCCGCAGAATTCTTCACTGGGTCGCAATAGAATGGATGGGCGGCGAGGGCGCGAGTAGAGGAACACACTTGAAAAGCCCACCGGAAATTCCGGTGGGCTTTTCTTGGTGATGAGCCCGACATGGGTTGTGATGTGCGAAGGGCAGAACCGAAGAAAGGGTACAGTCGCGAATCTCGGTCGTGTGCTCCAGATGTCCGCGCCAGCGGAGCTCGCGTTGGACGGTACGGGTGAAACTCGGAGAGTCCAACGCTCCCTATCCCGATTAACTTCCGCCCATGACCGACGTCGTCGCGCTGGCCGCCGAGCTCCTCGCTATTCCATCCCTCTCGTCAAATGAAGGGGATGTAGTGGATTTCATCTCGCGATGGCTCGTTGCCCGTAAATGGAACGTCACCGTTCAGGAAGTTTCCAAAGGCCGCGGCAACGTTTGGGCCTCGCGCAAAGGCGGAGGCGTGACGTTCTCCACCCATGTCGATACGGTGCCGCCTCACATTGCGCCAAAACTTCAGGGCGACAAGCTGATGGGACGCGGCGCGTGCGACGCAAAGGGGATTGCCGCTGCGATGCTCGCTGCCGCCGACAATCTCTGTGCGGCCGGTGAAGAACGGATTGATCTGCTTTTTGTCGTGGGAGAGGAGCAAGGCTCCGATGGCGCGCGCGCCGCGAACAATCTTCCGGCCACCAGCCGGTTTCTCGTCAACGGCGAACCAACCGAAAGCAGGCTCGCCAGCGGAGCGAAAGGCTCGCTCCGCGTGATCGTCCGCACGCGGGGTCGCGAAGCCCACTCCGCCTATCCGCAGCTCGGTGAGTCGGCGATCGAGCCGATGATGAAGCTGCTTCCAACGGTTCACGACCTTCCGCTTCCCGTCGATGACGTGCTCGGCAAGACGACTGTCAACGTCGGCCTCATTCGCGGCGGCACGGGCGCCAACATTGTTCCGGCCCATTGCGAAGCCGAGCTCATGGTGAGACTGGTCAGCGACGTCGAGCCGGTGAAGAGCATGATCAGCGACTGGGCAAAAGGCCGCGCCGAGATCGAGTTCGGGAGCACGATTCCGGCGCAGCGATTTCATATCGTGCCCGGTTTCGACATTGCGCCGATGGCCTACACCTCGGACATCCCGCTGCTATCGCGATGGGGCACTCCGCTTCTCTTTGGACCTGGCTCAATTCACGTTGCGCATACTCCCGACGAGTTCGTGGATGTGACGGAGCTTCGCGCGAGCGTCGATTCGTACGAGCGCATCGCGCGTCATCTGCTCGACACATGACAGCTTCGTTTGCTCCGCGAAAACGCTGGCCTGTTGCGATTCTTGGCGCGACTGGTGCCGTCGGGCAGACATTCATTCGGCTGCTCGCAAACCATCCCTGGTTCGAGATCGCGGAAGTCGCCGCGTCAGAGCGCAGTGCCGGGAAGTCGTATGCAGAGGCGGCCAAATGGCTCGAGGGCGAGATGCCGGCCAACATCGCACGAATGTCCGTCCTCGCCACCGATCCGGCTCACGTATCGTCACCGATCGTCTTCTCCGCGCTCGACTCGTCCGCCGCGGGCAGTGTCGAGCTTGTATTCGCGAAAGCCGGCCGCTTCGTGCTGAGCAATGCCAAGAATTATCGGATGGATGCCGATGTTCCTCTCGTCATTCCCGAGGTCAATGCGTCGCATCTTCAGCTCATCGACCGGCAGAGGCGCGAGCGCGGATGGAGCGGCGCGATCATCACCAACGCGAATTGCGCGGCAACGGTCGCCGCGCTCGCGCTCGCTCCGCTCGAGCAACGATTCGGCATCGACAAGCTGTTCATGACGACGATGCAGGCCGTCTCAGGTGCAGGCTATCCCGGCGTTCCGTCGCTCGACATCCTCGGGAACGTGATTCCCTACATCGCCGACGAGGAACCCAAGCTCGAGAAAGAACTGCTCAAGCTCCTCGGCAGGTACGAGAACGAACAGATTGTGCCCGCGAAGATGAAAGTCAGCACGCACACTAATCGCGTCGCTGTCGAACACGGACACACCATCGCGATCACAGCATCGTTCACCGAGCGCGTCAGTCCTGCACTCGCGATCGATGTGCTCCGCGCGTGGAAAGGCGATGAATCAGCGATCAACCTGCCGAGCAGTCCGACTCGCGCACTCCTTGTGAGTGACGATCCGGCGAGACCGCAGCCGCGACGCGACGTCAACGCCGGCAACGGCATGACAGTCACAGTCGGACGCGTCCGGGAAGATCCAATCCTCGACATTCGTATGACTGCAATGGGTCACAACACGATTCGCGGTGCCGCAGGTGGATCGGTATTGAACGCCGAGGTGCTTGCCGCAACCGGACGGCTCGGCAGCGCGTGATCGTCGTCAAGTTCGGCGGCACTTCGGTTGGGGACGCGGAATCCATCAAACGGTCGGCTGCAATCGTGCGCGGCAGGCTCGCAAAGTCTCCGATCGTTGTCGTCTCCGCACTCGGCGGTGCGACGAACTCGCTTCTCGCCGTTGGTGAGCAATCGGCAAAGGGCCACTTGATCGGAGCGCTCCGTGGCGTCGAGACACTTCGCGACCGGCATCTCCGGGAATGCGAGAATCTGCTGGGCAGCACCCCCGAAGCAGATGAGATCGGTGGTGAGTTGAGCGCAATGTTCGACGAGCTCGCTCATCTGGCAGAGGCACTGTCAACGCTCGGTCATGTTACCCCGCGGTCGCTCGATGCAATTGCGTCGTATGGAGAGCAGCTCTCGTCGGCGCTCGTGACCGCGTACTTCACACAATCGGGCATCGACGCCGAGCATGTGGATGCGCGAGACGTGATGCGAACCGATGATAGGTTTATGGAAGCGGAACCACAAACAGACGCGATCGCCGATCGCGCACGCGAGATCGTTCATCCGATCGTGCAGGCGCGAAAGGTCCCGGTCATGGGCGGCTTCATCGGATCGAATGCATCGGGCATTACGACAACGCTCGGCCGCGGTGGCTCCGATTACAGTGCGTCGCTCATTGGCGCGGCGCTCAATGCCGAGGCGATCGAGATCTGGACCGACGTGGACGGGATGCTGACCGCCGATCCGCGAGTTGTCAGCGGAGCGCAGCTCATCGAGGAGATCCGCTTTGATGAGGCGTCGGAGCTCGCCTCATTTGGAGCCAAGGTGCTGCATCCGAATACGATCGCTCCTGCGGTGCGGCTTGGCATTCCCGTTTACATCTACAACTCGCGGAATCCAGAGGGAAAGGGAACGCGAATCACGTTCGACGCGCCGCATCGCCCAGTCAGTGCCATCGCCGGCAAGACTGACGTCACGGTCGTCAAGGTGTCGGCGGCGCGGATGCTTCTTGCCCATGGATTTCTGCGACGGGTATTCGAGATCTTCGAGCGGCATCAGACATCCGTTGACGTTGTCGCCACGTCGGAGATCTCGGTATCGGTGACGATCGACGATGCAGCGCGGCTCGATGCCCTGCTGGTTGACCTCCGATCACTCGGTGATGTGTCGGTCGAACGAAATCGGGGCATCATCGCCATTGTTGGCGCAGGCATCTGCGATGCCGGCGGCGCGATGGGAAGGGCGTTGATGGCGCTCGGCGATGCGAAGATCCACATGATGTCGCTCAGCGCGACAGGCATCAATCTTACCGTAATCGTTGACCAGGACGCGGTAACGCCGGCAATCAAGAGACTTCACGCCGAGTTTTTCAGGAGCGAATCATGAACGAGCCGGCGATCGCCGTGATCGGTGATGGCAAGATGGGAAGAACGATCGCCGAGATGGTGCAGCATCGCGGTTGGCATCTCACCGCGATGCTGGATCAGGAGCATAACCGGGATGGCGCCGGCATCACGCGTCGCGGCCTCGGCGATCCCGATGTTGCCATCGAGTTCACCGAGCCGGGCTCGGCCATCAGCAACATCATGGCTTGTATTCACGAGGGCGTGCCGGTTGTCGTCGGCACAACCGGATGGTACGAGTCGCTTCCGGCGATTGTGTCGGCAGCAACCGACGAAGGTGCGACGTTACTGTGGGCTCCGAACTTTTCGATCGGGGTTAATCTCTTCCTCGAGCTGGCGAAGAGCGCGGCGGCGATCATGGCTCGCGCACCGGAATTTGCGGCGGCGATGGTCGAAACTCATCACTCCGCGAAGAAGGATGCGCCATCCGGAACGGCTCTGGCCATAAGTCGCGCGATGACGAGCGCGCTTGGTCGCGAGCTTCCGGTGACGAGCATCAGGACGGGATCGGTTCCCGGAACCCATGAATTGATTTTTGATGGCCAGTACGAACAGATCACGATGCGCCACGAGGCAAGAGACCGGCGGGTGTTCGCCGACGGCGCACTCAAGGCCGCGCAATGGTTGAAGGGAAAGAAGGGAGTGTTCACGATGCGCGACGTGCTTGGATTCACCAATGCAAATGATGCGGAGACTCCGAAATGATTCACATGCCGAAAGACTCGCGGGGCCGGGCTCTGTTGCGTGGCTGCGGCACTGCGCTCGTCACCCCGTTCAGCGGCGATTCGAGCATCGATGAAGGGGCGCTTCGCGCGTTCGTGAACTGGCAGATCGACGAAGGAATTCATTTTGTGGTGCCGTGCGGATCGACTGGTGAAGCGGCGACGATGACGCTCGAAGAACAGCGGCGGGTTGTTGATATCACTGTCGAGGAAGTGAACGGGCGCGTGCCGGTGGTGGCTGGCGCAGGGTCGAACGACACGAAGAAAGCAATCGCGTTCTCGAAGGAGATGAAGGCGGCTGGCGCGACCCATCTGCTGCACACGTCGCCGATGTACAACAAGCCGCCGCAGCGCGGAATCGCGGCGCATTTCAGGGCTATCGCTGACGCGGTAGATCTACCGCTCATTGTTTACAACGTGCCGGGTAGAACTGGCAGCAACGTCGAAGCGGCGACGACTCTCGAATTGGCCGAGCACGAGAATATCACCGCTGTGAAGGAGGCGTCGGGTAACCTGGCGCAGATCGCGGAGATCATTCGCAACAGGCCGGACAATTTCACGGTTCTGTCGGGTGATGACTCGATCACTCTCGCAGTGATGGCTGAAGGCGGAGACGGCGTTATCTCGGTGACGTCGAATGTTGTGCCGCGACTGGCTGCTCAAATGATCGAGCTGTGGGACAACGGCGATGCGAAGGAAGCGCGCGATGTCGCTCACCGACTGGCTGCATGGACGATCGCGGCGTTTGTTGAATCGAATCCGCTTCCGGCGAAAGCTGCGCTGGCGTCGATGGGAAGAATCCGCAATGTGTTGCGGCTGCCGCTCGTGCCGATGAAGGAATCGTACGCGGCTATTGTGCGCGAGGCCCTGGTCGCTGCCGGAGCACTGAGCTGATGTCAACGACGACGACGCTCCGATGACGGGCGAGTTTGCGGGCATTTTGCTCGAGATGCGCGTCGAAGCGGCTCTTGCCGCGTCCGCATCGGGACGGGTGTCACCCGACGCGCGCGCGGTTGTGGAGGATCTTCTCATGGAGCTCGAAGCGGGCACCGTTCGCGCCGCACGGCGTGATGACGGCGGCACATGGAGCGCGGTGCCGTGGGTCAAGCGGGGAATTCTTCTAGGCTTTCAGCTCGGCACGCTCGAAGACATGTCGCCGCGACGCGCTGAAGCAGATGCCGGCGAATCGAGACCAGGTTTTCGATTCTTCGACAAGAATACGTTTCCGCTTCGCTCGTTCTCGATTGACGATGGAGTCCGCATTGTTCCGGGCGGGTCGGCAATACGCCGGGGCGCCTACGTTGCGAAAGGGGTAGTGTGCATGCCGCCGATGTATGTGAACGTCGGCGCGCATGTCGGGACCGGAACAATGATCGATTCGCACGCTCTGGTCGGCTCGTGCGCGCAGATCGGCGAGCGCGTGCATCTCAGTGCCGCAGCTCAGATCGGCGGTGTGCTCGAGCCGATCAATGCGACACCCGTTGTTGTCGAGGATGATGTGATCGTTGGCGGCAACAGCGGCATCTATGAAGGAACCGTCGTGCGTGCGCGAGCTGTGATCGGCGCGGGAGTCGTGCTGACGCGCGGCACTCCGGTGTTCGATCTGGTTCGCGAGACAGTGTATCGCGGCGGAGGTTACAAGCCTCTCGAAATTCCCGCAGACGCCGTCGTCGTGCCCGGGGCGCGTAAGATTTCATCCGGGTGGGGACGAAGCGAAGGCCTCTCGCTTCAAACGCCGGTGATCGTGAAATACAGAGACGACAAGACAGACAGCTCAACCGCGCTCGAGACCTGGCTCAGATGATCGGGCCCGGGACAGTTCGCGTTCCCGGTGACAAGTCCATCTCGCATCGCGCGCTGATTCTCGCGGCGCTCGCCACCGGAGAATCGCGTATCGAGGGGATCCTGAATTCGGCCGACGTTCGGTCGACGGCCGGCGTCTTGAGGGATTTGGGCGTCAATATTCCCGAGCTCGCCGATAGCGTTCGCATAACCGGTGTGGGATTGCGCGGCCTCATGCAGGCGAAGACCCCGCTCGACGCCGGCAACAGCGGAACGACTGTTCGCCTGATGGCCGGCGTTGCCGCCGCGATGCCGTTCGAATCGACATTCACTGGCGACGCGAGCCTCAGCCGGCGGCCGATGAAGCGGATTGCCGAACCGCTTCGCGCCATGGGTGCGACATTCGACTTCGCCAGAGGTGACGGACTGCCAATGACCGTGCGCGGGGGCGCACTCAATTCGATCACGTGGAATACCCGGGCGGCGAGCGGCCAGACAAAGAGCGCAATTCTTCTCGCTGGACTCGTTGGCGGAATTCAGGTAACGGTGATCGAAGCGAGAAAATCGCGCGACCACACCGAGCGAATGTTGAGATCTCTCGGAGTGCCTGTCACGACTGACGATCTCGCAGCCACCATACCGCCAGTGGCCTCGCTGAGCCCGCTCGATCTAATCGTTCCCGGTGACCCATCGTCAGCCGCGTATATGGTCGCGCTCGGGATGCTCCTTCCCGCCGGCGAAGTGCGCATTCCCGATGTCTGCATGAACGCAACGCGCATCGGATTTCTGGAGACGGTGACCACGATGGGGGGCAGGATCGCCATCGCGCATAGAAAGGCAATCGCCGGGGACGATGCCGCAACTCTGATCGTTCGCCCCTCATCACTTCGTGCCGCGCGGGTTGACGGCAACATCATTCCGTCGATGATCGATGAGCTTCCACTTCTCGCCTGCGTCGCTGCCGGCGCCGGCATCTCGCTCGACGTTGCTGATGCGGCCGAATTGAGAATCAAGGAGAGCGATCGCATCGCCACGGTTGTCGCGAATCTCCAGGCCATCGGTGTCGACGCGACGGAGACTTCCGACGGGTTTCGCGTCAGGCCGGGTCACGGCTCACTCACCGGACGCGTCGTCACAGAAGGCGATCATCGAATTGCGATGTCATTTGGCGTGCTGAGTGCCCTTCCGGGAAACTCGATCGAAATCGATGACCCGGGTTGCGTGTCGGTGTCGTATCCGGAGTTCTGGAGCGACCTCGAGCACATCCGCGCTCAGGCCGGTTAACGAGCCGCATGAAAGTCCTTTTCATCGTGACGGCATTTCCTCGCCACGAGGGCGACGTCATCACACCGTGGATGGGTGAGACAATCGTCAGGCTGAAGGAAGCGGGAATTGAGGTCGAAGTGCTCGCGCCGTCGTATCGCGGCTCAAAGACCCACGTTGTCGGGGGCGTAAAAGTGAACCGGTTTCGCTATGCGCCGTCGTCTCTCGAAACGCTGACACACGATGTGCCGGCGATGGACCGCATCGCTGCCGCGCTCCCGATGGCGATGCTTCTTCCAGGATATCTCGCTGCCGGTTCTGCCGCTGCCGCTCGCATTGCGCGCGAAGGAAAGTTCGATGTCGTGCACGCGTTCTGGCCAATTCCCCACGGCCTGTTCGGGATCTCGGCACGCAACGCATCGAAGGCCGCGCTCGTGTCGACGTTTTTCTCATCCGAGCTCAACTGGCGCGGTGCTTCCCGAAAAGTGTTCGGTCCGATGCTTCGCCGCATCGTTGACAACTCGGATGCAGTCACGGTGATCTCGACGTTTACCGGCAAGCGGCTCCAGGAATTCGTGCCGAATGCGAAAAGCGTCATCATCCCGTTTGGTGCTGCGTCGGGCGAGCT
>JBBSFT010000122.1:0-8461 GCA_038254845.1 Gemmatimonadales bacterium | reverse complement strand
TTACGCGGAGCAGTTTCTGCTCGCGCACGAGCTCACGCGAAAGGCCGGGTACGATCACTACGAAGTTTCGAATTTCGGCAGGAAAGGGCGTTACTCTCGACACAATTCCGCGTACTGGAGCGGCGCCAAATATGTGGGAGCCGGCCCGTCCGCGCATTCATTCGACGGCACCAGCCGGAGCTGGAATGTTGCGCCATACGCCGAGTGGAGGTCGAGACTTTCGGCGGGTGAGAGTGTAATCGACGGGGTCGAGACGCTGTCCGCGACCAACAGACAGTCGGAGAGCGTTTACCTCGGGCTCCGAACCGTCAACGGATATAGAGCCTCGTCGTCGGATCTCGAGATCGCCAACACATGGACCAAACAGGGGTGGGCCGAACTCGAAGAAGATGTCGTGCGTCTTACACCCGAGGGCTGGCTGCGGCTCGACAGCCTCGCGGCCGGGTTGACAGGGTTGTGAAATACTCCAATAGTTTGCGCCAATGGCGAATCCAGAGCTGAACGAAAGAGAGCGCCGCGTGCTTGACGCCGTCATCCAGTCATACGTGGAGACGGCGCAGCCGGCCGGTTCGAACGCCATCGCCCGCCGGTTCGGGCTTGGCGTGTCGTCGGCGACAATCCGCAACACGATGAGCGATCTCGAGGAAAAGGGTCTGCTCTATCATCCGCATACCTCCGCCGGACGTGTGCCGACCGATGTTGCGTATCGCATTTACGTCGACTCGTTGCTCCCAATGACGCCCGTTCCGCTCCGTGAGCACGACGAGCTGAGCGCCCAGATTAGCGGTGGTGGCTCGGCTGTCGAGACTATCCTTCGGCGTGCGGCACAAAGCCTTGGTGTCATTACCCAGGAACTCGGTATTGCTCTCGGCCCGCGCCTCGACGACAGCGTGCTCAAGCGGGTTGACCTCGTTCGCCTGTCGGCTGAGAGACTGCTTGTCGCGCTCACTCTCACGGGTGGTTCAGTGCGAACGATCTTTGTCGAGTCGCGCGGTGAGGTGGCCGACTCGGCGCTTGCGGAAGTGACGCGCGTGTTGAACGAGCGGATCGCCGGACTTACCCTTCAGCAGATTCGCGCCTCGGTTGGAGATCGGCTTCGCGATACGGGCCCGACCCGCGGAGCGGCTGAGCTTCTCAATGTTTTCATCGACGAGGGCGAGCAGTTGTTCGATACGGCCATTCAGGGAGAGGAGACAGTTCTGCTTGGACAACCGTCGCTGCTGGCGGAGCAGCCCGAGTTCAACAGCGTGGACAGCATGCGGAAGCTCGTTGCGTTGACAGAGACTCACGAACATCTCGCCGATCTGCTTCGCAAGCGCAGTGGCAGTCCCGGCATCACCATCAGCATTGGCAACGAGCACGTCAATCCAAAGCTCGAGAGCTTCACGATCGTCACGGCCCAGTATCGCACCGGAGCGGTGACGGGAGTTATCGGCGTCATCGGGCCGACGCGGATGCCTTATGACAAAGTGATCTCGCTCGTTACTCATACCTCACGATTGATCACCGACTTACTGGAATAGCAGCAACATGGCCGATTTTTACACCACCCTCGGCGTCCCGCGGACAGCATCGGACGACGAGATCAAGAAAGCATATCGCAAGCTCGCGATGACCTATCACCCGGATCGCAACAACGGTGCGGCGGAGGCCGAGGAAAAGTTCAAGGAGATCACGGAGGCATACGACACTCTCCGTGATCCGAACAAGCGGTCGATGTACGATCGGTATGGCGAGGCTGGGCTCCGCGGCGCCGCGGGCGGATTTCACCACGTGGATCTGTCGGAGGCGCTCAACATCTTCATGCGCGACCTCGGCGGGATGGCCGGTTTCGGGGACTTGTTCGGCGCTGCTGGTGGACGGGGCGGCAACACCGGGCCGCGCACTGGCTCCGACATCCGCATCACGATGCCGTTGCGCCTCGCCGAAGTGGAATCAGGCGCGGAGAAGACGGTGCAGGTCAAGCTGCTTGCGAGCTGCGACCGGTGCGAAGGCTCGGGCGCGGAGCCCGGCACCTCGGCGATTCGCTGCACGACGTGTGCGGGTGCGGGAGAAGTTCGCCGCGCGCAGAAGTCATTCTTTGGTCAGGTAATTAGTGTTTCTCCCTGCCCGACATGCGCGGGTGAAGGCACGATCATCAGCTCGCCATGCCGGAAGTGCCGCGGCGAAGGACGAATCAGGCAGGAAGAAAGCGTCGTGGTCAAGGTTCCCCCGGGAGTCGCGACGGGGCAATACATGACGATGAGGTGTGTCGGCAATGTCGGGCCGCGAGGGGGCGGGCGCGGCGACATCCTTGTCGTGTTCGAGGTCGAGGAAGATCCGCGCTTCGAGCGTGACGGCGAAGATCTCTATTGCGAAGTGCTCGTCACGTATCCGCAGCTCGTGTTCGGTGCCGACGTCGAGGTGCCGACCGTGAGCGCAACCGTGACTCTTCATGTTCCGCCGCGAACGGAGAGCGGGCAGGTATTCCATCTTCGCTCCCGCGGGCTCCCGCGCGTGAATGCATCGGGAACTGGCGACCTCCACGTTCGGCTTCAGCTGTTCACGCCCGATCAGCTTGCCTCGGAGGAAGAGACGATTATTCGGCGTCTTGGCGAGATCCAGGTCGCGCCAGCCGAGCGACGATCGAAGGGTTTCTGGTCGAAGGTGAAAGAATCTCTCGGCGCGTGAGTGAATCACGTGATGAGCTGCGCCCGCTTATGTGAGCGAGTTTGCTTCGAAGGCGACGCAATCGCCGTGGATCGCGGTGAGGGTCGATCCGTCCGGTAGCCACGACGAAATAATGTCGCTCCTGTTTGCGGCCGGCTCGCAGGGGGTGCAGGAGGACGTCGGCTCGCTCCTGACTCACTTTCCTCCGGGTACTCCGACCGACACGCTCGTCCGCGACATCATTGACGCCGATTCTCGCGCGCGGGTGTCTGTGAGTCTGGCGCCGGTAATGGATTGGAGCGAGTGGAAGGCCTCGGTTCGCGCGCACTGCATCGGCGAGCTTACCATTGCGCCGCCGTGGCTTGCGGGAGACTCGGACCCAGCGATAACCGTAGTCATCGAGCCGGCGATGGCGTTCGGCACCGGCGAGCATGCGACGACGCGCGGGGTCGCGCGGCTGATGCAGCGCATTTCGCCAATGTCGCATAATGTCGCGGACATTGGAGCGGGAAGCGCCGTTCTTTCAATATGCGCGGCGAAGCTCGGCGCACTGCGTGTCATCGCTGTCGAAATCGACGAGGATGCGATCGGAAACGCTGAAGTAAATGTGGTCGCGAACGGTGTTGCCGATCGGGTTCACGTGGTTCCGGGAGATGCGGCGGTCCTGTTGCCGTTGATCGCTCCTGTCGATCTTGTCCTCGCGAACATCATCTCATCCGCGTTGACGGCGCTTCTTCCGGTTGTCTTCGATTCGCTATCAGCCGGCGGATCAGCGATTCTCTCCGGCATTCTCGTTGATGAGCGCGAGATGATGCTGCGTGAGATCGGGATGGGCGCATGGCAAGTAGTGGCCGAGGACATGGAGGATGGATGGTGGAGCGTCCTGATCGAGCGGCTGTAGCGACATTTTTTTCGCCGGAAAGTTTTTCGGCGGGCTCGCCCGTGACACTGGGTGAAGATGCCGCTCAGCACGCGCGCGTATTGCGGATTGGGCCAGGGGATCCTGTTGAGCTCCGAGACGGGCTCGGTCGCGCCGGGAACGGGGTCCTCGGCCGCGCGGCAAAGCGCTCGCTGGCGATCGACGTCACCGAGGTGTGGGAAATTGCCGCGCTCCCGCCAGTACACCTGCTCGTTCCGGTTGCTGATCGCGACAGGATGTTGATGCTGGCCGAAAAGGCGACGGAGCTGTGCGCATCGAGTTGGCGGCCCGTGATGTGGAAGCGGTCGCGCAGTGTTGGGCCAGCCGGCGATGGACCGTCGTTCAATTCCCGCGTCAGGGCCCGAATGATATCGGCTCTGGTACAAAGCGGCGGAGGATGGTTGCCCCAGATCCATCCGTCCGCTCCGGTTGAGCGCGCCATCGCAGCGGCGCCGGAGGGGTCACGCCTTCTCCTCGATGCAGATGCAAAAGCGAAGCTGATTGGATCAAGTTTCTCAGGCACCGTTGCTCTTGCAATCGGTCCCGAGGGCGGGTTCGAGCAACGAGAGCGCGATGAAATGGTCGCCGGTGGTTTTCTCCCGGTTTCGCTGGATGGGTCAACACTGCGGTTTGAGACGGCCGGCATTGCGGCATTGGCGATTGTTCGTTCGATGATGGGATCTGCATCACCTGCATCAGCCGAGGATTGACATGACCGACCCGTGCATGTTCTGCCGAATCGTTTCCGGTGAGATCCCCGTGCAGATCGTAGATCAGACAGCGGGTGCAATCGCCTTTCCCGACATCTCTCCGCAAGCACCGGTTCATGTGCTCGTTATTCCGAAAAAGCATATCGATTCGCTTGCAGCGGGGATAGATGAAGAGACGCTCGGGCATCTTCTTAGTTTTGCCGCAGCCGTCGCGATGACAGAGGGAATCGCCGAGTCGGGATACCGCACGGTCATCAACACGGGAAACGACGGCGGGCAGACCGTCGGGCACTTGCATGTCCACCTACTCGGGGGGCGCGCTATGAAGTGGCCGCCTGGGTGATAGCGCGGCAAATGTCGGGATTCGAGCCCGTTTTTCGTTTCCTCCGGTGAGGCCAATCTCGGCCTCTCGATCTCCCGAGGAGACGCTCGATGAAATCCCTGGTTGCAATAATTGCGGGCGCAATGCTGGCAAGCGCCTGCGCCGACGCACCAACTGCCAATGCCCCCGTCGTCGTAGCTCCGACGCCACCGGCCGTCGCCGCAAACGATGTTGTCACAACCACGTCCACGGTTCGCTGGAATCGCAAGGCGATCTCGTTATTCCGTGCGCGCGGAGGAAATGCCGGGCGGGTGAACGCGTACCTCTCGCTGGCACAGTATCGCGCAGCTATGGCTGCCGATCAGGTCAGTCACGGCCACACTCTGCCGTCGATGGCCGCTGCCGTTGCTTCAGCGTCGGCGGTGATTCTCAAACAGTTCTACCCGCTCGATCTCGCGTCGATCGACGCGGAGCTTGCGACCCAGCGCGCTGAACCACCTGTCGGTGCCGAGCACAATAAGGACTTCGTGGCCGGGGAAGTTCTCGGCAGCCAGATAGCCGCGACGGTCCTTGCGTTTGCGGCGACTGACAACTATGGCACCACCTCACCGGGCGTTCCGCCGACGGGTGCCGGTCGCTGGGTGAGCAGTGCCGCTCCGATCGTGCGCGGCGGACTCGGTGCGCGGCCGTTCTTTCTCACATCGGGGAGCGAGCTTCGGCTTCCACCGCCGCCGGCGTTTGGTTCACCGGAATTTCTCTCGGCGCTTGCCGAAGTTCGCGCGTTCTCCGATTCACGGACACCGGAACAGGTCGCGATCTCGCAGTTCTGGGTACCCTTTTCCGGAGTCGTGTTCAACGGCGTCGCCGACGATTTGATTGACAAGTATCGCCGGCCGGAACTTGAAGCAGCGCGAATCCTTGCGTACTCGAATACAGCGGCGTTCGACGCGATAATCGCGTGCTTTGACACAAAGTTCACGTACTGGTTCATCCGTCCAATTCAGGCAGATCCGGCAATCACACTCGCTGTCGGGCTTCCCAATCATCCTTCTTACCCGGCGGCACACTCGTGCGAGTCGGGCGCATTCGAAGGCGTGCTGACCGACGCGTTTCCCAGCGAGGGTGCCTTTCTCCATCGCACTGCGCAGGAAGCCAGCCTGTCACGCATACTTGGCGGCCTTCATTATCGATTCGACACCGACGGAGGCGTGACGATAGGGCACGCCGCGGCGCGGCTCGCGCTCCATCGGAGGGGACTCGAATAAGGGCTCGACGCTACCTGAGGCCGACTCGTCGGACCAGTCGTTGAAACCGAGCGTTCGATCGAACCGGGTCGAAGATCGGATCATCGATCGGTTCGAGGGTCGGCCAGACGTCGTGCGCGTCAGCCGCATGTTCTTGAAGCACCGGTCACCACGATCCGCAGCTGGGATGGCAAACATAGGCTCGGTCACCTCGAATGCCAATGCATTTTTCGGCAGGTGGGTGACTTGCTCCGCTTACCACCCCCGGGTAAATTGCAAGTCTGTCTCAAACAGGCGCCACAGGCGCTACGAAGGGGGGAAGTAGATTTTGTCGGAAGTCATAATTCATGACGACGAGAACTTTGAGCGCGCGCTGAAGCGCTTCAAGAAGAAGTGCGAGAAAGCGGGCATTCTTTCCGATCTTCGCAAGCACCGTCATTACGAAAAGCCAAGCGAGCGCCGCAAGCGCAAGCTGAACACGGCGATGCGCAAGAACCGCCGAACCAGGCGGGTCTAGGGTGTCAGAGCTTCTCGCGCGGTTGCAGGGTGACCTGAACGCCTCGCGAAAAGCGCAGGACAAGTCCGCCACTCTCCTTCTCGGAACCGTTCTCTCCGAGATCAAAAATCGCCGCATCGAGCTGAAGCGCGATCCGGCCGATCCGGAAGTGGTGGATGTCCTGCGAAAAGCAATCAAGAAGCGGCGCGAATCGATCGAGATGTACGACAAGGGCGGTCGCGCCGATCTCGCTGACAAGGAGCGCAACGAAGCTGCCGCGCTCGAAGTCTATCTCCCTCCGGCAGTGAGCGATGCCGAGCTGCGTGCTGCCGTCGTTGCCGCAATAGGTCGCGGAGCAACCACCATCGGTACCGTCATGGGTAAGGTCCTTCCGCAGTTCAAGGGTCGAGCAGAAGGCGGGACCATCAACGCAATTGCTCGAGAGGAGCTGGGCAAGCCGGGGTGAGAGCGCAGCACGCGTGGCACGAGACCCGAACTGGCGACGACACTCGCGAGCTCGGGTTTTTTCGTTCATGAACGCGCACGCTCTCGGCGTCATCGAGTTCGCGCCCGCCCTCGACGCCGTCGCCGGGCACGCGTCCTCGTCGCTTGGCGCGGAGCGCGTGCGCTCCATGCGTCCAAGTGGTGGTCGTACCTGGATCGAACGCGAGCACGCTCGCGTCGCTGCCATGAGATCACTCGCCGCCGGCGACGCCGCGTGGACCCCGCCACAGATTCCTGACGTCAGCGCATCTCTCTCTCGCCTTCGCGTTGAAGGCGCAGGCCTCGATGCGACTCATCTGCTCGGCATTGGACGACTGCTTCGCAGCTCACGCATCACTGTCGAGGGATTTCGGGACAGCCGAATCTCTCCCGTGACGCTCGCGATGTTCAGAGCGGAGATCGATTTACTCGTCGTGGCGCGCAATGAGGAGAAAGCGATCGACACCGCAATCGACGACGACGGCAGTATCAAGGACGAGGCGTCGCCGACCCTCCGCCGAATTCGCCGTGAGCTTCGCGGAGCACAGGGCGAGCTGGTCAAGCTGCTGGAGCGCATCGCCTCTCGTCTCGACGCGCATCATCAGGTGACAGACATGTCCGTGACGGTCCGGAATGGCCGCTACGTGATCCCCGTTCGCCGCGAAGCCCGATCAGTGGTCGGCGGAATCGTGCACGACACGTCGAGCACTGGTGGAACGCTATTCGTCGAGCCTCCCGCCGCGGTCGAAGCCGGAAATAGAATTCGCGAGCTTCAGTCCGACGAGATCCGCGAGATCGACCGCATCCTCGCCGAGCTGACCGAAGTCGTGCGTCCGATTCGCGACGAGATCGCGGCTTCTTTGGAATCGCTCGTCGTTCTCGACTCGCTCTTCGCCCGCGCCCGATTTGCCGAGCGATTGCGCTGTGGCACGATCGACTTCAACGATCCCGATCGAGGATTTGCAATCATCGACGGACGGCATCCGCTGCTAGTCGAACAAGGCATCGATGTTGTTCCGTTCGATCTCACCCTCGAGCCGGTGGAGCGGACTCTCCTCATCTCCGGGCCAAACACCGGCGGGAAGACTGTCCTCCTCAAGTCTCTTGGTCTCTTTGCGGCGATGGCGCAGTCCGGCATCCCAATCCCGGTCGCAACTGAATCGCGTCTCGCGATTTTCGACAACATTTACGCCGACGTCGGGGATGAACAGTCGATCAGCTCGAGCCTGTCAACGTTCAGCGCACATCTGAAAAACCTGTCCGAAGTGCTGAGATCAGCTACTGGTGCATCGCTCGTCCTCATCGATGAGCTGGGCTCGGGAACGGATCCGGTTGAAGGAGCAGCGCTTGGTGGCGCAATTCTCGAAGCACTAACACGCCGCGGTAGCCTATCCGTCGCGACGACCCACCTCGGCGCGTTGAAAGAGCTGGCGGCTGAAGTTCCCGGAGTTATCAACGCGTCTCTTCAGTTCGACCCCGTCGCGCTGGCGCCGACGTATCGCCTGATCAAGGGAATTCCCGGTCGCTCATACGGGTTGAGCATCGCGCGTCGCCTCGCGTTGCCGGAAGCCGTGCTCGCGAATGCGGAGGCACGCCTGCCGACGGGAGAGCGGGACATCAACGCGCTGCTCGCCGAGC
>JBBSFT010000121.1:0-8602 GCA_038254845.1 Gemmatimonadales bacterium | reverse complement strand
CCGTGAGCAGACCTTCCAAAGATCCAAACGCGCCAGTCAGGGTTGGCGTAACAACTATCCCAAAGGCGAGACCGAGCGCCGCCAGAAATGCCACGAGACGATTCGGGATCCGCCGCTTTCGCATGTCTCCGACTGCCGCGGTCAGCAGGAGCGACGTATAGATAGCCCCTGCAATGACGCCCGGAGCACCGTGACCGATAAAGAGTATGCGATGCATGGATGCCTGATCTTCAAGCCCCGGCGACTGTTGTCGCAGCGCTGTCGAACATCTTGCTGATGCTTTGCCCGAGGTATGCCGCCGCGAGGATGCAAGCGATCGCAACCAGCACCAGCAACACCGCATATTCGACGAGCGCGGCGCCATCCTCGCGCGTCAAGAAATCATGCAGCTTTCCGGCGATATTCCTCATGTCCCTTCCGGAAAAACGTGAACCATCATGGACACAGACCCATGGAGCCCATCCGTCGGGCTCCATGGGTCTGCACGAAGGCGATTCAATGCGCGGGAGACCGCAGGCTGATAAGCGGGCGAAGCCCCGTCTCCCTCACACGATCAGGTCAGACAGTCGCCAATGCCCTTGAATTTGCCACTGACTTTCTGTCCAAGGAACGTCACGCCAAGAATACAGATGATGGCGATCAGCGCTACCAGAAGCGCATACTCGACCAGCGCGGCGCCGTCCTCGTTGGATACGAAATTCTTTACTCCCATCTTGAAACGGGTCATCTTGATTTCCCCAAAAAAAAGACACCAGCATTGCTGGTTCCCGCTAATTGGCCCGAACGAAGTTTCGGAGCTCCGACGGCGGAAGGCGCCAGGCGAGCGCATCTGCTCCCCGGTACAATGCATCTGTTATCCGAGGTCACTGGAACCGGTACCTCGGAGTGCGAGCATAGTTAAAACGGACTTGGACATTCGTCAACCAAACCTTTGTTTGCACCTTCATTCCGTCCCGGCTATGACTGGCGCTGGCGGGAAACTCGGGACGACCCGACATTGGCCGCCATGAGAAAATTGGCCGTACCGTCAGTCGCTGATGTGACATTCATGATGGCTGCCCCCGTTTTCGCCATTGGAGGAGCGGTCCGGCTCACGCAGAGCGACGGTGACCTGGCCGGTCATATCCGCATGGGCCAATCGATAATCCAACTCCATCAACTTCCTGCGCACTCGCTCGCATCGTACACGGTGGGTTCCAGCCCCCTGATCGCGCAGGCCTGGGTGAGCGAGGTAATTTTTGCGATGCTGTTCGCCGTCGGCGGCCTTCCGCTGATTTCAGTCGTCGCTGGCCTCGTCATCGGCCTTACCCATTCCCTCATTGCGCAGTTTCTCAGGCGCCGCGGCGCCGATCCGCGGCTGGCGCTGATGGCAGCATTGACGAGCCTCATTCTCGGAGCATCGCATTGGCTCGCCCGTCCCCACATGTTCTCCATTGTGGGCGCAACGTTGACACTGTTTCTTCTTGAATCGACGCGGCCACGACGCGAGATATACTTCGTTCCGCTTTTCGCTATCTGGGCGAACCTGCACGGAGGTTGGCTCTTCGGATTGCTTCTCATTGCAGCGTACGTGGCTGGTGACGTGGGCGAAGCTTTGCTCACGAAGACCGAAAGGAGTGACTGGCTCGCATGCGCAAAGCGAAACTTCGCAGCGCTCACGCTCGCTGCTCTCTCGACTCTCCTGAATCCTTACGGGAGCCGATTGTACGGTGAGGTCATCGGAGCGGTCACGAGCCCCTCGCTCTCGGCCAGCATAGACGAATACCTGTCACCCAACTTTCACGAGATCTCGAGCCTTCCATTCCTCGCCGCAATTCTCACCACTCTCGTTCTGCTGACCGTTGTACCAAAGCGGCTGCCTCTGCCGTGGCTGTTCGCAATTCTCATGAGCATGTTCTTCGGCATGCGCGCCGCACGCAACATCGCGCTGTTCGGCGTCACCGCAATTCCGCTGCTCGCGCTACATGTCCATCGCAACTGGCCGGAGCATCGTCGAGCGTTTCCATATTTCAACGCTATCGCGCGGCTGGATTCTGCGTCCCGTCCCGGCCTCTGGTCGGGTCCGGTTGCAGCCCTTCTGCTGGCCCTCGGGCTCAACCGTGGCTACCTCGGCTCCGGAAGCCTTATAGCCGACCATTTCGACGCGCGAAGGTTTCCGGTCGAAGCCGTGCGGCAGGCACGCATCGCACAGTTGCACGGACGGATCTTTCATCCGTGGACATGGGGAGGCTACTTTCTCGAGGCGTGGCCGGGAAGCGCCATTTACGTAGACCCTTTGAAGTTCTCCGAAAGTACCATCAGGTCCCACACCCGGATCGAGAGCATGTATCCCGGCTGGCGGACGGAAATGGCGCGTTGGAACATAGAACTCGCTGTCCTCGAACCACGCTCCCGTCTCGCGCTTGGGCTTGCGGCCGAGCCCGGCTGGTCAATGTGGTATCATGACAGCACCGCCGTGATTTTTCGCCATGTTCCGTTCGCAACCTCCTCGTTTCCCGAAGCCCGGTGACCTCACCATATCCCGTCCAGAATCCGCTGAGCCGGTTCAACAGGCTCTATGTTGAAGCAGAGCGTGTGAGCCGAGCGATCCTGCCGGATCCCAGCGCAATGTCGTTGGCCACGGTCGGTATGAGCGGTCGCCCGTCGGTCAGAATCGTTCTGATGAAAGACGTGGACGAACGCGGTTTTGTGTTTTACACAAACCTTGAAGGTCGAAAGGGCAGAGAACTGAGAACACACCCCTTCGCAGCTATCTGCTTCCACTGGGCTGCGCTCGAGGTGCAGGTTCGGGCTGAGGGGCCGGTGTCCACCGTGAGCGAAGGCGAGGCCGATGCCTACTTCGCCAGCCGGCCCCGCGTGAGTCAGGTCGGAGCTTGGGCCTCAATTCAAAGCCGGCCGATCGAGAGCGCCAACGATCTGACCGATCGAGTCGCTGAGTACGAAGCGAAATTCGAGGGCCGGGAGGTGCCGCGGCCTCCATTCTGGTCGGGATTCCGGCTCAGACCAGACACTATAGAATTCTGGAAGAGCAGGCCGGGCCGCCTTCACGAGCGACACGTTTATACGAGGATTGGCGAAGGGTGGGACATGGATACGCTTTACCCTTGACCGGTACCACGGGGTGGTCGAACGCGGTAAACTGTGAGCATGGCGATCACTCGCATTTCGGAAGCAGTTTCGGTTGATGCCCCTGACTCGTGGACGGTCGACTCCGCGAAGGCCCTGTACAACATCGAGGGCTGGGGGATCGGTTACTTCGACATCAACGAGCGCGGTCACGTAGTCGTCAGGCCGGACGCTGACAACCCGGAGCGAGAGCTCGACCTCTTCGAGCTCGCGAACGATCTCGAAGCGCAGGGCGTGGGCTTGCCACTGCTGCTGCGGTTCTCCGATATCCTTCGATCACGCATGGAATCGCTAACCGATCGCTTCGATGCCGCGATCCGGGAATACGATTACGACGGCACCTACACCACGGTTTTTCCGATAAAGGTCAACCAGCAGCGCCATGTCCTCGAGGAAATAGTCGAGTTCGGGAAGAAATCCGGGGTGGGGCTGGAATGCGGCAGCAAACCCGAGCTCCAGGCGGTTCTGGCGCTCGCGGAACACACAGATCACCTGATTGTCTGCAATGGCTACAAGGACGAGGAGTTCATGCGCCTCGCCCTCATGGGACAAAAGCTCGGTCATGACGTGTTCATCGTGCTCGAACAACTCAGCGAGGTGGACGTTCTGCTTCAGGTAGCTGACGAGCTCGGCGTGAAACCCACGGCAGGCGTTCGCATCAAGCTTCATTCCGAAGGGTCCGGCAGGTGGGCAAAGAGCGGAGGAGAAAAATCGAAATTCGGTCTGAGCACCGCGCAACTGGTGCGACTTGTCGAAAAACTGCGAGGGGCCGGGCGGCTGGACATTCTCAAACTGCTCCACTTTCATCTTGGCTCGCAGATCACGGACATCAGGTACATCAAGGCCGGACTACAGGAGATATCCAGGTATTACGCCGAGCTGAGAGCGATGGGCGTGGACATCACGCACGTTGACGTCGGTGGCGGGCTCGGCGTCGATTACGACGGCTCCCGGTCGACATCGCAGGCGAGCGTAAACTACTCTCTGCAGGAGTACGCCAACGACGTGGTGTACACCCTTGCTGAAGCATGCCGGGATCTTGAGCTCCCGATGCCTCACATCTTCAGCGAATCGGGCCGCGCGCTCACCGCGCACCACGCGCTCCTGCTGCTGCGCGTAATCGACGTCGAGTCACAGGCCGACAACGTGATGCCCTCACTTACGCAGGACGATCACACTTTTCTGCACGAGATGGCGTCTGATTTCGAATCGATGACCACGAGGCGGGTACGCGAAGTCTACCACGACGCCACTTTCGCCAAGGACAGGTCGCAGGAGTTGTTCAACAGCGGTGTCCTGAGCCTGCGCGAGCGCGCGCTGGCTGAGCAGATATACATCGCAACAATAACTGGCGTCGCGCGCCTTGCTCAGCGCGAGCGCGAGGAATACACCGACATCATCGAAGAGCTCGAGGCGATTCTGACCGACCGTTACTTCTGCAACTTCTCGCTTTTCCAGTCGTTGCCGGATAGCTGGGCAATCGACCAGCTCTTTCCGATCATGCCGGTGCACCGGCTCGACGAGGAGCCGAGTCGGCGCGGGACAATTCAGGACGTGACGTGCGACTCGGACGGAAAGATCGACCGATTTATCGGTGGCCGCACCGCAAGGCCGAATCTCGCGCTTCACGCTTTTTCCGACGACGAGCAGTACGTCCTCGGAATTTTTCTGACCGGTGCATACCAGGAGATTCTCGGCGATCTCCACAATCTGTTTGGAGACACTAACGCCGTTCATATCCGGCTTTCAGAGAACGGATACGAAGTAGCCGAGCTCGTGCACGGCGACACGGTTACGGAGGTCCTTGCGTACGTCCAGTTCCGCGCCTCCGATCTGCTCGCGACGTTTCGGCGCAAGGTGTCGGCGGCGAAGGGCATCACGAGGGAGGAAGCAAACAGTTTCATCGCCGATTACGTTGCGGGCCTCGACGGATACACCTACCTCGAAGGTGAAGCAGCGCGGTAGCCAGGCGCTCCGCGATAATGTTGTCTATCGGCATAAGAGATCCATCAGGGACGGGCCCTTCAATCCCGGCGTCGCCCATCACCTCGCCACCTCTTGCATGGCGGTTGGCCTTTGCCGGAACGATTGCGACAATGGCTGCGTTTCTGGCGTACATCGAACCACTCCGGGGCGGTGCGCTTCCTGATTTCGGTCAGGTCTGGTTCGGCGCAGTCGCACTATTGCACAGAGGTAATCCCTACAACCTGATTGGGCCGGGAAGGGTCTACGACATGGACTTCCCCCTGTTTTACCCGATCACGTCCAGCGTTGCTGTTCTTCCGCTTGCACTCCTATCAGAGTTACAGGCGACGTTCGTCTTCGTCTGGGTTTCAACAGCTTTGCTCGCCTATGCGGTCACCCGCGACGGATGGCATCGCCTGCCGCTGTTTCTCTCCTCTGCTTTTGTACTTGCTGCGAGGCGGGGCCAATGGTCTCCGCTGCTTACGGCGGCCTACTGCCTTCCGTGGCTCGGATGGGTTCTGCCCGTCAAGCCGAACATTGGACTGGCTGTGCTCGCGTCGGCCAGGTCGACACGCGGCGCGGCTGTCGCCGTGATTGGCGGGAGCGTCCTCTTTCTGATCAGCCTCCTGCTGCTTCCCACGTGGCCGCGAGACTGGCTCAGCCACCTGCACGAAGCCCGGCACGTCGTCGCCCCTGTTATGCAGCGCGGTGGATTTCTCGTTCTTCTCGCGCTTCTCCGGTGGAGGCGTCCCGAAGCGCGGCTGATCGTAGCATTGGCTTGCGTGCCACACTCGATGTACTGGTACGACATTCTGCCATTGATGCTGATACCCGCGACGTTTCGCGAGAGCCTCGTCCTTGCCCTCGTATCTTCCACCGGGCTGATCTTTGAGGGATTTCTGCTCGACCAGTCGAACCTCGTCACGATGTTCAAGGATTTCAACGCGCTGATCATCGCCGTCGCCTATCTACCAGCCACGATTATGATCCTGCGACGGCCGAACGCTGGCGCGGTTCCCTTTCTGAAAGACAGCCCACGCGCGGAGCCTGCGGCCTGAACAGTCGCTACAATGGATTGCTTGCAGCGGTCGTCATGCGTCCCCACTTTCATGCGTTACTGAAACCACGTTCAAGCGAGGCGCTTCATTCAAGTTCAACAGACGGCCCATGGACAGGCGCGCGATGAATCGTGGGCGGCCGAGTGGCGGCGAACCTATGGCCGCCACTGGCGTCTTGAGCTCGCACTACTCGCTGCGCTGCTGCTGGTTCGCGGTTTTCTCGAGACGCTGAGCGATGCCGACCTGCCAATGCATCTGGCGATCGGCCACTGGATTGTTCAGCACCGCGCATTGCCCACCGTTGAGCCGTTTGCATGGACGCGCGCCGGATCTCCTTTCTTTGCCTACTCGTGGCTGATGGAGCTCGCGATGTACTGGCTTGGAGACGCGACGGGGAAAATAGGCCTGCGTCTGCTCGAGGGAGTGATGGTGGCCGGATCTGCCGCGTCGATGATCGTCCTTGGCTGGGCAGCGCGGTGGGATTCACGCACGTCGCTGCTGATGGCAGCTCTGCACGTGTTCGTTCTCGGCGCGCTCGTCTCGTCGGTGCGACCACAGACGACTGTTTTCATCCTCGTGCCGCTGGCGTGGGCATTTGGATACCGTGCGCTCTACTCGTCGCAACCAGGCCGCGCTCTCGTTGGTCTTGGCTTGATCAGCGCAATCGCCGTCAATACGCATCTTTTCTTTCCGATGACCGCCGCGCCCTGGCTGCTCTGGTTGGTGGAACCGCCTAAAGAACGGTGGCGCGCGTACTCGGTTATAGCCGTCACGGTCGCCGGCTGGCTACTGACGCCGTACGCGTTTATGTGGACCCGGATGTTCGCCACGAGCTTTCATCCGAATCTGATGCTCCTTTTTCCGACCCCCGTAAAGGAAGCGCAACCCGGCTTCGTTGCGATGGGGACACATTGGGCCCTCGTTCCGTTAGCGCTCTTCATGCTCAGCATTCCTTTGCTCTGGTCCGACGGTTGGCCATCGCGCTCTTCGCGATTTGTCTGGGGAATCGCATGGATGGCTGGCCTCATTGCCTTTGCGATCGCGGCGCGCCTCCTTCTGGTATGGTGGCTGCTCGTGCTTCCGCTCGTCGCGGGAAATGTGCATGCAATCGCAAGCTGGCTGCTCGCCAATGAGGACCAGGGCCGCCGCCTCTGGCGCATCACGGCCGTCTGGAGCTTGTGTACTCTGTTGCTGATGTCGGGCGGATTGTTCGATCCCGGCGCGTGGAGCTTCGAAAATCCCGTCGCGGGTCATCGCCTTGCGCCGATGCGTCAGCACGGGCTCGATCAGCTTGCCGGCTGGCTCGAGTGCAATACGCGGGCGACCGCGACAGGTCGCGTATTCACCGTATTCAACTACGGAAGTGCGCTGACGTGGCGGCTTGCCTCGTACTCGATGTCAATCGACGGAAGAACGATTTTCCCCGACTCCGTGGCTAAAGCGGAAGTGTACAACAGACCTCTGACCGAGCGCGTCAGTTACGGCCCGTGGCGGAGCGCTGATCTCGCCATTCTCCCAATCGGAGGCGCAATCGACGACGTCATCAGGTCGGCGCAGCAATGGCATCAGATTGGAATTGTCGATCTCGAAGACAGCGGAGTGGCGTTGTGGGTGACGGAGCCCTGGTGGTCACGCTGGGGAATCACAGCACTTCCGCAATACCCGCTATCAGTCCTGGCCAATCCTCCGGCAAACGCCGGCTGTGCGGGTATCACGAAGGTCCCACCAAAATCTCACGCTCGAAGTGATCGCTCCACCTCTTCCCAGTTGACGACGTTGAACCAGGCAGTGATGTAATCAGGCCGCTTGTTCTGGTACTTCAGGTAGTACGCGTGCTCCCACACGTCGATGCCGAGGATAGCGTTCTTTCCCTCCATCAGCGGGTTGTCCTGATTCGGTGTGCTCATGATCGAAAGCTTTCCGCCGTCGTTGACGAGCCATGCCCATCCGGACCCGAACCGGCCAACGCCCGCTGCGGAAAACTGTTCCTTGAACTTGTCAAAGCTGCCGAATGCATCGTTGATCGCGTTCCCGACGTTCGCGCCCGGCTGGCCGCCGGCATTCGGTCCCATCAGCTTCCAGAAGAACGAGTGGTTCCAGTGGCCGCCACCATTGTTGCGCACCGCCGCCTTCACCGCTTCGGGAACACTATCGATATCGCGCATGAGATCGTCAAGCGACTTATTCGCCAACTCGGGTGCTTGCTCGACGGCCGCGTTGAGTTTGTCCACGTACGCCTGATGATGCTTGTCATGGTGAATCTGCATCGTTGCCGTGTCGATGTGTGGCTCGAGTGCGTCGAACCCGTACGGCAGCTCGGGAAGTGTAAACGCCATTGTTGTTGCTCCTTGATTAGTTCGACGCGACTGCCGTCTTTCGGCGCTCGCGATACCAGCTGATGATTCCCGGGAGAATCGAGATGAACACAACCACCAGCACGAGCACTTCGATGT
>JBBSFT010000120.1:0-8803 GCA_038254845.1 Gemmatimonadales bacterium | reverse complement strand
ATCGCGGATCAGCGTCACCGCTCGGCGTGCGATATCGGCCGCAACGGCGCGGTGCTGCGGCGTTCCGACAACAGTGCGTAACTCGGCCAGCGAGGTTTGCCCGCCATTTGCGAGGCCTGCCCGTGCCTTGAGCACGAGAACGCGGCGAGCCGCGCTATCGATTCGGGCGCGACTGATTTCTTCCGCTTCGACAGCGCGCACGATCGCATCGATCGCGCGAGTGGGATCTGATGTCTTGAGCAGGATGTCGGCGCCAGCCTTCACCGCCAGCACGCTGCTTTGCTCAGTCGTGTATCCCTTGCCGATTCCTTCCATCGTCATCGCGTCGGTTATCGCAACCCCCCGAAACCCGAGCGAGTCGCGTAGCAGTCCGGTAATGATTCGAGGCGACAGCGTCGCCGGAGTCATCGCGCTGTCAACTTCGGGCAGCGCGATGTGTGCCGTCATGACGAGTGGTGCGCCGGCGGCGATCGCGGCCTTGAACGGCACGAACTCGAGACTTTCGAGCCGCGCAATGCTGGCGGAAACGACCGGCAATCCGACGTGTGAATCCACGTCGGTGTCGCCGTGTCCCGGGAAGTGCTTTGCGGTCGGAAGCTCTCCGCCGTCGAGAGATCCGTGCACGAAGAGTGCTGACAACTTCGCGACGCGGATTGGGTCTTCGCCGAACGAGCGAACGTTGATGACGGGGTTTGCCGGATTGCTGTTGACGTCGACAACTGGCGCGAAGTTCACGTGAATGCCGACCGCGCGCCCTTCGATACCGATGATTTTCCCCACGTCATAAGCATCCGAGTCGCGTTGCGTCGCCGCGATCGCCATCGCCTGCGGGAAGGCCGTTGCACCACCAGTTTCGAGCAGGTAGTGCGTGAATACTCCGGTTTCCAGTCGGCCGAGACCGGGCTCGAGGTCTGACGCAATGAGCAGAGGCACGCGAGCACGGCGTTGCAAATCATTGAGTTTGGACGCGACCTCGACAGGCGTACCGAGCGATACTGTTGCACCGCCGACCTTATCTACTTCGATCCACTTCTCGAGCTGTGCGTAGGCAGAATCCTGAGTGCTGGTGTAGTCGCCAAGCATCCACACCATGACCATCTGCGCGACGCGATCGCGAAGGCTCAGCGACGCGAGCGTCCTGTCGACCCATTGTTGATTGCGGTCACTGAGGACCGGTGTCGTGGACGGCCGCTCGGCTGGCGGACGGCGGTCGGTCGAGCTGCTCAGGGTGGTCGCCGAGGCGCATCCGAGGCCGAGCAGCAGGCTCAGGGTCGCAAAGCGGGTTTGATGACTCATTGCGGCGAACGAGCCTTGAGCAACAGCTCACGCACCTCGTTTGTGTTGACGCCGAGGTGATTGAGTATCTGCGCAGCGGGGCCGGACTGCTCTTCGAGAAGCCCGATCAGCAGGTGCTCTGTGCCGATGAACTCATCGTTGAACGATGCTGCCGCTGCGTCTGAGAGGGCGAGAGCCGTCTGTGCACGGGTGGAATACGGACGATTGGGCAATTGCAACTCCTTGTTCAGTGCCTCATCAAATGCCGGGGCGGAGGCGAATCTGTCGGCGGCGCACTAATGTGGCGTCAGGACCCGACAGAGTTCCAGCGTTTTTATCAAAACGGGCCCCGGGACATTTAATATTTGATTCATGGCTCGAGAAGGCTGGGGTGTACCCGGTTACCGAATGTGGATTATCAATGGCTGAAGTTTTCCTGGCTTGAAAAAGGAGAAGTTCCCTTGCAGATCAACATGCTGCATGTATGTTCCATCTCATGAGCGAGAGCGGACACAGCATGTGTATGTGTTATTGGCACCAACCCCTTCTATGAGGAGGGCTGGCGATCTCGGGCATATCCGCATGATCTGACCAGCCGGGCCGAAAGCCCTCGCCATGCCAAATTTGGCCGCGACTCCATCAGGAGCGCGGCCTTTTCGTTTCCCCTGCTACGAGACAAATGACAAGTCCGGACAACCGTCCCATCGCGATCTTCTACGAACATCCCGACTGGTTCAAGCCTCTTTTCGCCGCGCTCGACAAGCGAGGTGTGGACTACGTGAAGCTCGATGCCAACGCGCACACGTACGATCCGGCTGAAACCGACATACCGTACTCGCTGGTGTTCAACCGGGCGAGTCCATCGGCCTACCTCAGGAGCGAGGCAGAGTCGACGTTCTACACGCTCAACTGGCTTCGGCATCTCGAGCGGCGCGGTGCCGAAGTCGTGAACGGCTCCGCCGTTTACTCGATGGAGATATCGAAGGCACTTCAGCTCGACGTACTCGATGAGCTCGGGCTTCCATATCCACGAGCGCGCGTGATCAACAGCGGCAGGGTTGCAGCCGTCGCCGCGCGTGACATGAGGTTTCCTGTTGTCGTGAAAGCGAATGTCGGCGGAAGCGGAGCTGGCATCACGCGCTATGACTCGCTCGACGAGCTCGAACGCGCAGCGTCGAACGGCTCGATTCAGCTCGGACTCGATCACACTGCGCTCGTGCAGGAGTTCGTGCCGTATGCCGACGGGCACATCAGTCGAGTGGAAACGCTCGGCGGCAGGTTTCTCTACGCGATCAATGTTTTTCCCGCCGAGGATTCGTTCAACCTCTGCCCTGCGGACGCGTGTCAGACCACCGAAGGGCAAACCCTCAGCCGCTCCGCCTGTGCGATCGACGCACCGAAGAACGGAATGCGCGTCGAAGGATTTACGCCTTCCCGGGAGATCATCGAGCAAGTGGAGCGGATCGCGTCGCGAGTGCAGCTCGACGTTGGTGGGGTCGAGTACATGATCGATTCACGCGATGGCAAGCCGTATTTCTACGATATCAATGCGCTGTCAAACTTCGTTGCCGATGCGCGCAATGTCGTCGGGTTCGATCCGTTCGAGCGGTTGGTCGATTATCTCCTTCAACGCGCCGACATTTCGATGGGCAACAGCCGGCAGCCGGCAGGTGTGGTCGCATGAAGTTCGGTTACTGGCTTCCAGTATTCGGCGGATGGCTCCGCAACGTTCCCGACGAGAATATGGAAGCGACATGGAGTGACGTGAAGCGACTCGCGCAGCGAAGTGAACAGATCGGGTTTGACATTACGTTGATCGCCGAGCTGTTCCTGAATGACATCAAGGGAATCAATGCGCCGTCGCTCGATGCGTGGAGCACGGCAGCTGCGCTGGCGGCTGTTACCGAGCGTCTCGAGTTGATGGTTGCTGTCCGGCCGACGTTTCACAATCCGGCAATACTTGCGAAGCAGGCGGCGAATATCGATCAGATCTCGAACGGACGTCTCGCGTTGAACGTTGTGTCGTCCTGGTGGGCAGATGAGGCGAGAAGGTTTGGGATCACGTTCGACGAGCATGACGACAGGTATGCGCGTACCGAGGAGTGGCTGAAAGTTGTGAACGGTGTCTGGACTGAGCCGAGCTTCAGTTTCAAGGGAAAGTATTACTCGGTCGACGAAACTGTTCTCGAGCCGAAGCCAGTGCGTAAACCGCGGCCGACGATTTATGCGGGCGGGGAGTCGGAGGCTGCGAAGCGTCTGATCACGCGCGAGTGCGATGCGTATGTCACCCATGGCGACCCGGCCGAGCGAGTCGCGCCGAAAGTTCAGGACGTTCAATCGCGGAGAGCAGCTCAGGGGCTCGACCCGATGATCTATGGCATGGCTGCGTACGTGATCGTGCGCGATACGGAAGAGGATGCGCAGCGCGAGCTCGAGCGCATCACGAACGTCACGCCGGGTTCACCAGGTTACGGCAACTATCAGGACTGGATTGCGCACACGCGTCTAGAGCAGACTGTAAGTCTTGAAGACTATTCCGTATCGAATCGTGGTTTGCGTGCGGGGCTTGTTGGAACTGCCGAGCAGGTGGCGGAGAAGATTCTGGCACTCGAGGCGGTTGGTGTCGGGATGCTGTTACTTCAGCTCAGTCCGCAACTTGAGGAGATGGAACGATTTGCGGCCAGTGTGATTCCGTTGGTGAATCATGCCTCGTATCGAGCTGATGTTCCGGCCGTCAATTAACCGAGATCGCTCAGGCGTTCGACCTGAAAACTGTCTTCACTGGCCTGGCTTATATATGCGCTCCATGTGCGCCTCGACTGCTTTTCGATAGAAATAGACGTCACGCAACGCACCCATCGAATACGCGGTCGCCTGATTGTTGAAATGCACGGATTCCGGATGGCCGCTCTCCCCGCCCGCAGTGACGGCGCGCGCGCGAACGCTGTCGCCGAATTCGACCACGGCGATGAAACTGTTTCCGCTCGTCCCGTACCATTTTTTCGTGTTCGGATAGGGACGAGCGCCGAATGATGCGAGCGAACCCCAGCGCGCATATGTAAATGGGACGGGAATGCTGTGCTTCGTATCGTCGAAGTTCGGTCCTGACTACGTCATAGCGCGTATAGCCGATCTCTCACAACGGCCTTACACTCAGCCCGACCAGCAGAGATCCTTTGACCTGAGGAGTCCGGCTTGACCATCCAACACGAGCGCGCGACAGCATCGCTCCAGACGCTCATGCAAGATCGCTCCCTCGCCGAAGTGGAGCAGAGCGTATCGCCCAAGTACCATGAGCTTCCTCCGAAGATTCCAAGCGGATCGAAGCTCTCCGGTGAGATGCTGGACGCCCGATGGAATGTCCTGAAGCACGCCGGCCAGGGACGGGAAGAGCTGCTCGATCCGCGCACGCTCGAGCAAGCCGGCCAGTACACGCGAAACATCGAGAACTTCGTGGGAACTGTGAAAGTCCCTGTCGGAGTTATCGGTCCGATCCGTGTCAACGGCACGCACGCTCAAGGCGACTATTACGTTCCGCTGGCCACAACTGAGGCGGCGCTCGTCGCATCGTACGGACGTGGCGCTCAGCTAATCTCAGCCGCCGGCGGATGCACGGCGGTGATGATCAATGAGGGAGTGGCGCGCTCTCCGGGGTTCGGCTTTAACACTGTCTTCGAGGCAGGGCAGTTCATTGCATGGACGCTCGGAGTCCTGCCGGAACTGGAGAAAATCGTCGAGTCCAGCAGTCGCTACGCGCGACTCAAGGACACACGCGTGTCACTCGAAGGAAATCATGTCTATCTGATTTTCGATTTTCACACCGGTGACGCAGCCGGCCAGAACATGGTGACGATCGCGACGCAGGCGATGTGCACCTACATCCTCCGCGAAACTCCGGTTTCGCCCCGGTTCACCTTTCTCGAGGCAAATCATTCAGGCGACAAGAAGGCCAGCGCACAGTCGTTCATCTTCGGCCGGGGACGGAGCGTTACAGCCGAGGTGGTCATTCCCGGCGAGATGATTCGTGAACGTCTCAATGCGACGCCCGAAATGATGGCGACTTTTTTCCAGATGTCGGCCATTGGCGGCGTGTTGAGCGGCACAATTGGCGTTCAGGGACATTTCGCAAATGGATTGGCGGCGATGTATCTCGCCTGTGGACAGGATGTCGCATGCGTTGCCGAATCTGCTGTCGGTGTGACTCGTTTCGAGGTCACGGCCAAAGGTGAGCTTTATGCGTCGGTAACGCTGCCGAATCTTCCTGTTGGTACCGTTGGCGGAGGAACGGCGCTGCCGACGCAGAAAGCCTGTCTCGACATCATGCGACTGTCGGGCGCTGGTCACGCCAACGCATTCGCCGAAGTGTGCGCCGCCGTCGCGCTTGGGGGTGAACTGTCAATTGTCGGTGCCCTGGTGGCGAACGAGTTTGCCAGCGCGCACGAGCGCCTTGCGCGCGGGACTCGAGCAGCAGCCGCGAACGATTCGACGAGCAAGGGCCCCATTGCAGAGTGAAGCGGCACAGCACGCCGACTTCCAGTCCATCCTTCGCTACGCGCAGTGCTGGGAGGATGCCGACGTGCTGGTCGAGGCCCTCGACGTTCAACCCGGGGACGTTGTTCTATCAGTCGCGTCAGCAGGCGATAACACGCTCTCACTCCTCACGCGTGCACCGGCTCGCGTAATCGCGCTCGATCTGAATCCCGCGCAGCTGGCGGCGCTCGAGCTGCGCGTCTCTGCCTATCGGAATCTTTCACACTTTGAGCTGCTCGAGCTCATCGGCTCCCGCAAAAGCGATCGCCGCACTGAGCTGTACGCGAGATGCCGGTCGGGACTTTCGGATAACGCGCTCCGTTTCTGGGATGCGCATCCAAGCGCAGTCGCGATGGGCATCGGCAGTGCGGGCAAGTTCGAGCGCTATTTCACGATCTTCAGAAGAGTGATGCTCCCGCTTGTCCATCGCCGGCGAACGGTGCTGTCGCTGCTCGAGCCGCGAACCGTCGAGGAGCGTCAGCGATTCTACGACCACCGCTGGGACACACCGCTCTGGCGGGCAATGTTCAGAATTTTCTTCTCCGAGCGGCTGCTCGGGTCGCTCGGGAGAGACCCGAGCTTCTTTCGATACGCCAACGCACGCGTTGCAGACCGTCTCCTCGCACGAGTGCGGCACGCGCTGGTGACGCTCGATCCATCCGCGAATCCGTACATCCACTGGATTCTCACGGGACACCACGGCGCCGCGCTTCCGCATGCATTACGCGCGGAGAATTTCGAGGCAATTCGCAGCAACCTCGACCGGCTCGAATGGCACAGCAAGCCGATCGAAGCATGCGGCGAGTTTTTCTCGGGACGAGAGATCGATGCTGCGAATCTGAGCGACATCCTCGAGTACCTGTCTGATGACAATGCGCGCGCGCTCCTTGGCTCTGTGGCGAAGCACTCGCGAAACGGCGCGCGCATCGCGTACTGGAACATGATGGTGAGACGACGCGGGAGTGAGTATCTGCCCGACGATCTCCGCTCGCTTCCGGAGCTTTCGCACAAACTGTTCGGGCAGGACAAGGCCTTCTTCTATCGCGATTTCGTGGTGGACGAAGTGATAACATGACGAACGCGTGGCTTGCGGTCGTCGTTCTTGCCGGTCTCCTGCTGGCACTCCTCGTCATTCTCAAGGTCGTCGGTCCTCGCGCCGGACTCGGCCCGGAGGGCTCGCGCAAGATCGCTCACATCGGGCTGGGCCTCACGACGCTCACGTTCCCATTTCTGTTCGCTAGTGTCTGGCCCGTCGCGATTCTCGTCGCGATGACCGTCGTCGTGCTGGCCGCGATACGATGGATTCCGCCAATTCGCAGCCAGTTTGGCGAAGTGGTGGATGGCGTGCCGAGACAGACCGGAGGCGGACTTTATTTCCCGATTGCGGCCGGACTCCTGTTCATTGTCGCGAGAGGCGATCCGATCGGATTCGGCGTTCCGATCCTGACTCTCACATTCGCGGACGCAGCTGCCGCGTTGATCGGCGTTCACTATGGAAAGCTCAAGCTTCAGAAGGGAGCCAAAGCAAAGACGGTTGAGGGGTCGATCGCTTTCTTCACGATCGCATTTCTCGCCACGCACATCCCGATCCTCCTGTTCACGACAACCGGCCGTGTGGAGTCGCTGCTGATCGCCGTGATCGTCGGTTTGATCGTCATGTTGATGGAGGCGGTGTCCCTCTGGGGAACCGACAATCTCCTGATTCCGTTCGGCGGATACCTCCTGTTGCAAGCTCTTTTAAATCAGAGCGCGCGTGAGCTTGCGGCGTCGCTGGCGGTTATCAGCGTATTGCTGGTGATGGTGTTCTTCCTGAGAAAGCGCAGAACGCTCAGCGATTCGGCGGTGCTTGCGGGTGTGCTCGTCGGTTTTATTAGCTGGTCGGCCGGCGGTTGGAAATGGCTCGTGCCGCCGCTGGTAGTGTTTCTGACATACACCATGTTCTGGCCGAGAAAGCGGCAGGTGCGCCATCGTCCCCATGAAGTCATGGCGATCGTCGCGGTGTCATCCGGACTTCTGTGGCTGCTCGCCGCTGTGGTGCTTCGTCGGCCCTCGTTCTTTTATCCGTTTACGATCTCGTTCGCTGCGCACATGTGCTTTATCGGCATCACGTGGTACCGGCTTGCGCGCCCGCGACTCAGTCCTGTTTCAGCTTTGATGCGGAGCGCGCTCACGTCGTGGGTCGTGATGTTCGTCCCCTACGCGTTGATCGAGCGGAACAGCGGGCTCGTGGTTGTCGCATCGCTCGTGGCCCTTCTCTGCCTCTTCGTCGCAAGCACCGTATTCACCCGCTTCATCCCATATGTGGCAGGTGGGGAAACCCACTGGGCTCGTCATTCGGCCATCGCGCTCGCAGCGTCGGCGGTCGGATTCGCGATACTGACCAGCGATGCGGTGTTACCGCAGTGATCGAACGATGAACTGTGCATCGAGAATTATTCCGCATCTGAAAGAGCGGAGCACGCGCATGGCCCTGTGGACAGCGGACGATGGGCCGATGTCATTCGGGGAGCTGGGTAGAATGGCTGCATCGGCGCAGGCGCTGGCCCGTGATGCCGGTCTGCGCCAGGGAGATTCCGCTGTAGTGCTCGCTAAACCCGGCCCTCGTCTCTTCGCGACGGTAACCGGGCTCATCGGTCTCGGTGTAACGGTGGTTTTCGTTGAGCCGTGGATGCCGGTCGACCGCATCGATCAGGCGGTAACGCTGGCGGCGCCGAAAGCATTCTTCGGCAGCACGATGGCGCAGCTCTGGGGATTGCGCACTCGTGCGCTGAGACGCATTCCGCAGTGGATCAACACCAGGCAAGTCGGGCGGACGCCGGCGCGACATGAATTTGACACTGTCGATGTAAACGGGGAACACGCAGCAGTAATCACGTTCACGTCAGGAACGACGGGTACCCCGAAAGGAATCGTGCGCACCCATCAGTACATGTGGGACATGCACGACATCTTCGGCGGATTCATCAACGAAGGCGCTCTCGATACTCCCGATCTCTGT
>JBBSFT010000119.1:0-8853 GCA_038254845.1 Gemmatimonadales bacterium | reverse complement strand
GGCGCGCCGAGTGAGTCGGCAATCGTGCGAATGGCGTCGATCGATTGGGGCGTTCCTTCCCTGAAGCTTCGGTAAAGGGTGTCTGCTCCTTCGGGCTCGACGACATAGACGCTCGTGCTCTGACTCATCTGCTTCACGGCGCACGCGACACCGCCCGTCAGTCCGCCTCCACCAGCGGCAACGATCACGGCATCGAGCTCGACACCGGCCTCACGAACCTGGTCGATGAATTCCATTCCGACTGAAGCGGTACCAAGCGCCGTCTTCGGGCCCTCATACGGATGGACGAATGTCCGCCCTTCTGCGCTCTCGATCTCTCTGACACGCGCAAACGCTTCAGTGACGTTGTCCACAAGCTCGACCTCAACGCCGAGCTCGCGACAAAGCTCGACGCGAAACGGATTGGCCGACTTCGGCATCACGACTTTTGCGGTTGTCCCGAGAATCTTCGCAGAATATCCGAGCGATACGGCGTGATTGCCGGCAGACACTCCGGTGACTCCGCGCGCGAGTGCATCCGCATCGAGATCGAGCATCACCGATAGCGCGCCGCGCGGCTTGAAGCTTCCGGTTCGCTGAAACAGCTCCTCCTTGAGCCACACGCGTGTCGAATCGCCCACCGCTGCGCCAACGGCTTCGTCAATCAGCTCACGCACTGGCGTCGTGATGACGAGATCGCCGAGGCGGGCGCGGTTTGCGCGAATGGCCTGGATCGTCGGTGCGTCGACGGGCGATGGTATCACTCTGGATTTTTCGGCGTCTTGATGAGCTTGTTCATCGGCCGCGGTTCGCCACGATGAGCAGAAGGATACCGGCGACGTTCATGAGCATTCGCATGTTTGTGCGGGTTGATAGCAGGGGTCGGGAGGCATCTTATTATCCACTTCCGATCACGGCCAACGCCAGCCCGCCAATGAATCCACGCTACGCAACATCAGAGGATATTCGGGAGCTCGTCCGCGTCATCAATCTCGCCTACCGAGTCGAGGATTTCTTTATCGACGGCGACCGTACCAACCCGGCCGACGTGAAGGCACGAATGGATTCGCCGGCCGCGCACTTCATCGTGCTTGATTCCGACACGCCGGGAGTGCTGGCTGCCGCCGTCTGGGTCGAAGTGCACGACCGGCGCGGGCACTTCGCCGTCCTGTCGGTAGACCCGGCATATCAGGGTCAGGGGCTGGCCCGCGGACTCATCGACGCCGTCGAGGAGCATTGCCGAAATGCCGGGTGTGAATCACTCGACCTCGAGGTTGTCGACCTCCGCGCTGAGCTGCCGCCGGTTTACGCGAGGTTCGGTTTCGAGCGATGCGGTGCGGCCGAGTTCACGGATATGGGAAAGCTTCGCCGGCCTGCGCAACTCGTGCTGATGACAAAGTCGCTTGCTATTTCACTGACCTAGCCGCCACTATCGCGAAGAGATAGCATCGGCGGCTCGGATGCTCGGCCCCTTCGTACGGCTCACGCTCGGTCGATTCAGTGACGGTAAATCCGGCCGATTCGAGCGCTGCTGTGACGTCCGGCGGGTGAAGGAAACGGAAATCGAGAGAGACTGATTTTCCCCACATGTCGTCAACGTGCAGAGTCTTGTCGCCAATATGAAAAGCGACGAGAAGAGTTCCATCGTCGGCAAGAACTCTCCGGAATTCCCGGAACACCGGCGCGATGTCGGCAGGGCCGAGGTGGATCACGGAGTAGAACGCGACGATGCCAGCGAGCGACGCATCGGGAAGATCGAGCGATCGCATGTCGCCGACCTGAAACTGCATTCCGGGATTCAGGCCGGACGCGAGTCTGATCATTTTCGGAGAGAGGTCGATTCCGAGCGTCTGGACGCCGCGATCGTGCAGATACCGGCCAACCTGTCCCGGACCGCATCCGACATCGGCAACAAGGCCTCGTGCGGCCGTTTCTTCGGCGAACCGGTTCAGCAGATGGCGGTCGAGAGGCTTCTTGTCGAGCTCGTGATATAGATGCTCGGCGTACGCCGAGGC
Organism: Gemmatimonadales bacterium; assembly: GCA_038254845.1. GTDB lineage: Bacteria > Gemmatimonadota > Gemmatimonadetes > Gemmatimonadales > Gemmatimonadaceae > UBA4720. The sequence continues at coordinate 6,859 of JBBSFT010000119.1, read as the reverse complement.
GACGTTGTCGTAGCTGTCGCGCAGTGAGTGGGGATCGCCCGTCACGAGGAACCGGGTTCCTGTTCAGGAAGTCGCATTGCCCAGTATCCGACGTTGATCCACTCGTCGAATTTTACCCCGACTTCCGGAAACTCGGCCACTTTCGTCATGCCGAAACGTTCGTGAAGGGCGACGCTTGGTGGGTTTGGGAGGGCGATGCCGCCGATCGCGCAGCGAATGCCACGCGCGGTGAGAAGCGGAAAGAGCGCCGCGTACAGCTTTGATCCGATGCCACGGCCTGTCTCCTGGCGATCGAGATACACCGTGGTCTCCGCAGAGAACCGGTAGCCAAAACGTCTTTTCCACGGGGTGGCATAGGCATACCCGACGATGCGCGTGCCATCGACGGCGACGAGCCACGGAAGCGAAGCCGCGAGCACTTCGTTGATGCGCCGGGCGATCTCGTCGGCAGTCACCGGGTCTTCCTCGAACGTGACGATCGTATCGGTGACGTAATGGTTGTAGATCGCGGCGATGCCGGCCGCGTCGTCCAAGGTCGCCGAGCGGATCAAAATAGTCTCGTCGTGTTTCATGTACGGGTATAAAATACGCACATATGAAAAAGTATTTCATCGGGGTTGTGTCGCTGTCCCACGTCAGTCGAGGCGTGGCTGGCGGATTTGCGCAGGTCGCGCACGGTAAGGCGGCTCCGCTCAAACGCATGAGCAAGGGCGACTGGCTCATCTACTATTCGCCAAAGACTGACATGAGCGATGGAGAACCTCTCCAGCAGTTTACGGCGATTGGGCAGGTTGTCGGAGAGTCGGTCTACGAGCACCGGATGAGCGATGATTTCGTTCCGTCACGGATCGACGTGGGTTTCGTGAAATGCGAGCCCGCGCCAATCGCGCCTCTCATTTCGCGATTATCGTTCATCAAGGATCCCGCGCGATGGGGATTTCCCTTCAGGCGCGGACATTTCGAAATAACGGAAAAAGATTTTCGGCTAATTGCATCGGCGTTGAAGGCCGACGTCGGATGAAGAATCCTCCCGGGCCCCTTCGCTACGCGGCACGACTCGATTTCGGTCGTGGTGCGATTCAGCTTCCTTGGCTCTCGACGTCGCCGGGTCGGTGTCAGCCGGTCTGACCGCCACGATCACGGTCGCGGTGTCAGCTTAGCGGTTTGCGGTCGCGTGCGGTGAGCGCGAAACTTGAATTTACATTTCCGCTCACTCGCACCCGAAACCGCAATGACAGACACGATCAAGGCAGTCTTTCTCCTCGGCACTCTCAAGAAGAAGCAGGTCCTCTCGCATACACAGGTCCTTTGCGAAGTCGTCGCCGAGCAGTTCAAGACGCAGGAAAACGTCGATAGCGAGATCGTCCGGCTTCGCGACTACGACATCCAGGCCGGCACAAAAACAGAAATCGATGACGACGACTTTCCTAAGATCCTCGACAAGATGCTCGCAGCCGACATCATCGTTTTTGCGACCCCGGTGTGGTGGGGAATCCAGTCGTCGCTGATCCAGCGAATCATCGAGCGACTCGATGAGCTCAACGACGAGCTGCTCGCGACCGGCAAGTCGAAGTTCGACAACAAAACCGCCGGCATCGTCATTACCGGCGCGGAGGACGGCGCCGAGCACATCATTGGCAACATTCTCAATTTCGTGAGCTGGAACGGCTTCACCATTCCGCCTGCGCCGTCAGTATCATGGCTTGGGGAGCTCAGCGAAGAGACGCGCGACGCCGCCGAGAAGAAATTCAAGTCGGCCGAGCTAAGTGACATGACCCGAACGTTCGCGCGAAACCAGGCGTTCATGGCGCGACTCCTCAAGGAGAACCCAATCCCTTCGGACAGCAAATGAAAATCAGCCCCGCTTTATCTCATGCATTGATCGCGCTGTCGCTCGGCATCATTCCGGCGAATGGGCGCTCACAGTTGCCTCTTACCGGGCCGTGTCCGGCTCACGACATGGCGACAGAGGACATCGGCGCTCAGCTCACAAAGTTCCGTCGCGTGGAGATGCCGTTCACCTCAGCCGGCCTGACGTCACGCGAGAAGGCGATGGTACGAAAGCTTGTCGAGGCGAGCCGGTATCTGGAAAGCATCTACTGGCGGCAAAGCGATCCGGCTGGGCTTGCGCTCTACAACAGCCTGGCGCGGTGCACGGGCAATCAGGATAAAGACTTGCGTCGATTTCTAATGATCAACGGCAGCCGTTACGATCTTCTCGCGGAGAACAAGCCGTTCGTTGGACACGATCCGTATCTTCCGGGCCGCACGAGCTATCCCGCTAACCTTACTCAGAAAGAAGTCGACGGCTATGTCGCCGCGCATCCATCGAAGAAAGCCGAGCTCTACAATCCATTGACGGTTGTGGTGCGGCAGGGGTTGGAGCTCGTTGGCATTCCGTATCATGTACGATACGCCGAGTGGCTCAGGCCGGCAGCAGTCGCGTTGCGTGATGCAGCCGCTCTGAGTGAGGACAAGGCGTTTGCGAACTTTCTGCGACTTCGGGCTGATGCCCTTCTCAGTGACGACTATTACGCAAGTGACGTCGCGTGGATCGATCTCGAAAACCCGAAGTTCGATGTCATCTTCGCTCCGTACGAGACGTATCTCGACAACCTCCTCGGCGTGAAGGCCTCATACGGCGCGGCAGTGATGATCAGGAACGAAACAGAGAGCGCGAAGCTCGCAAAATTCCAGAAATACGTTCCCGATATTCAGAACGCGCTTCCGATTGATGCCGCGGACAAGCCGTCGAACGCGGGACACAAGACGCCGCTCGAGGTGATGGATACGCCGTACCGCGTGGGCGATCTGCGGCACGGATATCAGGCGGTCGCCGACAATCTTCCGAACGATCCTCGGATTCACGAGGAGAAGGGAACAAAGAAGATTTTCTTCAAGAACTTCATGGATGCGCGCGTCAAGTACGTGGTCCTGCCGATTGCGCGTCTGCTCATGCGTCCGGACCAGGCGAGCATGGCGTCGATGGACGGCTATCTGTCGATCGTCGTCATGCACGAGATCTCTCATGGACTCGGCCCATCGTTCGCGCGGACGGCGTCGGACCGCCAGGGAATTGGTGAAGCGATCGGCCCGACATATTCGGCGCTCGAGGAGGCCAAGGCCGACGTTGTCGGCATGTTCGCGATGGACTGGCTGGCGAATCATGGCGTGTTGCCGAAATCCCGGACGCATGACTATTACGCGTCGTATGTCGCGGGAATCTTCCGCTCGGTTCGTTTTGGAGTAGCCGAGGCGCACGGGCGAGCGGAAATGATGGAGTTCAACTATTTGACCGAGCGTGGTGCGATCACTCGCGATGCCGCGTCAGGCCGCTATGCGATCGACTTTGCGAAGATTCCGGATGCAATCGGGAGCCTGTCGAAGGAGCTGCTCGAGACGGAAGCGACCGGCGACAGAAAACGTGCCGAGGCGTGGTTTGCGAAATATGGCGAGATGCCGGCCACGCTGCGAGCGGCATTGGCCAAGGCCGACAACGTTCCGGTTGACATCGATCCGGTGTCCTTCTTCGCAGCGGATATCCGCTAGCTAACGCAACGCGTTCGCCAGCGCGGTTGGTCCGATTCCGCGAAAGATTGTTGCGTGCGTCAGGTCTGGCCGCGGGACGAACGTCCAGGTCAGGCCTGGTGGCTGAGCGGTGCGAAGCGCATCTGCGATTCGCGCGACGGCAGTTGCCATCTCGGGTACATTCGAGTTGGCCATGAACATCGTTCGATGGCCGGCGGGAAACGCGGCGATGCGTGACGGTGCCGATTCCACGATGGAGCCGTTGTTCCACCAGACGCTCGGATCGAGCGCGATGTAATGCTCGAACATCGCCGGCGTTTCAAGAAACGTTTCCATGATGAACAGTCCGGCGAGCGACTCTCCGACAATTGAGCGTTCGCTGGAGGTGTGATAGCGGCGGTTCACCGTGGGGAACAACTCGTCGCGGATGAACGTTCTGAACGCCGCTGATCCTCCGACGTGCGGTGCAATGGCGCTGTCGGCCTTCACGCGCGTCGGGCCGGTGAGGTCGCGCCGGCGTTCAGTGTTTGGAATCCCGACGACGATCACTGGCCGAATTGCGCGGAGGGCGATCAATGAATCGACGGTCTTGACGACATGCGGAAAGTCTTCGTCGAATCCGCCATCGGGCATGTAGAGAACGGGATATCTGACACGCGAGCGCGAATTGTAGCCGGCGGGCACGTGGACGTTGACCAGTCTCTTTTCGCGGAGGGATGTGGATGAGACAGTGAAGGTGTCGTGGGGCGGCATCAGTTCGGCCGGCGCTGCCGTCTGCGCGCGTACAGGAACGGAGCCCAGGGCGACCGCCGCGGCGAGACAGAACATTGACCGTGCCCTTGATTGGTTGAACATCAGCATTTCAGGTTACGGTTCGTCGCCACTCGGGCCGTAAATCTGAGGCACCGTCGAGCCCATTGGGCGGAGGTAGGTACTGACCTGGCCGCGATGATGGGCGATGTCGAACAGGAAGCTCCACGCCATCGGTGAGGCCGGGCGCTCGCCGCCAAAGAATCCGAGCACGCCGTTCCATTTTGTGTCAGGCAGCTCGGCCCAGCGTTCTTCCATCCGCGCGCTTTGCTCGTCGTAGGCAGCGAGGATGTCCGACATTGTGGCGGGCATCGGCGGTGGCTCCCATTTCGCCTCGCCCGCTTCGACAATCATCTTCTCTTCGCAGACAATCTGCCGCGCGATCTCCTTCGCGGTGCGCGACTTCGGATCGGGGCGATAATCGGCGCCTTCGGGGATTCTCGACATCACGTTGCGCGTCGTCTTCGACTCCTCGCGCCAGAATTTTGAGAACAGCGTCTTTTCGTCCATTCCTCATCTCCGGATTGTGCTTGGCCAATAGACCATGCGCGGCCCGGGAAACGCAAGCGCGCTTGCGAGGCAGGTTGTCAGAGAGGACAATCCGCCTCATGACTTGTTCTTCGGCTGGATTGCAACGCATCAGGACGAGGCGGGTCCGAGGCGGGCCGCGATTCGAGGGTTGTCATTTTTTCCCCTTTGTAGAGGTGGTTGTGTGCTTGCCGTTTGTCAGTTGGAGTCCGAATGCGCGGGTGAACTGGAGCAGCGCGTCTTCGAGGACTGACAGCTTGAGGCGATAGATGATTGTCCGGCCCTGCTTGTCGGCTTCGATGAGGTCGGCGGCGGCGAGGACGGCGAAATGAGCGGACATCGTGGGTTTGGTGACGGCGAAGTGCTCGGCCAGGTCGCCGGCGCTCATCGGTTTCTTCTTGAGTAGCTCGAGGACTTTGCGTCGGGTGGGGTCGGCGAGGGCTTTGAACACGTTGCTCATATTAGATAATTAGCCAATTATCTAAATAAAGTCAAGAGCAGAGCAAGAGCGCAACAGCAACCCCATACTTAGAACTACCCAGCCACCGGCAATTGGCTAAGAAACTCCGCTTCGGGCTGTGTGCCAGGCACAAAGCGAAAAGCGCAGTTTGTAGCCAAAGGCCGGTGGCTGGGTAGTTCTAAGTATGGGGTTGCTGTTGATCTTTCCCGCCAATGGGAGTGACGCTGACACTACCACCAACGATCTGCCAGCGACCGTCTTCGCGTGCCCAGACCCGCGTGTAACGTGCGATGGCGTCGAATGGAGCACCACCGTAGCTTCCGGCCATGTGAGTCCTTAGCGCGACGACAGCGACATCAGGCGTGACTCTCCGAATCCTGAGTTCCTCCGGATCGTGAGTAGTTAATCGCATCACCTTGTTCCGATACGACGCCAGGTCGTCGGCCTTTGTTCCAGGCGAGCCATCGGGGCCCGTGAACAGCAGCTCGTCCGATATCAGCCGGTCGAGAGCATCGACATCCGACGAGAGCTGCGCGATACGAAGTTGCGCTTCGAGATCCTCGATGTCGCCAGAGCCTGCATGAGAGGGATTCGGGTTCATGTCTGGGACTCAGTTTCGCGTAATAGTCTCCGACAAGTGCGCGAATGGAATGCCGAGCACTCGCACCGTCGCATGATTCAACGCAGTACGCCCGTCGGGCTGAAGATAGATCCACTGCTCCATCGTAACCGCCGGCTTCCTGATCGTATACCTAACGTGAAAGGAATTGCCCTCAGCCTGCGCCGACACTTTGCCCGACGCGCCCGTCAGAGTGCCCGTGTAGTCGCGGTCGTTAACGCGGCGGATTCGGAATGACCGACGCTCCACGACGCCATCAGCGTAAGTAATCGTCTGGTCGAGGACGAATATCCCGGCGCTGTCGGTGTGACCGGACCCGCTGACACGAAACGGCCGGTCGGCTTTTCCTCGCGTGAGAAGCACACCCTCACCGTGCGTTGACCCTGCGAAAAATTGTTCAGGGCGAAATGGCGGAGCATCGGCGGGGGTCTTTGCCACCCGAAACCCGCCAAGGCATCCCGCAACCATGAGGCACACAACAAGCGGCAGCCGATAGAAGTCTGAACTGTTCATCAGATCAATCTATCGGCCGCAAATCAATCAAGCCGATGTCGTCCGCCCGTGCGTTCGATGAGCGACAGTCCGAGCCCAACGATCATCAGCACGAGCAGAACGATGTTGATTCCGAACCCCGGCGCGCTGCCGACTCGCGCAATCGGAAGAAAATGCAGCGTCGTCGCCCGGCCGAGCTGGTAGACGAGCAGCACGGCGAACATCAACGGCACGAGCGTTCTGTATCTGATCAGGACGACTGCAGAGACAATGCAGATCATGAGCTGAGCCAGACCGAGCAGCGCGAACAGCGACAGCACGGTTTGGGCGGCGGCTGGGCCGTAAGAATCGAGCGGTATTCCATCGGCCGACGCGGCGGCGGTGTGTCCATTGAACATGGTGCCGAGGCTGATGCCGGCTTT
>JBBSFT010000118.1:0-8940 GCA_038254845.1 Gemmatimonadales bacterium | reverse complement strand
TCGATTGCGTCGGGCGAGATTCCTGAGCGTTTGACGGCTTCGCGGATCGCGATCGCGCCGAGCTCGGGCGCGGAAAGTGATGACAATCCGCCGAGGAACTTGCCGACGGGCGTTCGTGCGGCGGAGACGATTACTGGAGTGCGGGAAAGGTCGGGCATTTTCAGGTTCAGGGTTTAGGCGACCCTGAAAGTTAATCCCCTTCGCGGCGTCTCGGAAAAACCGAACTATGTAACTGCCACTAACTACGATGGCACAGATGAAAATGATGCACAGATGAGTACGGGACAAATGAGGGAAGAGTCTGAGTTCCCTTAATCATAGCCGATCGAGTCACTGATTTATTCGGTTCGTCCAATCAGCGACTCGGACCGATAAGGTATCGCACGCACAGCTTTACTCAGGGAGCGGGCTGGGAATCCCTCATCATGTTGTCCTCGAGAGTCCGGTGCCTGTCGACATAGGCCGATAGAGCGAGCCCAAGGAGCATCGCGATGATCGCCGTCGTCCACAACGCCTGCACTGACGGCGGCGGCGGTCCGCCTGATCCCAGGGCAAACGCAACGAGAAGCAGCACGATCATTACCCAGAACGCGTACTGGCCCTTCTTGTCCTTGCCTTTCGTGGTTCCCTCGTAGATCGCCGTTCCCGCCGCGAACATCAGCACCTCCAGCCCGATCGATACCTGAGGGTTATTCCACAACGCGAGACCGAACTTCGCGCTACCCGGAAAAAGCGGCATGTCGGCGCGGTGAGTAATCCAGTCGAGCACCCAGTGACTAACGACGAGTAACCCGACGACGAGCGCGCCGCGGCGATCGCCGGTGTTGAGTCTGTAAACCATTCCCAGCACCAGACCCCAGATGCACAGCATCAACAGGCTGTGCGACCACGGATAATTGACGAAGTCCAGCGGCGTGTACTTCGTGTTTCCGGGATCGATTTTCACCGTCTCGATCCCGGCTGCAACGAGAACAGGCCACAGCATGTCGGCAAATTGCGCCGCCAGAAACAACACCGGCAGCGACACCTTCGGTGCGGCCCGTTTCCCCGCCATCCCGAGCGCAAAATGTCCGATGAACATGCTCGACTACCTCGCTAGAGTGTCAATGAGCGCATCTGAATCCTGTCCTCGACCATCTTTGCAAAATCGGCGACGGTCATCACGTCCTGCTTCTTCCCCGCCCCACGCATGCGAAGCGCGACCGAACCGCTCTCGGCCTCACGTTTACCGACGATCGCCATGTACGGAATCTTGAGCGTCTCCGCCTCACGAATCCGATAATTCAAGGTCTCCGACCGGTCGTCGAGATGCGCGCGTGCTCCAGCCGCCTTCAATCGATTGACCACCGACTTCGCCGCATCGGTGAAATCGATGGCGATTGGAATCACGCGCACCTGCTCCGGCGCAAGCCACACCGGGAACGCCCCCGCGTAATGCTCGATCAATCCGCCGACGAATCGCTCCATCGATCCAACGAGCACCCGGTGCAGCATGACGGGCCGATGCGGCGCGTTGTCCGTACCGGTGTACTCGATGTCGAATCGCTCGGGCAGATTGAAGTCAAGCTGAACGGTTGGACCCTGCCACTTTCTCCCGATCGCGTCGATGAGCTTGAAGTCGAGCTTTGGCCCGTAGAACGCCCCACCGCCCTCGTCGATCATGAACTCCTGACCGCGCGTTCTCATGACGACCGACAACAGATCCTGCGCCTGATTCCACTGCTCGACTGAGCCGAGCGCTTTTTCCGGCATCGTCGACAGCTCGATCGTGTACGGATAGCCGAACGTCTTGAGCATCTCGTCCACGAGATCGAGAAGCCGCTCGATCTCCGACGGCACCTGCTCGGGCGTGCAGAACACGTGCGCATCGTCCTGAGTAAATCCGCGAACGCGGAGCATGCCATGGAGCACGCCGCTCCGCTCATAGCGATACACAGTCCCGAACTCGGCGTACCGAATCGGCAGGTCGCGGTACGACCGGCTGTGACCCTGGAAGATGCAGATGTGACCCGGACAGTTCATCGGCTTCGGCCGATATGAGGCTCCTTCAACGTCCATCGCCCCGAACATGTTCTCCTTGAAATTCTCGAGATGTCCGGAGATCTGGAACAGCTTCTCGCTGACAATGTGCGGCGTATACACGAGCTCGTACCCGTGGCGGAGAATCAGCTCCCGCTCATACGTTTCGATCTCGTTTCTGATAATGGCGCCGCGCGGATGCCAGAGAATCAGCCCCGGACCGACACGCTGGTCCGTCGAGTAGAGATCGAGCTGATGCCCCAGCAGCCGGTGATCGCGCCGCTTCGCTTCTTCGAGGCGATGCAGATGCGTCTCGAGATCTTCCTTGTTGAAGAAGGCGGTCGCGTAGATGCGCTGGAGCATCTGCCGCTTTTCGTCGCCACGCCAATACGCGCCGGCGGTGTGAAGCAGCTTGAAATGTCTTAAGTATGAAGTATCTGGAACGTGAGGGCCGCGGCAGAGGTCGACGAACGGACCATCTGTATAGGTGGAGATGATCTCGTCGTCGCTGAATTCGCCAAGCCGCTCGAGCTTGAGCGGATCGTCCGCGAACTTCTCGCGCGCCTCCGGCTGGCTCACCTCGGCCCGGGTGAACGGCATTTTCTCGGAAACTACCTTTCGCATCTCCGACTCGAATTTCTCGAGGTCTTCGGGCGTGAACGGTTCTTCGACCTCGAAGTCGTAATAAAAGCCGTCGTCGATAGACGGTCCGAAGCCGATCTTTGCGTCAGGGCGCAGGCGGCGCACGGCCGTCGCGAGAATGTGCGCGCCGGAATGACGCAGCACGTCGAGCGCGACCGCGTCGCGCGACGTGAGGACGCGAAACGACCCGCTCTTCCGAAGGGGAGTGACAAGGTCCTGAACCTCGCCATCCACCTGGACGGCGAGCGCGTCCTTGAGAAGCCGCTGGCCGATGGAGCCGACCACATCACGCGGCAAAGTTCCCTCTTCAACCTGGCGAACGGAGCCGTCGGGGAGGGTAAGCGTCAACATTTCTGACATCGATCATTCCGTGCCGCAGATGGCCTTTAACTTGCTCGTGGGTAAGCTATCGTTTGAGGATACCCTTCGCCACAGGTTTGCATACATGTCTCCATTCACATATCGCGACGAAGAATCCAGTGCCAGCAGCGCGCTGTACGTTGCGCTCGGCGCATTGGCCGGATTCGCCGCCGGTGTTGTCGTCGCCCAGCAGTACGGTGGAATCTCCGGCATCACTGCCAAACTCCGCGACCGCTTCGGCAAGGTTGGCCAGGATAGCGAGGACGATCAGGAGCTCCAGCTCGACGCCCATGCTCACGACCATGAGTACGAAGGTGACGACGAAGACGAGGAGTTTGACGACGACTCGACTGATGACGGCCCATACGACGCCACCGAAGAGCTCGAAGAACGAGTTCTCGAGGCGTTCCGCAACGACCCAGTCCTGAGCGAGCGTGCAATCGATATCGGAGCGATCGACGAAGGCGTCGTCGAGCTCACCGGGTGGGTCAACGCGGATGATGAATCGCAGCAGGCTGTCGTCGTCGCACGCGGCGTCATCGGTGTCGATACGATCGTCAATCGCCTCGCTGTAAAGGCCGACGAAGATCTCCTCGACGAGCTGTCCGACCGCTACGAGGACGGGGACCCATCTCTCACGGAAGGACAGTGGGAGGGCAAGAACGTCGGCACGGGACGTACGCGTCAGGGCAATTCGGCCGGCGTCGACAGACATGAGGACCCTCGCACGGAGCTTGAGGACGAGGCGCTCAACGAAGTCTTTCTCGATGCCGCGGACGAAGCAGAAATCAAGGCCGAGCGTCGCACGCGTTCAAAGCAGCCGCCGCGTCGCGGACGCGATGACGGGTCAGCCCTTTCGCCGAGCGGAGTTCCGAAGGCCGATCACGTCGCCGATCCGCTGAACGTCTCGACGGAATCCGCAGCCGGCGAGTAATCCGGCCGTCTTACACGGGGTTTTTGGCGCGGTTAACTTGCTCGAAGGATGAGTAAGACACCCACCACTTCAAACCTCGCAGCGCAATTCGATCCTTCCGCGGTCGAGCCGGCTCTCTATCAGGAGTGGCTCGACGCGGATCTTTTTGTAGCGCACCCCGATCGCTCGACCCGCGCGGGCGGCGACCGCGAGCCCTTCGTCATCGTGATGCCGCCCCCTAACGTGACGGCGGTTCTGCACATGGGGCACGGCCTCAACAATACCGTGCAGGACGTTGTCATTCGCTGGCGGCGCATGTGCGGCGACGAAGCACTCTGGGTTCCCGGCACCGATCACGCCGGAATCGCCACCCAGAACGTCGTCGAGAAACAGATCGCCGCTGAAGGAAAGACGCGATTTGACATGGGTCGCAAAGCATTCGTCGCGCGCACCACCGACTTCGTTACCGAAACGGGCGGGACGATCCTCGACCAGCTCAAGGCGATCGGGTCGTCATGCGATTGGACACGCACCGCATACACGCTCTCCCCGGAATTGTCGCACGCCGTTCGCGAAGCATTCGTGCAGCTTCACGAGCGTGGGCTCATCTACCGCGGACACCGTGTCATTCACTGGTGCTCACGCTGCCTCACATCGTTGAGTGACGAAGAGGCGGAGCACAGCGACGAGACCGGCGCGCTGTATCACGTGAGCTATCCGCTGACGGATGGCCAAGGCAGCATCACGATCGCGACAACTCGCCCCGAGACGATGCTCGCTGACGTTGCCGTCGCTGTGCATCCCGATGACGAGCGGTACAAGCATCTCATCGGAAAGACCCTCACGCTCCCGCTTGCAAATGTCGAGATCCCGATAATCGGCGACGCCGAGGGTGTCGATCCGGCATTTGGAACAGGGGCAGTGAAAATCACGCCGGCTCACGATGCGAATGACTTCGAGATGGGCACGCGGCACAAGTTGCCGATGCCGGTGATCCTGTCGCCCGAAGGATCGATGGCGAATGGAGCCGACGCCGGCTCGCGCGTTCCGCCTGAGCTGCTGGGAATCGATCGCTTCGAGGCACGCGAGCGCGTTGTCCAGATGCTGAAGCACTTGAACGCGCTCGAGAAAGTCGAGTCCCATTCGCACGCGGTGCGTCATTGCTATCGCTGCGACACTGTCGTCGAGCCGCGCCTGTCGGATCAGTGGTTTGTGAAGATGAAACCGCTCGCCGAGCCTGCGCTGCAGGCGGTGCGCGATCGGAAGATTCGAATTCTGCCCGAGCGCTGGGAAGCGGTGTATATCAACTGGCTTGAAGGCATTCGCGACTGGAACATCTCGCGCCAATTATGGTGGGGGCACCGCATTCCCGTCTGGTATTGCGATGCGTGTGGCGAAGTCACCGTCAGCCGCGACGGCATTGTCGCCTGCCCGAAATGCGGCGGCAGCGTCCGACAGGATGAAGACGTCCTCGACACGTGGTTTTCCTCGTGGCTGTGGCCGTTCTCAACCCTCGGCTGGCCCGATCAGCACTCGGCGGACCTGAAGGCGTTCTATCCGACTGACGATCTCGTCACGGCTCCGGAGATTCTCTTCTTCTGGGTCGCGCGGATGATCATGGGCGGCTTCGCATTCATGGGCGACTCGCCGTTCCACACGGTGTATCTGCACGGAACCGTGCGCGACATGAAGCATGTGAAAATGTCGAAGTCGCTCGGCAACGGAATCGATCCGATGGATGTGCGCGCGATGTTTGGAACTGACGCGCTGCGGTACACCGTCATCGCCGGGCTTGGTATGGGCGCTGACGTCATGCTCGATCCGACAGACCTCGAGAAGTCGTTTGCTCCGGGCAGAAACTTCGTCACGAAGCTATGGAATATCGGGCGTTTTCTTCTCACAAATGTCGGCGACGAATCCGTGCGCCCATTGGCGAGCATCGATCCTTCCGAGCTTCGGCGCGCGGACAAGTGGATTCTCCATCGGTTGAACCAGGCGATCGGCGAATGCAACGCTGCGCTCGGCCCCGCGCGTCCGCGTGACGGCGTGTGGACTGAAGCCGAGTTGCGCACCGGCTTGCGGCTCAGTGAGTACACCGAGACAGCGCGGCGATTCGTCTGGAATGAGCTGGCCGACTGGTATCTCGAGAGCACGAAGCCCCGGCTTACGACAAGTGGCGCGGACCGCGACGTCGCGAGGACAGTTCTCGCCCATTGTTTCGATTCGGCCCTTCGCCTGCTCCAGCCAATCGTGCCGTTCATTACCGAAACGCTCTGGCGACAGCTGCCAATTGCCGACGACGCGCGTGGAGATTTCATCGCGCGCGCAACGTGGCCGCAACGCGATGATGCAATTGCGATCGATCGAGAGTTCGAGCTCGTTCGCGAGGCGGTGAACGCGGTGAGGCAGCTTCGCGCCGACTATGCCGTGCCGCCTGGCGAGCGCATCAGCGCGCATCTCGTGGCTAACCTGGCCAGCGCGGGTGCCGATCACGACCGCGAGGTATTCACCGACGAGCGCGAGTTCATCTCGCGGATCGCGCGTTGCGATCTGGACCTTAATGGTGATGATAGTGAATCGCGCGGAGCGACGATCCTCCTTTCCTCCGGATCGCGGCTCATCGTTCCACTCGGCGGCATCGTCGATATCGACAAGGAATGCCGCAAGGCAAAAATGGAGCTCGAGAAATTGGAGACGCAGCTCACTGCACTCGAGGGAAGGCTCTCGAATCCCGGCTTCACCGATCGCGCGCCGCAAAACGTTGTTGCCGCTGAGCGTCAGAAGCAGGTGGAATGGACATCGCGTCGCGAGCAGCTCACCCAGAAGCTGGTGTCGCTGTGCGGATCCTGACTTCCCTTTCGGTTGTTGCGTCAATATTCGCCGCAGTGGCCTGCGCGTCGCCGGGCACTCCACCGGGCGGCCCTGCTGATACCCAGGCCCCGCAGCTAGTCCGCGTCGCGCCGGATAGTGGACGGACTAATGTGAGGCCGCGCGAAGTGGTCTTCGAATTTGACGAAGTTGTCAATGAGCGACCCGCGGGCGCGACATCGCTGAATGCGCTGTTTCTTATCTCGCCCCGAAATGGCGACATCGAGGCAGACTGGCATCGTGGGTCAGTGTCGGTACGACCGGGCCGCGGGTTCAAGGCAAACACGACATACACGATCAGCATGCTTCCGGGCATGAGCGACCTTCGTGGCAATACTCGCAACACCGGCGCGTCAACGGTATTCTCAACCGGCAGCTCGCTGGCATCGAGCCGGCTCGGCGGCGCGCTGTTCAACTGGACTGAAGCGCGCGTCATTCCACGCGGCCTGATCGAAGCGCGACCTATAGCCGATACAGCGACGGTCTACGTGACCACCGCCGATTCGGCTGGCAAGTTTTTGTTCCGCAACATTCCGCCCGCGACATATCGCGTCCGCGGAATCTCGGACGACAACACCAATCGCGGGCTCGATCCGCGAGAGCCGTACGACACCGTGATCGTGACGCTTGCCGACTCGGCGCGCGTGCAGCTTCTCGCATTCGTGCACGACTCCACCGGCTCGCGGCTGTCGAGTGTCAGCGTCAGGGACTCGGTGACGCTCGAGCTGCTGTTCGACAATCCGCTGTCGACATCGCACACGGTGACTCCGAACTCGATCCGCGTCCGCGGATCTGATTCCACCGATGTCGCGATCGTCACCGCGACCGCGCCGCCTGTTGACACGACGTCGGGTGTGACGATCGTGCGACTGCCGCGGCCGGCGCCGATCCGGTCGCTGATCGTGAAGCTTGCGCGACCGCTTCGTCAGAAGATCACGTATCGCGTGCGCGTCACCGATGTGGAGAATCTCCTCGGTGTGGCGAGAACGAGTGAGCGAGAAGTCACATTGCCACCGCCGCCCGTCGTGCCCGTTCCCGCAAAACCCGTCGCCAAGCCACCTGATCCGACGAAGAAATGACGGACGCGCGGAGAGCGATGCCGAGTGTCAGTGGACTGCTCGAGCTCGACTCGATCATGTCGATGCTCGACGGTAATCCACGCTCACTCGTTGTATCGGCCATCCGGGGGGCGATCGACGAAGTAAGGCAGGCAGGTGTGGAGGTTTCGGGAATCGACTGGGGAGACCGCGTCGCCTCGCGATTGAAGGTTGCGACTACTCGCTCACTTCGGCGCGTGATCAACGCAACCGGCGTCGTGCTTCACACAAACCTCGGCCGCGCGCCCTTGGCTGACGTGGCGATTGATGCGGTTCGGGACACTGTGTCCGGGTACACGAATCTCGAGTACGACCTCGACACAGGCAGTCGCGGCTCAAGGTACGTGCACTGTGTGGATCTGTTGCGCGAATTGACCGGTGCCGAAGATGCGATTGTCGTCAACAACTGTGCATCGGCGCTCGTGTTGTCGCTGAGCGCCCTCGCGCGCGGGCGCGAAGTCATCGTGTCGCGCGGCGAGCTCGTCGAGATCGGAGGAAGTTTTCGCGTTCCCGACATCATGGAGCGCAGCGGCGCAACCTTGCTTGAGGTCGGCACGACGAACCGCACCCATCTCGCGGATTACTCGCGCGCCATCACGTCTCGCACCGGTGCAATCGCCAAGATTCACCGTAGCAATTTTGCGCTTTCCGGTTTCGTCGCCGAGGTGGCCGTTAGTTCTCTCGCACCCGTTGCGGCTGAGTATGGCGTGCCGGTGATTCATGATCTCGGGAGCGGCCTGCTGATCGACCTGAGCGAGTTCGGCCTTGCCGGCGAGCCAACCGCGCGCGATGCATTCGCGGCGGGCGCGTCGCTCGTGATGATGAGCGGCGACAAGCTCCTCGGTGGCCCACAGGCGGGCATCATTGTGGGAAAGCGGAACGCGATGGAGTTGCTGCGGAGTGACCCTCTTGCTCGTGCCTTGAGAGTCGACAAGATGACAATCGCTGCTCTCACGGCGACGCTCGAGCTGTATCGCGATCCGAAATCCGCCTTGCGACATATTCCAGCTCTATCCATGCTGACCGCTTCGGCGGAAAGTA
>JBBSFT010000117.1:0-8953 GCA_038254845.1 Gemmatimonadales bacterium | reverse complement strand
TTCAGGCGCCGCTTCTGCTTCCACCTTAGCCAAATAAACGGAGCAACAAATCCCAAGACGATGAACACGATCGAGGCAAGGAAGTCGGTGACCTTCGCGGCGATCAGAAGCCCCACAGCCGCCGATGTCGCCATCAGCATGGAAAACGTCGCCGGCCGAAGCTCCAATCCCGCACGCTCAAGCCGGACACCCAGCGATTCTACCCAATTCCGTCCGCTTAACAGCCGGTTGATGAACGGGACGTCGGAAATCTTGTCGTCCTTGAGGAGCGACCAGTTCCTGATTGGCCCTTCGGGGGCTCTCAGCCGCGCACGCGCCGTATCAGCCGCTTCGAGGCTATCACGGTTGACGAGAACGTAGCCCCCCACGACAAGGGCCATCACCGCCAGGAACACGGCCGTCAATACGAGAATCACCGACCCATACCCTCTGAGAAGAGGTCGCTGGCGATGTCAACGCCCGCGATGCGGAGTTTCTCCATGAACTGCGGCCTTACACCAGTACTCTCGAAGTCTCCAATGACCTCGCCAGAAGGGGAAACGCCCTTACGCTTGAACCGGAAAATCTCCTGCGTTGCCGTTACAGGACCTTCCATGCCGGTCACTTCGACAACGCTGACGATTCTTCTCGTCCCGTCCGAAAGTCGCGAGACCTGAATGATCAAGTCGAGCGCCGATGAGATTTGCTCGCGCATCGCGCGATCGGGCAGATTCGCACCGGCCATCAGTATCATCGTCTCGAGGCGAGACAGGGCGTCCCGCGGCGTATTCGCGTGAATGGTAGTCATCGAGCCTTCGTGACCCGTGTTCATCGCCTGAAGCATGTCCAGCGCTTCGGCCGATCGAACTTCACCGACGATGATTCGGTCAGGACGCATACGCAGCGCGTTTTTCACCAGATCACGCGCTTTTACTTCGCCTTCGCCCTCTGCATTTGGCGGACGCGTCTCGAGGCGAACTACGTGCTCCTGCTGAAGTCTCAGCTCGGCAGCGTCTTCGATAGTGATAATGCGCTGGTCGGACGGAATGAATGACGCCATCGCGTTGAGCAGCGTCGTTTTTCCGGCGCCCGTACCGCCAGAGACCAGAATGTTGAGACGCGCAGCAACGCAACCGGCGATGAGAGTCGCCATCGTCTGGTTGAACGACCCATTGTCGATGAGCTTCTGGATCGACAGGTCGATTCCAAACCGGCGAATCGAAAGAACAGGACCATCGAGCGCGAGGGGGGGAATGATCGCGTTTACGCGCGAGCCGTCGGGCAGGCGCGCATCGACCATCGGAGAAGATTCGTCAACTCGGCGCCCGACCCGGCTTACGATCCGGTCGATGACGGCAAGAAGGTGAGCGTCATTTCTGAAGGCTGCACTGACACGGGTGAGACGTCCGCCACGCTCGATGTAGATCTCCTTCGATCCGTTCACGAGAATGTCGCTGATGCTCATGTCGCGGAACAACGGCTCGATCGGGCCAAGTCCCGTGATTTCGTACAGGACCTGTTCAATGATGTCTTCGCGGTCGGCAACGGTGAGTGGGGTCGATTCCTGGCGGAGAAGCTCGATAACGACGGAACGAATCTCCGAGTTCAGGAGCTGCTCGTCGGGGATCTGCTCGAGTGCCTCGAGGTCGAGGCGCTCGATGAGCTTACGATGCAGGTCGATCTTTACCTGGTCGAGCGGACTGACCTGCTCGATATCGATCCGTCGTCCGTACATGCCAGATGACGATCCCACTGCGGGTGCTTTCGAGACCGGGGTATGACGCTGCGAGTTCGCTGCCGGCATCGAGCCCGGCGGAGTAGTGGTGTCGATTGGGGCCGCGATCGGGTCGGTATTCCCGTTCCGCCTCGTCAAACGATCCCTAAGAGACATTTCTTACTCCCTTGTCCGTGCCAAACAGCTTGCGCAGACGTCCGCCTTGCGCCTCCTTCACCCGGGCAAATCCACCTGAGGCCGTAGCAGTACCCGCAAGTTTCTTCGCCAGATCTTCATAGCTACGCGCCAGCTTCGATCCCGGTTCTTCGAGCGCCACTGGAATTCCCTTCGTGAGCGACGTCGCCGACAGCCGGTAGTCGTTCGGAAGCTTCCAGTACACCGACGTCTGGAGTAAATCCTCGGCATCCTTCACGGGGAGGACGTCGCCCGACTGATATCTGTTAACGACTACACACAACTTGTTGTCGTCGTATCCCAGTCTGCGACAAACCGCCAAGGACCGCTGAGTGCTGCGCAACGCGGGCACACTCAACTGGGTCACCAGCACTATTCTGTCTGCGGCATCGAGAGCTGTCAAAGTCGCTTCGCTCAGGTGATGCTCACAATCCACGACCGTTACAGCAAAGTGGGAGCGGAGAAGATTCAGGATCGCACCGACTGCGGCCGAGTCGAACAGCTCTTCGTCTTCGGGACTGTCGCCTGTTGGCAACGCCCAGACTCCGCCGGGGCAGGGAGTCAGAAGTGAATTCAGTAGCTCCGCGTCGATCGAGCTGCCTTTCGCAATAAGGTGGCTGAGATCATAAGCGGGCTTCAGGTTCAGGAATACACGAACGTCACCACCGGTTACGACAAGATCCACAATCGACACTCTCGCATCGGCGCGCTGGGCTCCAAATGCCTGGGCAATGTTGACCGCAATGCTTGTGCTACCAAGTCCGCCCTTGCCGCTGTAAACGGCAACCAGATCGCCGCGCTCCGACTCCACGCGGGTACGTCTCATCAGGCGCTCTACCGAGCCGGCCAGCTCTTCCGCCTTCGGCGGGTAAACAAGGAACTCGTGGACGCCAGCGCGCATCGATCGAACGATCAGATCGGAGTCGGCCGATTGAGCCGTGGCAATGACGGATGTGTTGGGATCCTTCCGGATCTCGCGTTCGAGCGCGATCAGCTGACCCGGAGTGATACCGTCAACGGGCACGACAATGAGATCGAAATGACCTTCCCGCATTTCAGCGATGGCCTCATCACTGTCCGACACGTGCGCCGTCCGCTGGAAACCAAAACGGGCAAGAACGCCGTTGACGGTTTCCGGGGAGCCGGCAGAATTGCCTGCTATCAGTGCCCTTCGCTGCATCCGCTGAGTCCCTTAGCGGATGATCGGAGAAGGCGGACGCTTGTTAGCATCATCTAGTCTCTTCTTGATTGCATCGCGGGCCGGCAGTGCTGTATCTGGAAGCAGCCGAAGAACATCCTGCGGCCTCGGATCCGTGGGATCGATGATGATGGGCGTCACGACAACCAGCAACTCGCTCTCGTTGTTTTTCCATTGCTTGCTGGAGAACAGCTCACCAAGTATTGGAATGTCCTTTAGATAAGGTATCCCGCGGTTGATCAGCTCCTGCTCGTTGTTGAACAGACCGGAAATGATCATGCTCTGGTCGCGGCGAACGTCGATTGTTGTTTCGACGCGGCGAGTTCGAAATGCGGGTATGAGAAAGCCCGAGATCTGAACACCGTTGGTGAAGTCGAGGCTCGACACTTCGGGACGAACGTAGAGCTTGATCAGGCTGTCGTTCAGGATCTCACCGGAGAACTTGAGCCGAACTCCGAATTCTTTGTACTGAATGGTAAGCTGGCTCTGGCCGCCGTTCTGGCTGGGCTGAATCACCGGAACAGGAATTTCGCCGCCAGCGAGGAACGTCGCCGTGTCCTTGTTGCCGGCGACGATGTTCGGTTCTGCCAACGTCTTCGCCCGGCCTGACTGCTCTTCCAAGTTGAGAAGCGCGAGGAGGTTCTTCGTTCCGAAATCGGTGAGAATCGTTCCGAAGCCGGCATCGTTTGGAAGCGTGATCTTTCCGGTGCTCCCGAAGACGTTATCCGTGTTTAACGTACCGGTGCCGACGCGCGTTCCCTTGTTGCGATAGAGGCCGGAGAGTCCGGTGTTGCGGAACAGATCCTTCCTTACTTCGGCGATCTTGATGTAAAGCGCGATTTGCTGGCGATCGGCCGCTGCGTGCACAGAGATTCTGTAATGCTGTCTGGTGCCATTCGACAGCCAGAAGATTGCGTCGGTCTCACCATTCCTGGTCGCGTTGATGACGAGCTCGCGGGTACCCACCACTACAACGTCAGCGACATCGGGATTGGCGATCGAAACTTTCGTAATGCCCACGTTGGTCGTGAGTGGATACGACCGCCCGACAGGGAGGTCGATCTTGATCACAGGATCGTTCGCCTGAGCGCCTGCGGGCCCGGCCATCGCCATGGCGGCGATTCCGAGCGAGACGGACAGCTGACGAATTCTGTTTAGAGCTTTCAGACGAACCTCCACGAAGTAGTTCCTATCGCTTGCGCTTTTTGCTGGCATAAAAGCCGCCGATCAGTGCTTTGTAACTGTGTCGAACTTGAGCGGATCAGCCGCCTTTCCGCTTCGATACACTCTCACCGTTGCCGACTCGGGCGGTGGCGGCGGCGGCTCTTTTTTCACGACTGGGGGGGGTGGTTCCAGTCTTCGGTAGATGATTTTTGGCGGAAGCGCAGGGCTCGGGGCGGCGACTGACATTGAAGTGCCCTTCAGCTGTGACAACACGTCAGTGGACGTCGCACCCTTTGTTCGCACGCTGTCGGGATCGCCGTAGCCGCGAAGAACGAGCTGGATGGCGCCTGAGTTCATGGCGATCGCGAGCCGCTCGGATTCTTCCGGGGTCACGCCGAGCGTGACTGTCGTTGCGTTATTCGGCTTGCCGGACGCATCGCGCTGTACTTCAGTTCCAACAGAGAGAACCTGCATGTTGGACATGAAGAGCTTAGCGATCTGCTTTGCCGAATTCTCTTCCTTGATCGTGACGAGTACGTCAACCCGGCTGCCAGGCTGGAGGAGCCCACTGATGCCGGCGACGTCGTTGATGCGCACGGCCATCGCACGTTGCCCGGCCGGAATCTTGAGCTCGAGGCCAGGGCCGCTGCCGACCGGTGCAAGTCTGCCTGGAACGATGGCTTCTCCATTGAAAACGGCGACGCGCGTCACCCGTCCGGTGACGGAGTCCAGTGAACTAAAGGCGCCGACCGGCACTGCGGTTAGGGGATATTGCTTCGTAGTCAGCGAAATTCTATCGATGGTAGATCCTTCCGGGATGTCACGGCTCGCAACGACGACCGCTTGCGTGGCCATCTTGCCGCCGGAGCTGTTGGCTGCCAGGAGCTTGTACGCTCCGAACGTTGCCGCGGCGGCAACGAGTATCGCACCCCAGAATACCCACTTATAACGTCCACCCATTGCGCCTTCCGTGTCAAAATTTCAGCACTTGCCCGGGAGGGCAATCCGTGAACTACGCGCAGATCAGGTGGTCATGTGTGCCTTCGAGCGGAGCTCGCTCAAGGAACGTCGAAGTGACAACCAGAACCGTGCTCACTGGCGCGGAGCGTGCGTTTCATTCACGTGAGGGCAAAGTCCGCCACCGACGCACAGCGGCGAGAAGCGGCACCGCACGGCGGGTTGTGAATCCAGATACACCCGCTGGTTTTCAGACAGTGCAAGCTGCAACCGCACCCCCATTTCTAGCCCAACGGCAGGCTCGGTATCCAAGCCGCGCAAATTGCGCCGAAAGCTAATGCGATGCCGTATGGCAGCGTCGCTTCGTTCTTGGCACCTCCAGTGCCCCGCGCCAAAAGCCCCGGCGATCCGACAGCCATCTCCAGAGTTTCGAACGTACTTCTCGGCCCACGCGATTTCAGCATCCACACAACGGCGAGCACCGCACCGGCGAGCGCACCGATGAGCGCACCCTCCAGCGCCCTCGCTGGCCCAAGCCAAGTGCCCGCCGCGGCAAACAACTTGACGTCGCCAGCCCCTAACCATCCAAGTGCATAAAACGGAAGCCAGCAAACCAGCCCAACTGAGAGCCCTTCAAAACTCCGCACGATAGCTGGAAAACCTGGTGTCTGCGTAACCGAAAAAACAAAGCCCAGCGTTGCCAGAACTGCTACGAGCCGGTTTGAAATGCGCCTATTCCTAAGGTCTCCGATCGCTGCCAGAACGAGAATCGCGGTAAAGCCGAAGCCGGCAGCCAGCGCGACCGGAGATCCGACGAATAGCCGCACCTGGTCCGCCTCAGTTCGCTCCGAACGTTGTGCTAAGCGTCACGAACTTGTCGGAGATCTGTTTGCCGAAAGTCACGATCACGACGATGCTAACCACTGCAATAAAAGCAACCAAGATTCCGTACTCGACCATTGCAGCGCCTTCTTCGTCCCGGATAAATTTGCGGGCTGCCAAAGCGATTTTTGCCACTTATACCTCCTTAAATGGGAATGAACATCTGAAAAACATCATCGTGCGTACACCGTTTGTTCCGCGCAACCGGCCTAAACCGTACAACCGATAACCACCCATCGCAACCGTTTTTTTTTGGGCTCAACTGATCGATTTACTTATTTGGGCGAATTTGTCCGAGGTCTGAGCACCAAAGACGGTGATTGCCGTAATGCAGACGATTGCGATTAGCGCGAGCAGAAGGCCTTATTCGACCGGTGTCGCTGCCTGGTCATCTCGCAACAATGTCCGGAGCAGCTTACGGCACCTAGTCATCTCAACCTCGTGCGGTAATTGGCGATAGATCCCTGAGGGACCGGTGATAGCCTACGACGCATTTTCGGCGTGATGCCGCGTTCATCGAGGTCCCTCGCGTCGACCTAGAGCGTAATGACCCGCCGTTGTGGCATTCGCAGCAGATCCGCGCAAGATTGTGCGCGTGGAAAAGAATAACGCTCCCAGCGCATTCGATCTTATTTTTTCGATGGTGGCACCGCTCACTGCCATTTTCGGAGCAGTAAAGCTCACTCAGAATGACGGGGACCTTGCCGCTCATCTACGGATGGGGACGACGATACTTGCCTCCGGTCACATTCCGACACGTAGCCTTGTCTCGTATACGGCCGGTTCCGACCCCCTGATAGCTCACGCCTGGCTGTCTGAAGTGGTGTTTGCTCTTTTGTTCACGGCGGGCGGCCTACCCCTCCTGGTGGTGCTGACTGGAATCGTAATTGGACTGACTCACGCGTCGATTGGCTTATTTTTGCGAAGACTCGGCGCCGATCCCCGATGGGCGTTCGTCGCTGCGCTCGTGAGTCTCTCGCTGGCGGCTACGCATTGGCAAACGCGTCCGCACATGTTTTCAATTGTCGGGACAACGCTTACGCTATTCCTGCTGGAACTTCGCCCTCGCCACCGCGAGGTTCTGTTTACGCTTCTTTTCGCCGTGTGGGCGAATCTGCACGGCGGTTGGCTTTACGGTCTGATGATGATCGGTGCGTTCATTCTTGGAGAGTTGGCAGAGGCCGCGATTCATCGCGAAAAGCGACACGAGTGCATCGGTCTCGCAAAAGGCAACGCAATCTGCCTCGGCCTGGCGGCCTGCGCTACGCTGCTGAATCCTTACGGGTTCAGACTGCACCGGGAAGTGTTTTCGGCTGTCACCAGTACGTCGCTTTCAAATAACATCATCGAATACCTCTCGCCAAATTTTCATGATGCGGGGCAGTTGCCCTTTCTCCTCGCAATCCTTCTCCTTGTAGTCCTGTTTGCCTTCTCGACCAGACCCCCCCCTCTGTCCTGGCTGACGGTCATTCTCATCAGCCTATTCTTTTCACTGCGCTCGGCTCGCAATATCGCTCTTTTCGGCGTCTCGGCCTGGCCGCTTATTGCGCTTCACGCTGCCAGGAACTGGCCAAAGGGGAATCGACCCTTTCCGGTGCTCCGCGAATTTGCGCGCCTTGACCCCAATGCGAGAATCGGAACACTCGCACTCCCCATTGGGGCCCTGTTGCTGGCACTTGGCCTGAACCGGGGACACGTTGGGTCTGTCATCCTGATTGCGGACCGGTTCAGCTCACGTTCTTTTCCGACGGTGGCAGTCGAACGGGCAAAGCTGGCATCGCTGGACGGTCGAGTCTACGACGCCTGGGAATGGGGCGGCTATATAATGTATGCGTGGCCTTCAGCACGCCTGCACGTGGATCCTCTCAAGTTCAACACCGTGACAATGCGATCATTTGCGAGAATTGACGACTTGCGACCAGGATGGCAAAGTGAGCTCGAGGACTGGAACGTCAGAACTATCCTCATCCGGTCAACATCGCCCTTGACGAAGGCTCTGAAGCTCGAACCACGTTGGGTTGTATGGTATTCAGACAGCCTTGCCACGGTCTTTCGGGCGTCGCCTAATGTGCCGTTGGCCGCAGGTGGGGGCTGACGTAGATGGCAACACCGTATCCAGTTCAAAATCCGCTCAGCCGTTTCAACCGGCTTTACGCGCAGGCACAGAAAGTTGACCGGACGTTGCTGCCAGATCCGAATGCGATGTCGCTCGCAACGGTCGGGATGAGTGGCAATCCATCTGTGCGCATTGTGCTCCTCAAGCACGTTGATGAGAGTGGCTTTGTCTTCTATACGAATCTCGATGGAAGAAAGGGACGCGAGCTCCGTACACATCCCGTGGCCGCGATCAACTTTCATTGGGCACCGCTCGAGGTGCAGGTCCGTGCCGAAGGACCTGTAACTCAGGTTTCCGACAAGGAGGCCGACGCGTATTTCGCAACTCGTCCGCGTGAAAGCCAGATCGGCGCGTGGGCTTCAATACAGAGCCAGGCGATCGAGCACGCGAATGATCTCGTGGAACGAGTTGCAGAGTACACAGCAAAGTTCGATGGAGTGGAAGTGCCGCGTCCTCCATTCTGGTCGGGGTTCCGGCTTCGCGCCGAACGAATCGAATTCTGGAAGGCGCGTCCGGGACGTTTGCACGAGCGCCACCTCTACACACGCGCCGGCGAAAGCTGGACGATGGAAACGTTGTATCCGTAGCAGGTACCATATCGGGGTCGCATCCCGTAAACTTTGGGAATGACGATTGCCCGCACTGCTCCGCCAGTCGAAGAGACAGCCGACGAACGATGGACTATTGAATCCGCCCGCACCCTGTATAACATCGAGGGATGGGGGATCGGCTATTTCGACATCAACGA
>JBBSFT010000116.1:0-8976 GCA_038254845.1 Gemmatimonadales bacterium | reverse complement strand
TGTTAACCTCTCGATGTACGACTCGTCGCCTATTGCAACACGCACGTCGCGTGCATCGCGTGAGGCTAGATTCTCCGCATGAAACGCGGGAACGCCGTCTTTGTAATCCTCGGCAGCCTGTTCGCGATTGTCTGCCTGCGGCTCGGGTTCTGGCAGCTTGCGCGCCTATCCGAGCGAAAGGCGCTGAATCGCGAGCTGTCAGCACGAGCGACGACCTTACCAGTTACGCTCGACCGACTGCCCCGGGATACTGCGGCAATGCACTTCAGACGAGTGACAATCAGCGGTGTATACGATTACACTCACGAAATCCTCATCACGAATCGCACGCGAAACGGATCTCCCGGCGTCCAGCTCGTCACGCCCTTACTGGTTGCAGGCAGTGACACCGCCGTCCTCGTTACTCGCGGCTGGGTGTATGCGCCGGATGGCATGACGATCGACCGAACGCGATGGCAGGAGCCTGATACCGTTCGTGGCGACGCATTCGTCGAGATGTTCAGTCGCCGGACTGGCGATGCACAGCTTGCTCATCGCGACAGATCGTTTCGATGGCTCGATCAAGCTTCGGTGGCGAAGGTGTTTCCGTATGCTATCGCACCGTATCACTTGATTCTGATTTCCGGCGGAGCATCGCCCGGGCCAAACGTTCCGCCGCGACTCGACGTGCCTCCGCTCGATGAAGGGCCGCACCAGAGCTACGCGATTCAGTGGTTTTCGTTCGCGGCCATCTCTATCTTTGGTATGATCCTCTTCGTGAGGCGGAAATGACGGACAGATCGCAGGCACTCGCCACCGAAAAGGAAGCGCGAGACGTTGCAGAATCGGCGCGCGAGACAGAGTGGGAACATCCCAGCTTCGCGCGCGAGATTTTCCTCGGCCGCTTTCGGCCAGATCTCATCTATCCACATCCGCCAAACGACGCGGCCGAAGAAGCACGTGCAAAGCCGTTCATGGACAAGCTTCGGGAGTTTCTCGAGCGCGTCGATTCCGAGGAGATAGACCGGACAGGAGAGATCCCCGAGCCGCTGGTGCAGGAGCTGCGCGACATGGGCGCGTTCGGCATCAAGATCCCAAAGGAATACGGTGGACTTGGGCTCTCGCAGATGAGCTATATCCGGGCGATGGAGCTCGTCACGTCGAAGGACGGGTCGCTCGTCGCGCTGTTGTCGGCGAGCCAGTCGATCGGCGTGCCGCAGCCGCTCAAGCTGTTCGGCACCGATGAGCAAAAGAAGAAATTCTTTCCGCGGCTGGCAAAGGGAGCGATCTCCGCATTCGCGCTGACGGAGACCGATGCCGGCTCTGACCCGGCCAATCTCCGTACGACAGCAACTCCGACCGAAGACGGAAAGCATTTCATCCTCAACGGAGAAAAACTCTGGTGCACCAACGGCACTCGTGCCGAGCTGTTCGTGGTGATGGCGCGGACGCCTGACAAGGAGTCGAAGGGAAAGACCGTCAAGCAGATTTCGGCGTTCATTGTCGACGCGGCCATGCCGGGCGTCGAAGTCGTTCACCGGCTTCGCTTCATGGGGCTCAAGGCGATCGAGAATGGCGTGATTCGGTTCACGAACGTAAAGGTCCCGCGCGAGAATATTCTCTGGGGCGAAGGGAAGGGATTGAAACTCGCGCTCATCACGCTCAACACCGGCCGGCTCACGCTACCTGCTGGTTGTGCCGGCGCCGGAAAGACGATGCTGCGGATTGCGCGAAAGTGGGCGATGGAGCGCGTGCAGTGGGGCCAGCCAATTGGAAAACACGAGGCCGTCGCACAGAAGATTGCGAGGATGGCGTCGTACACATTTGCGATGGAGGCAGTCGCCGAGCTCGCGACGGCGCTGTATGAAAAGGGCGGATACGACATTCGGCTTGAGGCCGCCATCGCGAAACTGTACAACTCCGAGGCGGGTTGGAGAATCATCGACGACACACTTCAGATTCGCGGCGGTCGCGGGTATGAGATGGCGGAATCGCTGGCGCGTCGCGGTGAAGAGCCGATCGCCGTCGAGCGTGCGATGCGCGATTATCGGATAAATCTCATCTTCGAGGGATCATCGGAGATCATGCGATTGTTCATTGCACGCGAGGCGGTCGATCATCACTTCAAGCTCGCGTTCAACATCGTCAATCCCGAGTCGACGATGAAGGAGCGGCTGTCGGCGATGGCGAAGTCCACGCCGTTCTATCTGACGTGGTATCCGACGCGATTCATCAGCGCCGGCCGCCTGAAGACATTCGGCGAGTTCGGCAAGCTCGCGACGCACATGCGGTTCATCGAGCGCAACACGCGGCACCTCGGCCGGTCGATATTCCATGCGATGGTGAGATTCGGGCCGAAGCTCGAGCGCAAGCAGGCAGTGTTGTTTCGCGCCGTGGATATTGGCGCTGAACTGTTCGCGATGTCGGCGGCCTGTGTGCGCGCGATGATGCTCGCCGAGAAGGGGCAGAAGGAGGCGATCGCGCTCGCGGATACGTTCTGTCGTGAAGCACGTCTGCGCATCGAAGATCATTTCCGGAATCTTTTTGGGCCGAACGACGAGAATCTTTACAAGCTCGCGATGGCGGTGTTAAAGGGTGAGCATGAGTGGCTGGAGCATGGCATCGCGGCGCAGTCGGAGATGGGTAAGGGTGAACCCGCTGATCCTGATCCGGTCAACTCGAAAAGACGAGAGATGGTCGGGACTCACTAGCGGAGCCCCTCGCCGACGTGCTCAGGCCCCTGGCATGTGTCTGGGTTTCTCGACGCAGCCGCGGCTTTGCTCTACAGGAGCGTCCCCTTCAACAGAAACAACGCCACATAGAAGTAGATGCTGAGCCCCGTGACATCCACCAGCGTCGCGACAAACGGCGCTGACGCACTCGCCGGATCGAAGCCAACTCGTCGCAGCAGAAACGGCAGCATCGATCCCGCGAAAGATCCGAACGTGACGATCCCGATAAGCGCCACGCCGACAGTCACCGCCAGAATGTTGTAGTGCGGGCCGTAATCGTAAATTCCGAGCCGCTGCCACAACACGATGCGCGTGAACGCAATGATCCCGAGAATCGCGCCGAGCACCAGCCCCGCCGGAATTTCACGAACTGCAATCTTCCACCAGTCCTTGAGTCTCACTTCACCGAGCGCCAGCGCGCGGATGATTAATGACGTCGCCTGCGACCCCGAGTTTCCGCCGGAGCTCATGATCAGCGGAATGAACAACGTCAGCACAATCGCCTTCTGCAGCTCGACGTTGAAATGCTGCATCGCTGTCGCGGTGAGCATCTCGCCAAGGAAAAGCGCAGACAGCCACCCGCCGCGCTTCTTGATCATCCGCCAGAACGAGATCTGCGTGTACGGCTCGTCGAGCGCCTCCATTCCACCAAAGCGCTGCACATCCTCAGTGTGCTCTTCCTGAAGCGCATCGATGACGTCATCGACGGTCACCACGCCAAGAATTCT
Organism: Gemmatimonadales bacterium; assembly: GCA_038254845.1. Classification (GTDB taxonomy): domain Bacteria; phylum Gemmatimonadota; class Gemmatimonadetes; order Gemmatimonadales; family Gemmatimonadaceae; genus UBA4720. The sequence goes on along the minus strand of JBBSFT010000116.1, from coordinate 5,537 downwards.
GTGTTGGTCGTCGACGACGGGAAGAACGACGAGATCGTAGTTCGACGTGAGCCGCGCAACTTCTTCGCGGTCCATCGTCGGGAGCACGGTCACGACTTCTTCCCACGCCACATCCTTGACGAGCGCGCCCTCGGGCGCAGCCAGGAGCTCGTGCAGTGACATGACGCCCTTCACGACACCGTCTGCATCGGTCGCGTAGATCGCGTGCATCGCCTCGCGTCGTCCGCCGCGCGCAATTCGACGAACTCCCGCGAGCGCTTCTTCGACACGCGTGTCCTCCGGCACCGACACGAACTCGGTCGTCATCAGACCGCCTGCGGTGTCGGGCTCGTAAGCGAGAAGCCGCTCGGTCTCCTCACGCGCCTGCTTCGGAATCTCGGAGAGAATCTCATCAGCGGTCTCTTCCTCGAGATCCTCGAGGACGTCGGCGCGATCGTCCGGAGTCATCTGCGAGACGAGCTCCGCCGCCTGCCGCGTGGTCATCGCCTCGAGGACTTCGCTGCGAAGATCCTCGTCGAGATATTCCAGCACGTCAGCCGCGCGCTCAGACGCCAGCGCGCTCAGCAGGTCAGCGACACGATTCCGCGGGAGCGCCTCAGCAATGTCCGCGAGATCGGCCGGGTGAATCTCCTCGGTCTCGGCCGCGACGCTTCCGGGATCTTCGTCGAGAAGATCGAGAATGTCCGGCGCCAGCAGCGCGGCCACTCCCCTCACTTCATCGTCGCCCGTCGGCGTATGCAGGGGAGTGTGCCGCGATTCCTTCATCACACCACCGGAAGGGTGCGGCGATCGTCGCGGAAATCCGCGACGTCGTAGCCAGCGATGGAGATGGCCTCCCTGATCGCGTCATTGCTGACGCTTCCATCGTGTTCGATGACGGCCTGACCAATCGATACATCGGCGCGCGACACTCCCTCAACTCCGCCGAATGCCGTGAAGACTGCCCGCACACAATGGGCGCAGGACATGCCGTTGATCTTCGCTGTCGTCACCATGCGGCAATAATACTGACAAAGCGATGTAGCGGGTACCGCGATTGCCGCTCATCGTGGCACTTTTTGTCCATCACCCGCGTAGTTCAGTGAGACGCCTCGAGGCCGCGAATGAGCGATCCCAACAGACCACCCGAAGATCAACTGAAGCGTGATCCGCTCCCGAACGCAGTCACTCCGGCTGAATCGGTCACCGGGTCATGGGTTCCCGATCCCTATGCGAGTCGTGCCTATCTCGCGCCGGAGGATGAACCGGTAGTCGTGCATCAGGAGCGACTCTTTCCGCGCAAGGTCCTCGTCGGGTGGAGCCTTGCCGCGCTGATTTTCTGGTTCCTCATCACCTATCTTGCGCCAATCGTTCGTGACACGGTGAAGGAATCAGTGATCACAAGCATCAAGGAAGCGGCGAAGGAGTCACAAGCCGTGACTGCACCCCCAACGCCTGCGGCTGTTCACACGGTACCTACAATTCCGGCAACTCCCGCGACCCCGGCCGAGCCGAGGCCGCCTGCACACCCGAGCGTGCGCCGCTGAACGCGGCTACTCGAACTTCGTGATCTTCGCCGGCACCGGCGGATTTTTCGCGCGGGACACGAGCTTCTTCTCGAGGGCCGGAATGAATGGATCGTAAGCCGATCCCGGATTCCACAGCACCCAGCTCTCGTAGCCGGAATCGTATACCGCCTTCTTCTGCGCCTCGAGCTCACCCGCGCCATACTTCGGCGCACCGAGAGTGAACGCCTGAAGCCACGGGCGAACGCGCTGACCCTTGAGGCCCATCGCTTCCGTTCTCACTCGGCCCCGCGAGATGGCAGTATGAATTGTCTCATACGGCTGCGCGTTTGGCGATGCGAGACCGAATGAGCCATGCGGATAGTGCGATGGATATACCATCGGCAGAACAACATCGACTGATTGCACCATCGGCTCCCAGCGCTGACCTACCTCGAGCGCTCCCCCGACAGTCGAGACGAGACCGAAAATATCGGCGGTTGTCCGGACCCCGAGCTTGGCCATGCGAGCCCGTGCAGCCTTCAGAAACTCGGCGAGCGCGTCTGTCTTGCCTCGCCCGTTCGACTCCGGAAATACCTGGGGCGGAAGACTCTTGTACGGCTCGGGGAACCGGATGTAATCGAACTGAACCTCGCCGAAGCCCATCCTCACCGCTTCTTCCGCAACCCGGAAATTGTATTCCCAGATCGCGTTCGCGTACGGGTTCACCCAGGTCAGGCCCTTCTTGTCGTGCCAGGGCGTTCCATCTGCCTTCCGGATCGTATGATCGGGGTTCATTCGCGCCGTCACGGAATCCTTGAACACCACGATCCGCGCGATCGGAAGAATGCCGTGCGCGTTGATCGTGTCGAGAAGCGCCTTCATGTTCTTGACCTTGGTCTGCGTGCCGGCGTTTTTCTGCAACATCGGGTCAGATGAAGCGAAGTTCAACCCGAACTCATCCTTGACGTCAATCACGAACGCGTTGATCTCGGTTGAATCGGCGATCGCGAGCAACTTCTGCATCTTCTTCGTGCTCTGGGCCGCGAACCGGTTCACATAGAGGCCGCGAATCGGCAGCGACGGGTCGGACCGCAGCTTCTGAACCGCTGGCGGCAAGCCGGCGGTCGTACCACCGGCCTGGCCGTCAGGAGCTGAGGATGTCGCCGCTGGAGCAGTTGATGCCGCGCCCATCGATGACTTCGACGTGGAGTCGGCGGCGAGGACAGTTTTTCCAGCCGCATCGTGGCTGGCTGAACAGGCCGCGAGAACAATTATTGAGAGCAGTGAGGCGCGCATCGTGTCGGGGGGAATTTGGGAAGGGTTCGGCCGGGCATGATGCACTATATTTGCCAGCAATGCGATACCCCGGGCTCGTCTTTCTTCTACCCCTCATCGGCTGTTCGTTGCCGGCACCGCGTCCGCCCGCCGCGGAATTCCTCGTGGCAGACGGCAGCTCCACCTATTGGGTGAAAAGCGGTCCGGCGGGAATCAATTCACGTACCTCGCCCCTGATCCTCACCACCGCCGATAGCCGGTTCTACGAAGTCTACGTCGAGGAAGTCACGCGCTCGTATGAAGATGCGATCTTCACCCGCGAGCTAATCTACAGTCGCGACCTGCTGACAGGCCGCAAGAAAATGCTGTACGAAGACAACAAGGTTACTGCCTGGGAGAAGATGTATCTCAGCGTCAACCCGAAAGCGCGCCTCCTCGATCCCGACGAAGAGACCGACGACAACGTCAGTATCTCCGCGACCGGCGAGTCAGACATTCTCGGCGTCGCGGGGCCTTACGTCATCTACAATCGCCGCATCACTCTCGAGCGCTCGGACTTCGAGCAGTCCGATTCATCACGCGGCGCCATCGACATCAGGTCTGGCGAAGCAGTGCCCATGAATTCGCTTGTTCGTGACACGGCTATCCTCGGCGAAGGCGGCGTCCGCAATGGCAGCGAAGTCAGATGGCGCCACGCCGGTTACGACGTAATCGCGAAGTACGATTCGGCTCGCTCTGAGACGCTCGTCGCGCTCCGCGATCTGCGCGGCCACGAGTGGCCGCTTGGCTATGTTGACTCGCGGCTTCCGCGGATCTTCTGGCTCGACCAGCCAAAGGTCGCTCCCGGGCTGCGGGTCGCGCTCAGCAACGCATTCGAGAATGCACGCGACCTGGACGACGATGCCCAGTTCGCTTCGCAACGGCGACGAACGCACCCACGGTCGACTGTCCGGCTCGCCACCGCTCGAACCTCGCAACCCCCGCGCGCTCATCACGAAGTGCTGCAATGATCGAGGCGCGGACCGTTCGCGAAACACAGCACGAAACGTCGCAGCTGATGATGCCGCAGCACTCGAACAATCTCGACCATGTGTTCGGCGGAGTCATTCTGTCGATGATGGATACCGCCTCGGCAGTATGTGCCATTCGACATTCCCGCATGAACTGCGTGACTGTCTCGGTTGACAGGGTGGATTTTCGGGAGCCGATTCACGTCGGCGATCTCGTGATCATGAAGTGCAGTGTCAATTACGTCGGACGGACGTCGATGGAAGTCGGCGTTCGCGTCGAGTCCGAAAACATGCAGACGGGAATTCGCCGTCACACCAACTCGTGCTACCTCACGTTCGTCGCCATCGACCGCAACGGACGGCCAGTGGAGGTGCCTCGCCTCATCGCCGAATCGGATGACGAGCTCCGCCGATTCGAAGCCGCCAAGGCGCGCCGTCGCCGGCGTCTCGAAGAACGAACGGCCGAGACCGCGCTGGCCGAGTCTTGACCAGCGAGCAGCGCGGGGGCAGAGTTCGCTCATGCGCGCGATCTTCACTGTAGAGGAAGCAAATAAAACTCTTCCGCTCGTTCGCCGGATCGTCAGCGACATCGTTCGCGACTACTGGCGATGGCAGGAAAAGGTAAAGGAATTCGAGGTCGCTGCATTGCATCGATCGATCGACAGTCCGAACGTCGAAGCCGACGAGCTCGAGAAGGAAGCTCAGCAGCTTGCGCGCGACATCGACGGCTATGTCGGCGAGATCAGAGAGCTTGGCGTGCAGATGAAGGGCCTCGATACCGGTCTCGTTGATTTTCCAGGCGAGGTAGATGGACGACCGGTCCTGTTGTGCTGGCAGCTTGGCGAGGACAAGGTTCAATACTGGCACGACGAGAACGCCGGGTTCGCGGGACGGCGTCCGCTGCCTTCATACCAGGAAATCTGAATGGCGAAGGATTCAATGCGGTTGTTCAAGGGTCCCGAAGGAACGCACTGGGGCGTCGAGGTCAAGATGCCAACGGCCAGCAACGCGATGGTGGTCTTTCATCATCCCGGTGGCAAGACGTCGGGGATGGATCGGTACTCGTGGTACCAGTGGCGAGGTCCGGAAGCACGAAGCGTCACATCGCGGGTTGCTCAGGGCACGGTGATGAAGGCGCTCACTGAAGATGCGCTCAACCTGCTCTTCCGGCGCTCGATGCCGATCTCGGCTGGGAATTCACCATTGTCGAGTCAGCGACAGCCCGTGTAATGAGATGAGTAGCGGCCGTGCCAATGCATCGATACGCCTCCTTGCGGTGGCGGTCGGGCTCGGTATCGCCGCAGCTGGCGCGAGCGCTCAGCGGATAACTCCGGTCACGCGGTCTCCAGCGATTCTCACTGGTGTCGCAATTGACAGCCTCGATGGGGGATACCTCGCTGGCGCATCCATCAGCATTTCCGGAACGCAGCTCATCGCGAAGACTGATTCGGATGGCCTGTTTCGCATCGAGGGAATTCCGGCGGGCACTCATGTGGTGGAGATCCGGCATCCGCTTCTCGATTCCCTTGCCGTTGTCATCACCACTTCGCCGAAAGCATTCAGCAACGGCGATTCCGCTTTCGTCATCGTCGGGATTCCGTCTCCGGCGACGCTGGTCCGGCAAACATGCTCGGCCGAGGATCAGGCGAGGGGCGAGGCGTTCATCGTCGGGTCGGTGACTGATGCTGATACCGACAAGCCATCGATTGGCGCCTTCGTGACGATTGCGTGGGTTGATTACGACATTGGACCGAAATCGATCAAG
>JBBSFT010000115.1:0-9037 GCA_038254845.1 Gemmatimonadales bacterium | reverse complement strand
TGAGGTTCAGGTGCGCGACACATTCTCCGACAGACCAGCGAGTCGGATCGGAGGGCTCGCTCCACGCCTCGTCCGGAATGACTTCCGCCAGCTTTGCGAGACGCAACTCGGCTGTGGCAAAGTCATCGACGATCTGTTTCAGCTGTCTCTGCAAGGAGTTTCTCCCGTCAACTCTTGAGCGGTGCGCCGATAGCGCGCACATTCAGGCGCGCCCACCGAAGTTACGGCGACCCTCTCAGAGAGCAAATGCGCGTTGCAATTGTCGGCGGACCTGGCGTCGGAAAGAGCACCCTTCTTCGCCAGCTTGGAGACCTTTACCATCACGGGTCGTATGGCGAAGGCGAGAAGGGCGTCTGGAATCCGCAGGTGCTCGTGGATATCGAGCGCGGTGTAAATGCCGTCGGCGTGACTGAATATTTCGGGCGCGTCTATGACGCGAACTATCGCTCTGCGGCTGAGCACGACGGGCCGGACAAGGTCATTTTCATCGAAGGCGCGCGAATCACTCTCGAGGCGCACATCGTCGAATATCCGGCGGAGGATCATGCTGCGTTGCGCGACGTGCTCACGATTGGAGACAGCTGGAATCCGGACCGAATCATCATCCTGACGTCGAGCTCCGATACGATCGAGAAGCACATTCGGCTCCGCCACCGCGCGCACGAGCAGGTGGAAAACATGGTGCGAAGATTTCGGCTCATCGACGACGAATTCGCGCGCCTCGCCGAACTTTATCCCAACACCGTTCTCATCAACCGCGATGGAACCGAGTTTCACGAGCGGGAAGGTCTCGACTCCATCATCGAGAGGGCGGGGTTGCCGAAGTTCGACGACATTCCCTACATCCAGCAATGACCGCCGGCCAGCGGTTTCGGAAAATACGGGAGGATGAAATAGTCAATCGCTACCGCGTTCCTTCGATCCACCCAAGCGCCTTGTTCAGTCCCAGCGCGAGACCAAAGATGAACCCCGGCTTGCCGTACCGCGTCTTTACACGCGTGTCCGATTCCGGGTCGGGAGCGTCGTCCCGCGCCCAGGCGACGCCCACATCCGGCGATACCGATTCGAGAGAGAACAGGGATTCAAACGGCGGTGGACTATGCCGAAACCCAGCCGTTGCGGCAATCTGATTGAATGGCCGCTTTGTCGGCTCGACGAGAAAGCCTAAATAGATTCCGCGCACGAACGCCTTGAGACCCGTTGCGTTGTCATTCTTGAACATATCCTGGAAAGCGTAGTTCACACCGATCAGCAGCTCGGTCGGCTTGTTGCCGTAATCGAACTTGTTATCGCTGACGTTGTATTTCACCTGCCTCAACCTGGTGAACGCCGCATTGGCGGAGAGAAAGACGCGCTCGGATGGACCCGTGATGATCGACGTGACGATTGGCGGATTTCCCTGTTTCGTGTCATCGGCGGAAGCCACGTCCACCGGCTCGAGCGCTGCCGCAATACGAAGCACTGCGCGGCGGTCGCGAAGCCGGTATTTGCGACGCGTAACCGACACATTTCCGCGTCGCAAACGCGGATTTGGATGCTCAGCGATAGCCCCTGCCAGTTCCAGAAGACTATCGAGACTTGCCGTCAACCTGCTCTCGCGCTCACGTTCCTCGAACGTGACCGCCGAGCTCTGGCCAGCCCGGCGGAACACGATGACCTCGACGCTGTCACCTTCGTGACTCAGCCATCCGGTCGAGGTGTGTTCTGACAACTCCACTCCGTGCTCCCTCATGAAAGTGAATACGCGATACGTCGCCGCAACCGAATCCTCGACGCTGAGCGCCTTCACCATCCGGAGAAAACGGCCAACGAGCGGATGATCGTCACCGTCCGTGAACGACACGAGCGACTGCTTCGGCCCAACAAGTCTCATTGCTTTCCTCCCGTTGATGGTGCGGGAACCGGCGGCGGCAGCTCCGTCGAGAACTTCCATGGGTCCGGCCCGTCGCGAGTGAGCTTCAGATTCTCGAGTCGCGCACGGACCATCGCGATGGGCATTGGCCCTCCCTGAAGGACCGCATCATGAAAGCCGCGCTCGGTCATTTTGCCCGAATCGACGAGCTCGTGGTGAAGAGCTCGCAGCTCGAGCCCGCCGATCATGTAGCCGATCTGATAGAGTGGCGGATATGCTCCGCTGAATGACCGCCTGACCTCGCCTTCTGCATTGGCTCTCTCAAAATCCACTGTGTCAACCAGAAACTGAATCGCCTGATCCGGCGACATCTTCCCAAGGTGAAACTTCATCGAGAAGATGATGCGCGCGCTCCGGTGCATTCTCCAGAACAGCGCCCCCATGCGATCCTCGGGGCTCACCTGAAAGCCGTGATCCCAGAGGAACATCTCCCAGTACAGCGACTGCCCCTCGCTCCAGAACGGTGTACTGAACAACTGCCGGTGAGGATTGTACCGGTCCGATATGAATCCCTGCAGATGATGACCCGGATTGAGCTCGTGAAAGACCGTCGCATGAGAGAAATGCGGATTGTTTCCCCTCAGGCTCATGAGCTTTTCTTCCTCCGTCATGTCAACCGTCGGATACGATACGAGAATCGACTCGCCACCGAGGAAGAAGGGCGCGACGCGCTGTCGCTCGGGGCTCATCATCTCCATGCGCCAGTCTTCACGCGCGAGTTGAGGGATCGTGACCCAGTCGTGCTGGTCGAAGAACGCCTCTGCCTGCCGGGCGAGATCGCGAATCAGATCGGGCTGTTTTCCCGGATCGACGTAGGTGTTTTTCACCTTCTCCATCGCCGCCTTCCAGTTGTCGCCAAAACCCATCTCGCGCGACGCCTTCTTCGCCTCGCTCAGGCTGAACGCATACTCGCGCTCGGCGATCCCGATCAACTCTTCGGGCGTGTACGGAATCATCTCGTAGGCAAGGTCTCCCTTGAGACCGTCCGCGCCGATCGGGTCTCCGACGATCGGACCGTCGTTCGCGCCGCTTCCTCCGCGGCCGGGTGGCGATGATTGAGCAGACGACGGCTTGTAGCCGACAACGCGCTCGCGCAATGTCTTCGCGTACTGAGCGAGTGCATCGTCGAGCTTTTTGTAGGGGTCCTTCATCCACCACGTGAAGAGCGGATCGTATCCATCGTAGTTCTTGTACCAGCTGGCCATTACGGAACGCATCTCATCGACATCAATCGCACCGCGGTTCGCGACTGTTCTCGTCACTCGGAGTGCCACTGGCCGCGCGGCGGATGACTCGAACAGCGCGCGAAGACTGTCCACCTGCCGGGACACACTTGCGACTGTACTCGACGCAGCGCGAGGATCGACACTCACCAGATTCCGGCGCGTGTCCTGGAGCGCAAGCAGCCGATCGGCGAAGGGAACGAGCACGACCGTCTCGGCCCGCAACTTGTCCTGACGCCCCAGAAGATCGAGCTGATGCCGGACATAGTGATCGAGCAGGACGTAGTCAACGCGTCCTTCCTGTGAGAGCTTCTCGAAATCGATCTCGCCAATTCGGCGCTTCCATCCAGCGTAGAAGTCACGCATCCGCCGCCGTTGCGCGGGAGAGTCGTCAGCGTCGTAGCGGCGGCTCACCGAGTTGAGATCGCTGGTGAAGCGGTTCACGACATCGACCATCTCGCTCGACGAATGGGCGACCAGTGTCTTCAGGTCGGGCACAGAGTCGTTCGCGGCCTGCGCTGACACATTTCCCGCGAGCAACGAATAGCAGACGCAGGCGACAATCGATCTGATCATGGATACCTGCCGGAAGATACCGGCCGAAATGGGACTATTATTGTTGCTCGTACACGGCTAAAAAGATCGAATACCTGTCTCCGAAGCGAAAGACAAAATTGCCTGAAGCCTTCTATCGCGAATGGCACCAGACCGGCATCACGGTTCGCGGCGAGAAATTCATCATCGCGACCAAGCCCGGGGTTTACGCTGATGGCCGGCTCGATCCCGCCTCGGTCATGCTCGCCGAATATGCCGCAGTATCGCAAGGCGACATCGTCGTCTCGATGAACTGTGGAAACGCGCTCGTCGCTGCGGTCGCGGCTCGCGCCGGGGCAAGCCAGGTAGTTCTGTCCGACCGAAACGTGCTCGCGGCCGAGGCCGCGCGGCGAACGATGACAGCCAACGGCGCGTCGGGCGCGGTTGTCATCAATGCCCACGGGTCCAATGGCATGCCCGCCGGCCTCACTGCGGATGTCGTTACAATCCGGATTCCCCACGAGAAAATGGCGCTCGTGCAACTCCTCGTTGACGCGTACCGCCTGCTTCGCACCGGCGGCAACTGCTACATCGCCGGTGGCACGCACGAAGGCATCAAGACGGCTGCGAAACTTTTGGACGGTATCTTCGGCAATATCGCGGTGCTCGCGTATGACAGCGGCCACCGGATTGTCGTCGCGACAAAATCGGCGCATGCCATGTCGCTCAGCTCCGATCTCGCGAACCCGTATCTCGAGCATGATTTATTTCGCGCGATCGAAACAACACTGCGCGGGATTCCAACGACGCTGTACACGCGACCCGGCGTCTTCTCATGGGACCATCTCGATGAGGCGACCAGTGTTCTCGCCGACGCAATCGACATCCCGATTGGATCCTCCGTGCTGGATCTTGGCTGCGGTGCCGGCGCCCTCGGCATCGCCGCGTCGCGGCTCACCCACAGCGCTCCCGTCGTCATGGTTGACGCCGACATCGAAGCCGTTCGCTCGGCGACGAGATCCGCCGATCACGCCGGCATCGCCAACTGGAGAGTGCTGCCAAGCGACGTTGCCGGGGCTGTTTTGAACGAGACGTTCGACGTTGTGGTCTCGAACCCACCATTTCACGTGGGAAAGGATACCGAGCTCGTCGTGCCCCTCCAGTTCATCGAAGATTCATGGCACGTCCTCGCGCCCGGTGGCCGGCTGTTCATCGTTGCCAACAGAACGCTTCCCTACGAAGTCCCGATCAGGAATCGATTCGGCGCCGTCACGACCGTGCATGACGGCAGACGCTTCAAGGTACTGTCAGCGATCAGATGACGGCCATCTGAACAATTGGTTCTTATCGTCCTGATTCAGCACGCGCCACTGCCCCGGTTCCACACCGGAAAGCTCCAGTCCGCCAACAGCGGACCGGTGAAGCGTTGTAACATGATTGCCGACCGCTGCGAACATCCGCCGCGCCTGGTGATACCTGCCCTCGGTGACGGTGAGTCGCGCGTGCCGCGGGCCAAGCGCCTCGAGGGTCGCGGCGTGCAGCGGCTCGGCGTCTGACTCAAGCATGAGCGATCCGCTCGCAAATATCTCTCGTTCGTCTCCTCTCAGGTCGGTCGCGAGCGTCACCTCATACACTTTCCGAAGGTGTGTTCGCGGTGATGTAACCCGGTGATTGACCTGTCCATCATCGGTCAGCAGCAGCAGTCCCGATGTATCGAGATCGAGTCGTCCGACGCTCGCCATCACGGGGCGCCGCGCGCGAAAGCGCTCCGGAAGAAGATCGTAGATAGTTGGCGTGGAGCCGACAGTCGTGCACGCGTAACCGACTGGCTTGGACATCATGATGACGCTGCGTGGCGGCGGGTCGAGCGGCTCGCCGTCGACGAGGATATCGCCATGCTCGATGGATTCAGCGCCATCGATCGCCTCTCCCGCCAATGTCGTAACGCGGCCGCGCTCGATCATCGCGGCGACCTGGCGCCTGCTGCCGTACCCGAGATTGGCGAGGTACTTCGCCAGCTTCACCTCAGTCGGGCGATCTTCTGCCCATCGTCGCGCCGGCGCCGTAGAGAATGGCTCCTCCAACGAGCCCGACAAGCGCCATGATCCCGGCGGTGCCGAGCGACGGGCGCGAACCAAAGTGGACACCGAGGAGTCCGACGATGAGAAACGTGATCCCGAATCCGAGAAAGATTGCTCCGAAGCTCACGAGTGCCGTGGCCAGTCCTGATCGCATCGCCTGTCCCTGTTGTTGAGGCTGAGTGCTGCGCAATTAATTCGATTCAGGCCTGATTCGCCACAGCCCGGGGAAAACGCTTCAACGATCGCTCCCGTGCCTTTCGCGCTTCGACGGCGCGGTTCCTGAGCGTTGATGTCGTCGTCATCGAATGCACGAGCCGGTGCGCAGCGTCGTAAACCTCCTCAACGGCGAGATTGAACGCCGTCTCGTTGGCCTTCGACGGCTTGGTCGTCCCGCTCAGCTTACGAACAAACTGAAGCGCAGACGCGCGAATTTCCTCGTGCGTTGCGGGTGGCTCGAAATTGACAAGGACTTTGATGTTACGACACATCGGAAGCTCTCCGGTGAAGGTGAAGACTGCGTTCGGGATCAGTCGAGATATGGATAATCGGGGTCAGCCAATCGCGCCGCCCGCGCCGTCGCTTCGGGCCCTGCAATCTCGCTCGCGAGCTTGATCAGCATCCCGCTCAGATGCGCGCCGTACCTCAGCACCGAGGCCGCGCGCGCCTTTCGCGCGAGGAGAAACGCGAGAAAAGATTTGTCGGCCTTCTCGATGTTGCAGGCAGGGCACGCCAGCACGAGGTTGTCGCGCCGGTCGTAGGCCGTCTTTCCCTTCCGCGGCGTCACGTGATCGAGCGTGATGAGATTCCGGCTGATCTTCCGCTCGCAATACGCGCAGACCGGGCCATGAGTCTTCAACAGCCACTCGCGCGTGTCCATGTACGCGTTGCGCGACGTCGGTTGGGAAGTGTGCTCCTGGGTCCTTCTTGCCGGACGGCCGGTTCGTTTCCGGCGGCGTGGTGAGCTTGATGCCATGGGTGAAAGATATTGCGGTCAGGTCACCGCAAACCAGCGGGGCACACCACCGTCCATCAACTGCTATCGCGGGTGAGCGATGCGGGGATGATGCCCTTCGCGCCGAACCTCTCCCTCACCCGGTCAACCGCCTTGGCCAGCACGCGGTCGCGCTCTGTTTCGTCAGACAGGCTCGCTCCCGCTGCGAAAAGCGTCAGCTGGTCGGCCTCCGGATCCTCAGCAAGCGACGAGAGTTGAACGCCGAGCATCCGGGCGGGTACGCGACGGGAGCGTCTGAGCTTCGCGAGCAGCTCGCGCGCGGCCCGCAGGATCACCCGGTCGGAGACAACCGGCAACGCAAGAGTTCGCTGCGCCGAGCGAGTGCTAAAGTCCGCATCGCGAATTTTTACCGTGACTGTCTGCGCCGTCAGCCCATCCGAGCGCAGGTCGTAGGCAGCTCGTGTGACAAGTGCAAGAAGCTCACGCTCGAGATCCTTGTCGTCGTGAAGATCCTCGGCGAATGTCTCGTCACGGCTGATGCTCTTCGCCTCGCCGTGCGTCTCCACGGGCGCATCGCTGATTCCACTCACGCGATCCCAGAGCCACTCGGCTTCGCGTTTGCCGAGCCATTGCTTGAGCGTTGGCATATCGTGCTGAAGAACATCGGGGACGGTCGACATTCCGAGAACGGCCAGGCGCTGCTGAAATTTTGGACCGACGAGCGGCAGCTCGGCCAATGTGAACGTGCGCAGAAAATCGCCTTCCGACCCCGGCTCGACGACGTGAACGCCATCGGCACCGCTGTCCGGCTTTGGTTTGGCGCGCTCGACCGCGAGCTTCGCCACGAGTTTGTTCGTTCCGCCGCCAATCGACACCGACAAGCCGGTCTGGCGCAAGACTGCATCGCGCATCCGGTGGGCCGTGACAGCGAGGTGCTCCTGATGATACAGGCCCTCTGTGCCACCCATGTCGAGATACCACTCGTCAATGCTCGCGCCCTCCACCATTGGCGCAAAGCGGCCGAGGACCTCTCGAATCTCGTGGCTCTTCGTCACGCATGCTTTTCTTGGGACAGGCACACACATCGCTCGAGGGCAGAGGCGAAGCGCGCGCGGGATCGGCATCGCCGACCGGACCCCGAACTTTCTTGTTTCCCACGATGCGGAACAAACCACTCCGCGACTTTCGCGCGACCCGCCGACGATGAGGAGCGGCTCTTTCCCGGCCCCATCGGGGTCAACCATCCGCGCAACCGCGACGAAGAATGCGTCAGCATCCGCAAGCAGGATGCGGCGCGGCAAGCCGGACAGAGACAACATGCTAGGCGTCAGCGACCTCGATGGCCGCGAGCCGCTCGATCAGCGCCACGTCACCGATTTTCTCGGCGAATGCGGCAAACGCATCGGTCACGCCCGCCCAGCGCAGCTCGTCAACATGCTCGAACAGCGGCGCATCCGTGCGAAGTACCGCAAGCGACTTGAACAACAATGCGCTCGCTTGGTTTCCCCCGAGTACGTCAGGGGGAAACGCCTCGATCGGGCCGTACTTGTCGATGAGACGCGCAGCGGTTTTTGCGCCGCAGCCGGCAATGCCCGGATAGCCATCGGCAGAGTCGCCGACAAGCGCGAGATAGTCGGCGATGAACTCCGGAGCCACGCCGAATTTTGCTCGCACCCCCGCGTCGTCTCGCACCTGACCGCTCCGGCGATCGACCTGCACGACGCGATCGCCCACAACGCACTGTGCAAGATCCTTGTCAGGCGTCCAGATGCACACTTTCTCCACACGTTTGTCGTCCGCTGCAATGTGTGCTGCAGAGGCAAGCGCGTCGTCAGCCTCCAGCTCGACCATCGGCCAGGTGACAACGCCCATCGCCATCAGTGCCTGCTCGAGCGGATGAAATTGCGCGCGAAGAACCGGCTCGATCCCGGCACCCGTCTTGTAGTCTTCCCAGAGGTCGTTCCGGAACGACTCGATGACATGATCGGTCGCGACGCCAATGTGGGTCGCTCCTGTCTCCAGCATCTGCGTAACTGTCCGGACGACTCCAAGCACGGCGCCGAGCGGCGGGTCGACCGTTACGCCGCGACGAATTCCGTAGAAGTGCCGGAAGAGCTCGTAGGTTCCGTCGAGGAGATGAACGATCATTATGACTCAAAGTTACCGAAGATGATTGTGACTCGTTCAGCGGCGCCAACCGACGGATTTCTCTGGTCGCGCTGGCTGTTCCTGCGCGCCCTCGGCGTGATCTTCTTTTCGGCATTCTACTCGCTCGCGTTTCAGGTGCGCGGGCTCATTGGCGAACACGGTATTCTGCCCGCGGGCGAATATCTCG
>JBBSFT010000114.1:0-9222 GCA_038254845.1 Gemmatimonadales bacterium | reverse complement strand
CCGGACGCTTGTTCGTCGCCGGATTCCACCAAACCACCCGCCTCGCCTTGTCGTACTCGGCGTCGCCGGGAAGGATGATACGCCCGCTGAGGCTGGCACGGAAGTTCCTGAATGCGTCGGAATTCGCCGCTCCAGCAGGGCCTCGAAATCGCCGACAGGCGCTTGTCAAGGATGCGCCAGCGAAGGCGGCCGCCTTGATGAAATCTCTACGTGTGCTCACGCAAAAGTTCCTCGCGCTGAATCGAGCCTGGTTTCTGTTCCAAGCCTATCATGCGTCAATGCCCAAGTTCAGCTGTGGAGCGTCCCACGGGATGCCAGACCGGCTGACGCGTGGCCCGCTCCGTCAGCTGCAACGCCTCGTTAGACGGCGCCGCGCGCCCATGACGAACCACCCCTCCGTCTACTCGGCTGTCGTGGGGTCGATCGTCGCTTTGATCTCGGACACGCGATCTGCTGGAAATCCACCCTGACTTGCATGCTCGCGCACCATCGCCTCGTTGGGCGCGCGGTAGACACAGTGGATCTGGTCGTCAGTGACGTAGCTGTGCACCCACTGAATTTGCGGGCCGAGCTCGTGCAACACGCCGCACGACTTCTGCGAGATGGCCTGCAGCTCGGCCGGGGTCAGCTTGCCTGCGCCGGGAATGTTGCGCTCGATTAGATACTGAGGCATGGACGGCTCGGGTGAGAGGGACATGCGGTGATCGGATGCCGACGAACATCGGGCTGGCGGGCCGACGGCGCAAGAGGCGAGCGTGGTCGTGTCACACGCACTGAAAAATGAACTACAAAAAGACAAGTCAAAAGCAATCAGCTCTTGACGCGGGGCGCCGGTTCACAGAATGCTGCAAGCGAAGCATACGACAGCGAGCGAGGCGAGCAACATCAAGTCGCGAGCGCATCGAGGGACCGGTAAAGGCGGAGAAAAAGAAGCGCGAGCCATCCCTCTGTACGCTGTGGATCGAGACCTCGTCCGCTTTTGAGACGCGACAGAACTGCGAGGTGCTGCGTCATACTCTGGCAAGATGTCCAAGAACCTTGCCAGAGCAAGACGCGACTGTCTGGTCTGCTTATGCTGATGCCCGCTGATCGAGAACCGGCTCTCCACGCTCGAGACCTTCGGCGAATTTCCCGAGGCGCCGGTTGAACGACGCGGCATCGTCCCAGAACGGGGCATGCCCCGCGCCAGCCATGGTGTGCACCTGCGCGTGAAGAATATTCGCGCGATGCTGCTCGACGGCCACCGGAGTGACGATCGCATCCTCCGCGCCGTGGGTGATCAGCACGGGACTCCGCAACGTCGGCAAGAGATCGTCGTTGTCGAACGCGCGGGAGAACAGCGCCTGACGGACGAACGGTGGCACCAACACATTGTAACCCAGCATAAGGTACAACTCCGCCGCCGAAGGCTCGCGGGCGAAGCACATGCGCAGCAGCGATTCCAGACTGCGCACACTCTCCTCCGCGTCGCTGGAAAAAAATCCCGGTACGAGCGCGAGGAACTCCGGCGCGATCACGGATAGCGCTGCGTCGCTTCCGAGTTTCGTGATTGCACCGACAAAGTGAATGCCGCCGATCGCATCCTCGCCGTAGTGCCGGATGTAGTCGAGAATGACGAGGGGCCCGTAAGACCACCCGCAGAGAATAGGTCGCTCGAGCCCCAGCTCTCGCATGGCGATGTCGACGTCATCGGCCCAGAGCTTCGAGTCCTCGTAGCCATCGCGAGGCTTTTCCGATGAGCCGTGTCCGCGCATGTCCATCGCGACCAGGCGATGGCTGCGGGTGAGGTCGGAAGTCAATTGCCGGCTCCAGGCGAGCGAACATTGTGAGAAGCCGTGAATGAACAGGATCGGCTGTCCTTCGGGGTTTCCGGTTTCGACGAGGTGTAGCTGACAACCTCCGCCGCCCGTGATGATGTGGTGCGTCATGGTCTTCCTCCGTTACGATGGTGAATCGGTCGTGGTACTGTTCGTCGTAATCCTGAGAACCAACCGTCACCGGCCGCGGCATGCGCGCGTCACGGCATTCGCACTGGCGTCATCCGCGACCACTTGCGATGCACAATGAAGGGCGGCACCTTCGTCCTGCCGCTTATGGACGCCGATGCGTGGCCGTTGAGCTCGTAACCTTCGGGGGCTTTCACATCCTCGACGACGAGGGCGAGCTGGATTGGCTGGCTGGCCAGCACTCTCGCGCCGCGCTCCTCGTCTACCTTGCGGTTGAGCGGCGGGTTTCCCGCGAGGCGCTGACGACGGTCTTCTGGCCGGAAAGCAATACCGAGAACGCGCGCCACGCGCTGCGGCAGAGCCTTTATCAATTAAGAAAGGCGGTCAGGACCGACTGGATCGAGTCGCGAGCGCACGAGCTAGTGGTGACCAACGACGTCCGCACTGACGTTCACGACTTCATCGACTCCATCGAGCGAGGTGACACCGCGACGGCGGTGAGATTGTACCGCGGTCCGTTCCTCGACGGCGTCCATCTCGTCGAACTCGCACCGTGGGAGAACTGGGTCGACGGCCGCCGATCACAGTACGCGCGCATGTTTCGCAAGGCGTGCCGGGAGTTGGTCGAGGCGAGACATGCGGTGGGTGATTATGCAGGCGCGATCGAGGCTGCAGAGCTCTGGACCGCACGCGACCCGTTGGACGACGAGGCTCAGCATCGGTTGATCGAGACGCTGGCAAGTGCAGGCGAGCGCACCGAGGCCATACGCCAGTACGAAACGTACGCGCGCCTGGTAGCGTCGGATGGCCTGCGGCTTCCTGACGAGACTCGCGAACTGGGCGAACGACTTCGATCGGAAGCGGCGTCGCTGCCGGCACTCCGGGCAGCGATTCCGTCCGCGCCATCATCATTGTCGCACGTCGAGCCTGCCCCGTCGCATGAACCGAGCACCGCACGCCTAAGGCGTCCCGCGCTCGCCGCGGCAATCGGCCTGATCGTGCTTTTCGCCTCTGTCTGGGGACTGCGTCGGATGCAGACGAAAACCATGCCGGTGTCGTCGACCAATACCATCGCTGTGCTTCCATTTTCCGTGCACGGTGGACAGGCGAGTGACTACCTGCGCGAAGGGATGGTGAATCTGCTCGGCGCCGCGCTCAACGGCGCGGGTTCGTTGAGACCAATTGACACGCGCGCTACGTTTGCGGCTGTTGCCGACGCGGGTGGTGGTACGGCCGACGCGCGGCGCGGCGATCGCGTGGCGGGACGTCTCAGTGCAGCGATGTATGTACTTGGCGACGTGGTCGAGGCCGGCGGCCAACTCCAGATCGAGGCCGCGGTCTATCGAACCGATGCGACCGAGCCGATTGCTAGAGCGGTCGTAAGTGGAGCAGTGGATTCGGTCTTCGCGCTGGTCGACGCGCTCGCGGCTCGCTTGCTCGCCGGGCTCAGCGACCCAGCGGCGGGCCGTCTCATTCGCACCGCCTCGCTGACCACTTCGTCGCTTCCCGCGTTCAAAGCGTATCTGCAGGGGGAAGGATTGATGCGCGCCGGCCAGTTCGAGCAGGCGGCGGACGCATACCTCGCAGCGATCGCATACGACTCGACGTTCGCGGTCGCGTACTACCGCCTCGGCCTCGCGCGCGAATGGGCACCTCTGCCGGGTGAAGATCGAGCGGCCAATGCGGCTGCGCGCTTCAGCGAACGACTCTCTTCCCGGGACCGCGATCTACTGGCGGCATTTCGCGCATGGCGTGCGGGCGATGCGGTCGAAGCCGAGCGAGCTTACCGCGCAATTCTCGCGCGCTATCCCGACGATGTCGACGCATGGTTCCAGTTGGGAGAGATCCAGTTCCATCACGGACCGTTGCTCGGCCACTCCATCAGTGAGTCAGAGGAAGCGTGGCGCAAAGTGCTTTCGTACGAGCCACGGAATCTTTTCGCGATTACTCACCTCGCCCGAATCCACCTTGTTGGCGGCCGGGTGCCAGCGGTCGATTCGCTGCTTGCACCCTTCTCCTCCAATGAGTTGCGCACGGATCGGCGTCTCACGGAAATCGTGCTCCTCCGCGCTGTGGCGCGCGACGATACCGCGACGTCTCACGCTCTGACGAGAGTAATGAAGAAATGGGAGGGCCTCTCCATCTGGCGTGTTGCTGTGTTTCTTACGGCGTTCGGTCCTGATCCCGCCGTAACGAGCGCGTTGGTGCACGATCTAATGGACGAGGGAGTGAAGCCGTCGCTACGTGCCGATGTCCTCTGGTTTGCTTCTGTGCTTCATCTTGCCGGTGGTCGACTGGATGCCGCACGAAGCGTCCTCGCCGAGGCCGCCCGGGCGGAGCGCGCGGTGCCGGCGGAGCATCGCCGCCAAGAGTTCGACGCCGCGATGGAGTGGTTCGCTGTGACGCTGCCTCTCCCGTATGCAGATTCGACCGTGATGCGTGTGCGCGAACGCGCCGCATCTTCAGAGGCTCTCCCATCCAGGGCGAAAGGACTCTTCTCGACCGAGACGGAGCTTGGAGGGACAATTCAGCTCGAGCCGCTGCGCCAGTACACGCTTGGCATGCTTTCACTCCACTTGCGCGATACGACTTCCGCCAGCGCTGCTTCCGCGAAGCTGCGGCAGCTCGCGACGTCAGGCGAAGCGACCGTTCTCACTCGCG
The DNA here is from genome assembly GCA_038254845.1 of Gemmatimonadales bacterium. GTDB lineage: Bacteria > Gemmatimonadota > Gemmatimonadetes > Gemmatimonadales > Gemmatimonadaceae > UBA4720. The sequence goes on along the minus strand of JBBSFT010000114.1, from coordinate 4,615 downwards.
ATCTGGACCGCGGCCTGCGCGCGCAACTCCTAAGGAAGGCGGGGCATCCGGAAGAGGCACTGCGCCTGTTGCAGTCGTTGGAGTCCAGCGATTCGCAGGGCGACATCGCCGTGACGCCGTTCGTCGCGCGCGCGAACGAGCGCTTCCTCCACGGCGAGCTGCTCGCCTCGATGGGGCGGAACACCGAAGCTCTGCAATGGTTCGCGTCACTCGGCGACGGTTCGGTGACGGAGATACCGTTGCGCGCGCCTTCGCATTTTCGACAGGCCGAGATCTACGCGCGCCTCGGAAAGCGCGATCAGGCAGCGAGGCATTATGCGCGTGTCCTGGCGCTGTGGTCGGATGCTGACGCGGAATTTCAGCCCCTTGTGGACGCAGCGCGTCGGCGACTAGCCAATCTCACCCGCGCGCATTGATTGTATCAACGAGAGAGGACAGGCTGTCTTACGGGAGGAGGAGATGTCGACACGACTGCAGGGCGCGCGAGTATCGCGGTGGTGTCTGCTATTCCTTGGCGTCAACGCGCGCACGACCGCCAACGCGCAGGGCCACATCGCAACGATCAACGGGGAGAGCATCTATTATGAGGTCAAGGGACAAGGTACACCGCTCGTTCTGATTCACGGGTGGTCGCTCAACCTGCGTATGTGGGATCCACAGGTTTCCGCGTTAAGTAGGCGGTTTCAGCTAATTCGCTACGACAGGCGGGGGTTCGGGAAGTCGAGCGGCAGTGAGGACGGCTCCTGGGATGCCGCGGATCTCAACGCGCTGCTCGATCAACTCGGCGTACGGAAGGCACACATCGTGGGCATGTCGCAGGGAGCGCGAGTGGCGCTGCAGCTCGCGCGTACTTATCCGGACCGGGTCTTGAGTCTCATATTGCATGGGCCTCCGCCACCGGACGGGTTTGGCCTGGCATGGACCGGCGCGGATCGTACGCGATTTGACGAATGGACTACCATCGCGCGGGAACAGGGGTTAGATGCGTTCCGGCGGTCGTGGGCCGCCCATCCACTGATGGCGGTCCCCGCAGGGCGACCTGACGCCCATACACGTGTCACTGAGTTGCTCGCTGAGTACCGTGGCGGCCGCTTCTTGAATCCCAAGCCGGCGTCAGGACCCGGCCGCGCTGTCACAATGGACGACCTGCAGCGGATCAGCGTACCCTCTCTCGTTCTCGTTGGGGAAAACGAAGTACCGTTTCTTCAGATCGTCGCTCGCGCGCTCGCGTACTACATCCCGAACACACGACTAGACGTGGTCCCTGGCGGCGGTCACATGGTGAACCTGATCGAGCCCAGCCGATACAACGCGACGATCGTGAAGTTTCTTGCAGAGGTTGACGGACGAACCAAATAAGGCGGACAACAAATTCAGGATTTGCTCAAGCCTTCGGGCTCGAGAAGGCGGCCCACGACAATAGCAGCATCGTTAGCCCGCTGACGGCTGCGCCGCGACCGCATAATGGGACCTTGAGATGTATCCCGATAATAATATCTGAGATCGCGCTGGCGACCGGGTTTTTTGAGAAGATCGCGGTAGGCATCGAAGTCTCGAACGACACCATTGCATACTCGATCAATTCCAAGCGCATCGAGCTGGGCACCGGGAGATCGACGACTTCGTATAGCCGGGGATCGCGTCGCGATGTTCCTCAGTCTTCCAGCGGCTCAACACGAACGGCCGTCCCGTAGCACAACACCTCTGTCACGCCTTTCATCAACTCGTTCGCGTCATAGCGGATGCCGATCACTGCGTCGGCCCCCGCCATATGCGCTTGAACCAACATTGTGTCGAAAGCCTGCTTGCGGGTGCGCTCAGCGAGTTCCGTAAAGAGCGAGATATTGCCGCCAAGCATCGTCTGCAAGCTCGCGCCGACGGTCCCGAAAACCGATCGGGATCGGACGACGACACCGCGTACCACGCCAAGATTGTCCACGATTCGGAATCCAGGTACCTCGAAGCCGGTCGTTGTCATGTTGGACGGAATGTCTGCTGCCTGCGAATGGATGATGGAAGACATGAGTCACGTTTCGCGGTGAGTGGTCAGCTGTCTTGCAAACGTCAGGAATGTCAACGCCCGAGTTCATTCCTAAACGAAGCGTTTGGCTCAAGGCTCGTGAGTCCAGTCAACATTGCTTGCACGCGCTCACAAATGCCACGGAGGAAGAACGAACGGAGTTTACCCATTAAACCTATCGATCAACAGCCTGACGCGAGCACCACTCTAGCACGATGGCCGAGCTTGACTGAAGCCGCGTTACGAAGATGGTCGGCTTAAACGAATTGTTACGAGCCGATCAGTAGGATTTGGGAACGTAGAGCGTGACGAACAGAATCAAGTTTAGTCCAAATGTCAGAGTTGCCATAACTTGCATGCGACGGCTCCTGCTGAAAACTGTGACGCAAATTAATGCAACACTAAAAAGGTTCACCAGCGTAAGCGCGCTAATCAGATTCAGGTTCCACAGCCACTTGTTGGCTAAAGTGCCGACAATGTTGTAGAAGCCCAAACCGAGGACTCCCACCGGCCTCCTGCTGGAAGTAATCGGCCAAGTCCGGTGGGTACTTGTCCGCGTTGAAGGGCAGCACGAGTCCGCCAGAGAATGAGAGCGTGAGTGCAAGCAACAGCAGGAAGCCAAACGCCATCATTGTGATGCCGGGCGCCTTCAGCAGTTGGAATGACTCCCACCAATAATCGAATTGATAGGCGAGCACAAACTGGGCCCACACGAACGGTAACCAGTCGAATCTGGTGTGACGGCGTGCAAGAAAAGCACGGTGATCGGCGCAGTCCGGTGACGCCATCTGCCCAGTCTCCTTCGATCGGGGCGCGCCGTTCGAGCTCAACGCCCAGCTCGATGAAGAACCGGATGGCCGCATCGATGTCTTCTACCACGATGCCGACGTTGTCCATCCGCTTGACTGTCATTGAAACTCCATGTGCTGATGTTCCGAAAACACTTCCCGAGCGTCTAACGCCCGAGCCAAGTTGCGGGCGAATCACACAAAAGCGAGCGAGGCGAGCATACTGAAGATCGCCCGTCAGCTTCAGCGTTCCTTAGACGCCATCGCGGAGCAGCGCTCACGCTCTGGTCGACAGCAAGGTAGTTAGGTGCCCACATCGACCTCAGCGTTTGTAACTCGCATCTGCGAATTGCACTCGAACTCCGTCGGGATCGCGAACGTACACCTGATTCTCATTTTCGAGCGTCGGTTGCCCGGTTTGTGCCGCCGACTTCAATGCAGCCAGGGCGGCGCTGGACTCGTATTGATCGACTCCGAAGCAGAAGTGATCGATGCCTGGCCGCGTCCCGGTCTCGGCTGCATAGACTCCCAAGAAGCTTCCCTCTAGACGGAGCTCGAAGAAGTCCTTTCCCTCGTCACGGACCGGCAAGCCGGTCAGTGTTTGATAAAAGGCTTTGGAGCGGGGGACGTCAGCTGAGTACAGCGTAACGTGATTGATTGTGCGCGTCTTGAAGACAGGTTCGGCGAGGGAGCTGCCTTGGCTGAGACGGGGGCTTGGGCGATCGAAGGCCCCGCCTACCCCAAGCGCAACCAGACCATGAAGGAGTTGTCGACGCGTCAATCCGCCGCGGTCGTACTGGGTGATCAATCCTTCCACTTCCTTGAGCATGGAGGGTTCCTATAAAGTTGAGGTCAGGAGACAGCAACGGGAGATGTGGCGCAATGCCATAGCTCAGTTGCAAGCGCGGTCAACAAATGCGGCGGCGAAGCCGGCGCGTACCGCAGTGCGATTGTCAACTGCAGCGCTCGTTAGGTGGCGTGTGTGGATGGCGGACGCCGCAGTTGCCGCAAAAGGGTAATCGCCCAGACGCAGATACCGAGCGACGCGAGGCTCGTGAGCGCAAAGACCGGTTGCGTCGCCACCAACCAGCCCTCTGCGGCGATCCGGAGGACGTGCGCCAAGAGAATCAAGCCGAAGACAGCGCCAGTGGTTACAACGTATGCTCGCATCTCAGCTCCTCAGCTGTGATTTGCAGCGCGCCTCCAGCCTCAATCACTGAGCGTCGTCGGAAACGGGCTTTCCAATCTCCCAATGGTGGCCAAACGGATCAACGACGCGGCCAACAAGCCAGCCGTAGTCTTCGGCCACGGGCGAGATCACCGTCGCGCCCGCCGCGACGGCCGCATCAAAGACGGTTAGAGGATCATCGACCGTAAGAATCAAGCGCGTCGTCGATCCGGCGAGCGACTCCGGACTGAAGTTTTGATGCGCTGGTGATTCATCAGCCACCCAGAATGTGGCATTTGCGACCGTCAATCGCGCGACGACGTCACCGTTCTCAGCGTCGACACGCATGATCACGCGGGCCGAGAACGCCGATACGTAGAAGTTGATCGCGTGCGCACCACCACGCACCGACAGCAGCGGTTCAATCGTCGTCGACCGCGTGGGAACCACAGTGCGCTGGCCTGCCATCTCTGTCCTCACGACGAAAGTCGGGTGACACCTAGAAAATATGACTGGGCTGGCCTCCGGTTTATCCGTGGATTAGCTCCTCGGTGTGAACCGGAGTTACCAGAGCCACATGCGACGATCTGTCTGTCGCAAAACACGGAGACCAGCCCATGTCATCGTTTACGAGTTCTG
>JBBSFT010000113.1:0-9293 GCA_038254845.1 Gemmatimonadales bacterium | reverse complement strand
GGCGAGAAGAACCAGGTGGTAGTAGGGCTTGCGGGCGCCGTCGCGCTCCTTGATATGGCGGCTTCCGGGGGCAACGTACGCCTCCATTCCGATAAGCGGCTTGATGCCAGCTTTGCGCGCCTTTTCCTGGAATTCCCAGGCGGCGTGAAGGTTCCCGTGATCGGTGATCGCGAGGGCGGGCTGCTCGAATTCTTTCGCCCGCGCAATCAGATCATCAATTCGATTGGCGCCGTCGAGAAGCGAGTATTCCGAATGGCAGTGGAGATGGACGAAGGACACTAAGTAAAAATAACGGGTCGTCCGCGGCGGTTTGTCACTTTGTATAGATCATTATGACGGCAGACACCGCGCCGGTGGACATGTCATTTACGACCGCAGGGGCGCGGGTGGGGCTCAGGAATTCCATTGAGACTACTGAGGACGTCGTGATGGTTTTCAGAACATCGGTCCCGCCGAGGCGCTTCCCGTCCATGTAGACGAGGACCGGCGGTGCTCCGCCGTTCTGCAGTCCCGTCACGCTCATACCCGCGGGCCGCAGCCAATTGGGACGGAGGCGATTTACTGCATCATAGGCAGATGTGACGTTTGTGTCTTCTATATCGGCGTGCGTGAGCTTGTCGGGTGATCCGGACGAGCGCTGGGCTCCGGTCGATGCGCACCCTGTGGCTAGTAACACTGCGGCGGCGAACAGAAAACCGATCGGTTTGCGACTCATCGAGTCTCCTTGCGTGTTGAGTTGACGAATTGCCCGGAGCGACAACAGGTGAAGGAATATGTCGCCTGCGGTCGAACGGCGAACAGGGGTGTTGGCTTCCTGACAGGGGATTGTCGTAAAAACGTCAGGTTTGGAAATAAATTTCTTGCGCGATACTAACATCGGTTCATATTAGGCCCGCACCATCGACTCCGGCTTTTCCTGATCTGCCCTACTCGGCTCAGGTGGACCGGGTCGTTAACCATAGTCGCTGAAGTCCCGCGTTACCGATCGCCGATTTTTTCACCCCCACACGAAGGAAAAGAGGACCAGCGCAGGTACAGTTGCCCGGCGGGGCGCTGTTTGGAGGTGGCTCAGATGAGCCCGCATTTCGGTGGTTTCTCCAATCACTTTGAGGTTTCGCATGAAAGGACTAATCCGTTCTACGAGTTTTATCGCTGGTGTTTTAAGTGTGTTGGCTTTGGTAGTGCCGGCGTTGGCCCAGGGTCAGACGGTGATTTCTGGCCGCGTGACAGGGGCCAATGGCGATGCGCTTCGTGGTGCCAACGTCGTCATTCCCGAGTTACAGATTTCCGTTGCCACGAATGAGACTGGTGGCTACTCTATCGTCATTCCGCAGGCCCGTGCCAATGGCCAGGGCGTCGTGATGCGCGTCCGCGCGATCGGTTATACGCCTGACACGAAGCAGGTTGCTCTTCGCGCTGGCACCCAGACGTTCAACTTTTCACTCAGCAAGGACGTCAATCACCTTGCCGAGGTCGTGGTGACTGGCGTCACTGGTGAGACAGAGCAGACGAAGGTTCCGTTTTCGGTCGCCCGCATTGACGCGGAAGCGCTCGACAAGGTTCCCTCGTCAAATCCGCTCGCTGCGCTTTCGGGCAAGGTTGCGGGACTGAATATCGTATCCGCGTCAGGGCGTCCTGGCGCTCCTCCCTCGGTGATGCTGCGCGCACCGACATCGATCTCGACGTCCGGTACCGGAGCGAGCCCGCTTTACATCATCGATGGCGTCGTCATGAGCGATCAGCTATCCAATACGGGCGGCGGCGGTCTGTCGAGCATCAATACGGCGGACATCGCAAGCATCGAAGTCGTGAAGGGAGCCGCTGGCTCGTCGCTTTATGGTGCACGCGCAGCGCGCGGCGTCATCGCGATCACGACCAAGTCCGGAAAGGGCGGGCCCGAGGGAATTCACTTCGGCACGCGTACCGAGTACGGTACCAGCAACATCGAGCACAAGTTCAAGCTCTCTCAGTCGCATGGCTATAGACTCGACGAGACGGGAACCCGGTTCTGCTTATTCAAAGTGGCTGGCGCAGCCGACAACTCATGCGCCCGATCGATTGACTACCTATCTGAAGTCAAGCGCATCAACAACTACAGCGACGTGTTTGCACTGTCGCCGGCCGGGGCATTCCCGATCGATCCTGGCTCGACTCTAAGTGCGACGACCGCGGGCAGTCCGCTCCGGAATGTCTTCGAGAACGAGCGGTGGCCTGGGGTGAATTTTGACGCCATCGAGCAGTTCGCCGACCCGAAGCCCACGTGGCAGCAGAACGTCGATATGCGTGGCCGCGCCGGAAATACGTCCTTCTATGCGAGCGCCAATAGTTATAAGGAAGGCGGCGCGATCGCGTACCTCGACGGCTTCCAGCGGCAGGGTGGCCGGTTGAATCTCGACCGCACGCAAGGCGATTGGACCCTTGGCCTCACGAGCTATTTCGCGAAAGACCGGAAGGACGGTTTCACTCAGGAAGACGGTGGCGGAGCATTCTTCCGCCTCACCCGCCAGATCCCGCTCGCCAATCTTCAGGCGCGCGACGATTTCGGGCGCCTCTACATCCGTCCGAACCTCGGCAGCGGTGGCTCGCAGAATTACAACCCGCTCTACTATTTGGAGAATTACAGAGACAACGCATCAACGACGCGGTTTCTCGGCAGCGCAAATGCGCAGTGGCGTCCGCTGACATGGGCGCAGATGGATTTCAATTTCAGCTACGACGGCGCCAACGTCGCGTACCAGCAATTCCGGGACAAGAATTTCAGAACGACGACGGGCCCCAGCAGCACGACGAACCTCGGCTTGCTTGGGAAGCGGTCGGAAATGCAGAACCAGTACAATACGGGCGCAGATCTGGTCCTCAAGAAGACGATGTTCAGCGACTTCAACACGCGTGCAACGTTCCGTTACGGCTATGAGAATTCGCTATATGATTTCCGCAACGGAAGTGGAACAACGCTCGCAGTCGTCGGGGTCCCGAACCTTAATAACGTCGGCTCAGACTTTTCCCTGACTTCGTTCACGCAGACCACCAAGAGCATCGGATTCTTCGGTGGACTCGACACAGACTGGAAAGATCGTTACGTGCTTTCTGGGCTTGTCCGTCGTGACGGCAGCTCACTTTTCGGCTCGGCCAACCGATGGAGCACATGGGGGCGCGTCTCGGGAGCGTGGAGAGTGTCGCAAGAGCCTTGGTGGTTCATTCCGCAAGTCAATGAGCTCAAGCTCCGCGGCTCGCGCGGTACCGCCGGCAACCGTCCGGTATTCGCGGCCCAGTTCGAGACGTACAATCTCGCCAATGGTATTCTCGGTGGCGCAGCTACGATCGGTAACAAAGACCTAAAGCCCGAGACCGTGCGTGAAACCGAATTCGGTGCGGACGCCGAGTTGTGGCATCGGCTTGGCCTTGGCGTCACCTGGTCCAAGACCCTGGCAAAGGATCAGATCCTCGTAGTTCCCCTCGCAGCATTTAACGGCGCTTCTCAGCAGTACCAGAACGCCGGAGAGCTCGACGGAAGCACGTTCGAGGCGTCGGCGAATCTTCCAGTGCTGCAGGGACGGGATTTCAACTACTCGATCCGCGGCACGTACGATCACACCTCCGCGACGATCACCAAGTTGCTCGTTCCGCCTTACACGTTTGGTGCGAACGCGCAGGCAACCGACAAACTGTTTTTCGCGCGAGAGGGCGAGAAATATGGAACGTTCTACGGCCGGCTGTTCGCGACAAAGTGCGGTCAGCTTCCGAGCTCGCTGCAGGCTTCGTGCGGAGCAGGCCAGGATTTCCAGAAGAACAACGAAGGCTACATCGTGTATGTCGGCAGCGGAAACACCGCCGCGGACGGAATCAAGAAGAATCTGTGGCAATCGCTGCTCCCGAAGAACTCGGCCTACTACACAACGAAGGCCGCTGGCGAAAATGGCAAGCTGAACCCCTCGGTGAACGTCAACTGGGGAATGCCGATGGTCGTCAGAGATTCGACTGGTCAGGCGATCGTGTCGCCGCTTGGCAATGCGTTGCCGAAGTATCGCTTTGGCATTGCCCAGACGTTCTCATATAAGCGTTTCTCTGCCTACGCCCTCGTCGATGCGGCAATCGGCCGCAGCGTGTACAACCAAGGGCGTGGATGGGCGCACCTCGACTTCCTCGCTGGCGATCAGGACCAGGCTGGCAAGAACGTCGAAGACGCGAAGCCGCTCGGGTATTACTACCGCGCGAGCCTCCCGGACAACGGTGCCGGGCTTGGCGGTTTTTATGACGTACTTGGACCGAACTCAAGATTCGTCGAAGACGCAAGCTACAAAAAACTTCGTGAGGCCAGCGTTGGCTATCGTTTAGGGAGCCTTCCGGTGGTCAACGGCGACTGGACTGTCTCGCTGGTCGGCCACAATCTGAAAACGTGGACCAAGTACACCGGCTTCGACCCCGAGGTCGGATTCGGAGCGGTTAGCGGAACCGGCGGCAGTGGCGCGAACTCATCGGGTTCGGCCTTGATCAACGCCGTCGACGCGTTCCAGTTCCCCAACACCCGCACGTTCACGTTCTCGCTGGCAACCAGCTTCTAATCAGTCGTGCTGCGGGCGGAAGTATTCCGCCCGCAGCAAACACCGAGGAAAAAAATGCGAAAGCTGAGTCTTTTTATAATCCCTATCGCCGTCGGGCTCGTCGCGTGTAACAACGACCTGGTGGTAACGAATCCAAACAATCCCGACGTCACTCGGGTTCTTTCCCGGCCTGTCGACGTCGAGACGTCTATCGCAAACTCCTACGGGCGAATGCAACAGGCCGCGTTCGGCTTCAATACGTCGATCACGCCGGCGCTGCTCACGATGTCGTTCGAGAATGCGTCGGATCTAAACAATTTCGGCATGGGACCGCGCAGTGGGTTGCCGCGCGTCACCATCGCAAATAATCGGGGCAACCTGTATCAGGACGAGAACTTCGAGCAGTTCTCGAACTCGGTCCGAGCTGCACGCGCGGCCGCAGATGGACTTAATTCGCTGGACCGTCCTGGATTCACGATCGGGAGTGCGGCAGCCGATCGGAGAGCGAGAGCATTCGCCTGGCTGGTGATTGGAGCAGCCAACGGTAACGTTGCCTTGGCTTACGACTCGCTTACGCCGGTAACACCGGCGAACAAGGGCGCTCCTCCGATTTTGATTACGGCGCAGGCCGCTATGGCCATAGCGCTTGCGCAGCTCGACACTGCAATCAGCGTTGCTGGCCAGAGTCCCGGCTTCACCCTTCCGAGCACGTGGATCAACGGGAATGCGTTTACTTCAGCGCAGCTCATTCAGGTCGCGAAGGGGTGGAAGGCTCGCCTGCGAGCGGGAGTTGCTCGTACCCCTGCCGAAGCCGCTGCGGTGAACTGGGATGCGGTCATCGCCGATGCGAGTGGAGCATTGCCGAGTGACCTGATGGTGATTCAGTCCAATGCGGCCGGAAGCGTATGGACGATCGGCGATGCTCAGCACTACACCTATGATACATGGTCCCAGCAGAGCCCGATGATTCTTGGATTTGCGGACAGCGCACGTGTTTGTGGAGCTGGAGGCGATTGCTATGACGGTTGGCTGCAGACACCGCTCAATTCCCGTTATGCGTTCCTGATCAAGAGTGCGGATCAGCGCCTTCCGTCTGGCGAGACCCGTGAAGACCAGCGCGCCTCCTCTGGAGCCGGAAGCTTCCCGAGCCCGCCCCGTGCCAATCTCTACTTCCGCAATCGGAGACCCACCGATCCAGCGGGCGCCGCTTACAATTTGTCGCAGTATGATTTCTACCGCTTCCAGGAATGGTCGAACACACGCAACGGGCTGTACCCCCTGATGACGCGGGCCGAGATGGATCTGCTCATGGCTGAGGGTTACATCAGAAAGGGCGACTTCGCGAATGCGATGGCCAAGATCAACATCACTCGCGTTGCAAACGGCAAGCTTCCGCCATTGGTGGGGATAGCGTCGCTGACACAACCCATCAGCAACTCTGGCTCATGCGTGCCACGCGTTCCTCAGCCTCCGGCGTTCAATACGGCTGCATGCGGAAATATCATGGAAGCCCTCAAGTGGGAAAAACGCCTGGAGACCGAATTCACGCATTTCGGCGCGTGGTACTTCGATAGTCGCGGCTGGGGCGATCTGCCCCAAGGCACAGCGCTCGAGTATCCGGTTCCGTTCCAGGAGCTCGATGTTCGTGGAATCCCGTTGTACAACCTCGGAGGAGTGGGAGGACCGTCGTCCGCGGCCAGGGGCACTTACGGTTACTAAGGGCTCGGCAGTTGTCTGACTCGAGAGTTGTGAACTCGAGCACGGTCCGTCTGGCGTTTCGCCGGGCGGTCCGTGCGGTGGTCGTAAACCTCTACCGCCTGCTGGCGGCGGTCGGGATTACCTCCACTCTCATTTGCGTGTCGGGATGCTATACCTATCTGTCCGGTTCGGCTACGGATCTGAACCCCAATTCTCAGATCAGCGCTGAGATCACTGATATTGGACGCGTTGCGCTAGGTGAGAGAGTCGGGCAGGAAGTAAAACGAGTCGATGGCAAGGTGCTTCAGCGGTCAGATACGTCATTTCAGGTGCTCGTCTCGCAAGTGACCTACTTGAATGGTGTTTCCGATCATTGGCAGGGACAGGCCGTGAGCTTGAGACCACGGGACGTCAAGTCCGTAACTCAGCGCACTTTTTCGAGAAATAGGACAGCCACTTTGATCGGTGCAATCATTGTCGGTTTGGCAGTTACGGTTCTGAGTCTGAATTTCCTTGGTATCACCAGCGGTGACCCCGGTTCCGGAAAGGGTGGTAACCCGCCGCCAGAGAGTTAACAGTCATTTTAAAAGGGAGTTTATTGATGAAATTTTCGCGTGCGTTTGTTTTGGCCGGTGCAGTGATGACTGTGTCGGCGTGCAAGTCAGATCCCATTTCGAGAGTGGTGACGCCGGAGGTATCCGCTGCCATTCGCTGGGTCAATGCCATTCCAGACACCGTCGGCATGGATTATCGGGTTGTCGACTATCCGTCCAACGCCTCGGAGCCCGGATTGCTATTTGGCGCGAGCAGTGGCAACTGGAGGATCATTCCGGCAGGGTCGCATCAGGTGAGGGCTTTCTTCGCCTGCCCGGCCGCTATCCTGAACACGTGCAGTCAGACCTCGATAGTTTCTCAGGTTCTCGACGAAGCCACCTTCAGCCTCGAAGCAAATAAGAAGTACACGATTCTTCACTATGGATTCGCGAAAGCCGGGGCGTCACCGCAGAAGAAGTTGATTCTCATCGAGGACGTGGTGCCGACGGTTCCGGCGGGCCAGGTTGCAATTCGCGTTATCAATGCAGCGCCGGCTCTTGGATCTGCCATTAGCGTTTACGCTGCCCTGGATACTGCTGCCAAAGGAGCAGCGACGGGCAGTCCTGCATTCGCCACCGTGGCACCAGGTTCAGTTACGTCCTGGATAAATGTCCCGGTTGCTACTGGACTGAACAGCTACAAGATCACAGCAACGGCGCCGGGCTCGACGGCAGCACTCGTGAACTTTTTTGCACCTGTCGGCACGGCTGCAGTTGCCGCGACACCGACAACCGCCCCGCTCGATCCCGTCGCCGGATCGCGGCAGGCTGGCTCGGCATTTACCATTGTGATCTTCGGGCCGCGAGTGGCGTACGTTCTTCAGCCGTCCATTGGTGGCGGACCGGTCGCCGGGTCGACGACCGGACTGGCTGCAACTCTACTTGACGTTTTCCCGCCGCGCATCAGTCCCTGATCGACACGCGCTAGAGCGAAGAACGGCTCATCGGAAACCCGACGAGCCGTTCTTTGTTTTTATTGTAGCGCGATCTTGACCCGGGCATAGATTAGTTATCCCACTTCGGGAGTCGTCAGTGCGCGCTCGAGAGCTGCGTATCATCCTCGTACTGGCGGTCGTAGTTCACGCCGACCGAGGACATTTGCGTGCGCAGCCGACTCACACGTCCGCGCTCGCCGGTGTCGTCATCGATTCCGTCGACGATCCTGTTCAATTTGCTGTGATAACGATCGGTGATGCCAACGTCGGCACAACCGCCGACGAGGAAGGGCGCTTCCGGCTCAGCGGCATCGGCTCGGGAAAAACGCTTTTCCGTGTTCGCAGGGTCGGATTCGAGCCAGTGGTATTCGAAGTCGACCTGCCAGAGGCCGCGACAGTTGCAGTACGGATAAGGATGCACGAGACGGCGCGCACCATTCCCACTGTAACGATCTCCGACGTTCGGGAACCGCTTCGGCAAGTCGGATTTTACGAGAGAATGGCAGCTGGGAACGGACACTTCATCACTCCTGAATATCTCGATCGAATCAGGCCACAGCGGGCATCCGATGCGCTGACGAATATTCCCGATCTCGTCGTTGACCGGCGAGGCAGCAAAAGCCGGCTGGTGACGGGAAATTATCGCTGCGAGTACGCGCTCATAATCGACAGCGTTCCCGCGGGCGATCCCGGCTCGAGGGTACGCACTACTTCGCCTGATGACCTCGTTTCCGCGAGTGAACTCTACGCGATTGAAGTGTATCCGCGGAATCGCGGACTGCCGACGAAGTTTCTCGGAATGTCGCACGAGGACGGCTGCGGTACCGTGATCATCTGGACCAAGGGGATGATTGCACGGTAAGGTGACAGCCAGATCGTCGTTGCTCAAACGATTGTGGACCTGGCGGCGCTCGCGCTGGTGGCGGGGTGCCATGGTTAGACCGTCGACGGTGGGTGCGGCGGCGTTCTTTGGGAGCGCGCTCCGCTGTGTTTTTGTGGCTCGAACCTTACGTTTGTGCGCAGGAAATCGCCATCAAGACTCGGAAAGGAAGACCCGCCCTTGAGGCTGCCCAAGGGAATCTGGACGGTAGCCATCGTCTCGGCCATTGTCGGCGTATCGCTGACGCCAACGGCGTGCTACCTGAGCCGAGGCGCGTGGGAAGAAGGTAAGATCCTTGCGCGGCGGAAGCCGATTGCGGGGCTGGTCGCCAATGGGCGAACAGACCCGGTCGTTGTGAGCTTGAACCTCGAGGTAGTAGTCCTTGAAGGTGTTTGCGTACCACGACGCAGTTTCTCGCGCCGCGTCCCAATTGTCGTTGAGGAGGTTCACTGCTACTTCGCCGGCCATGCAGGCGGAGGAGACGATAATGCCTTCGTTGTAGCGAGCGAGCAGCTCGCGGTCCACGCGCGGTCTGGAGTAGAAGCCTTCCGTGTAGCCCAGCGACGAAAGCTTGATCAGATTCTTGTAGCCGATCTCATTCCTGGCGAGAAGAACCAGGTGGTAGTAGGGCTTGCGGGCGCCGTCG
>JBBSFT010000112.1:0-9335 GCA_038254845.1 Gemmatimonadales bacterium | reverse complement strand
TTTCCGCCGCCTCAAAGGCTTCCGCCGCATCTTCTCCCGCTTCGACAAACTCGACGTCATGTTCACCGCCTTTATCCACTTCGCTCTCATCGTCGAAGCGCTCCGTTAGTGTTAACACGCCCTAGCAGCTTCCCCTACAGAGTTTCGCGAGCGTTGCTCGATCGGCGAGACAAGAAGATCAGCGCGATCAGCAGCGCCAAATCCACCGCGAGATGCGCGGGGAAACTCCAGTTCTGGCTGGCACGACCGAAGCACCCACAAGTGATGTCAATGCCGCGAACTTTCGCCGCAATCGTCGCGGCGATGAACGTGAGGGTGAGCGCTGTAAGAATCACGACCGCTCCCCGTGCGAAACGTGTCGTGATCAACGCGAGGCCGCACAGGATTTCGAGCCAAGGCAAATAGAAAGCCATCCGCACGCCGATTGACCACGGCAGAATGTGGTAGTTCTCGATGTCGCCGGCAAAGCGCAGCGGATCGAGTGCCTTCAGCGCTCCGGCGTAAATGAAAACCCCGCCGACGCCAATTTCGAGCGCACGCCAAAGCCAGCTCGCGATTCGGCCTCCCGCTTGGACTTTCAGCGTTCGACCTTCAATGTTCGACATTCGCTTCACTTCTTCCCGCCAGCCAGGCTTCCCATCCGCCTTCGAGCACAAACACGTTCTTGAGCCCGCCTTCCGTGCGCAAGCGCCGCGAGACTTCGCGGCTCGCCCCGCAAGCCTGGCTGCTGCAGTAAACGACGATGCGCCTGTCCGGTGTCCACGTTTCCAGGACGCGCGGCAGTAGCTCGCTCCAGCGATCCTCGTTCAACGGCATCGCGCCGGGAACGTGTTCCTGCGCGAATTCTTCATCCGGTCGCGCGTCCAGCCAAAGCGCATGGTCACCCCACCCTTTCGCCTGCGCGAGGGTCACCGCGTCCGACGCTGCCACCGGCGCCCGCCACGAAATTTTATCGCGGAAATAAACTGCTTCGCCGATCGCCGGAACGAACGCGAGACCGGCGAGCAGCGCGGCGTGACGGAACACCGGCGCCACGTTACGGAGATGCCGCCGGAGTGGTGACCCGCGCGGTCGCGTAATATATTTTCGCGCCGCCGGCGGAAGCGTCGGGCTTTATCGAGAGAGTCGCCGTCATCGTGCGCGTGGTTTCCCGGGGCTGCACGTTGATCCGAAATTCGCCGGCGCCCGGGTTCGACTCGACCTTGATCAGGAAATCGGGATTCGAGGAGACGACATCAAGAGTTTTAATCGGGGTCTCCTTCGAAACTTTGACGGTGATCGTTTTCGGTTTCGGCGCTTCGCCCGATTCCCAATAAACGAGCGCGGGTTGCAGCTCGAACGGCTGGGCGATCACCGCCTTCAAGGTCAGCACCGTGCTCGGCTGCTTAGGATCATCGGTGGTGACAGTGACGGTCTTTTGTTGCACACCGGTTCGGCCGCCGATGTTGAACGTCGCGGTAACTTCGCCCGTCTCGTTCGGAGCAACATCCTCCTTTTTTACGCCGGCGGTGGTGCAGCCGCAGGAGGTATGTACGGAAGCGATGTGGACGGTCTTATCGCCTTTGTTTTGATATTTAAAATTACCGACGGCCGTCGCATCCCCCGCCGCCGGGTGAAGTTCCAGTTCGGTTTTTTCCCACGCGAGCTGCGCCTGCGCGGTGACGCTGAACGCAAGCAAGGCCGCATAAATTATTGGTTTCAGAATCATGGAGGCATCAAAGAGGCGCGCCGTCGGGTTGTCAACCGGTGGGCGCGGTGTGCTTGACAGACGCTGCGCGCGGCGTGCGCCTTTTCTTGTAGGGGAAGCTGCTAACTTCCCATGTTTGAGATTTCGAGACTGGCGAAGCTAACAGCTTCCCCTACAGAAAAAGGTTGAGCAGCAGCGCAGGCCTAACGACTAGTTCAGCGCGTAGACTACGGCGTCGGCGACGCCCGTCGTTTCGCCGGCACCACGGCGACGACGCAGCGCGGCGGCGCTACCTTATGCGCCCTTGCTGCACGCCTACGTGTTCCCGCACGTAGTCCGCCACCGCCTCGCGCCAGGGCCGCGGCGGCTCTCCCGTCAGCTGCTCATATCGGCTGGTCGAAAGCACGGTGTAACGCGGCCGGCGCGCGACGAAATTCGACATGTCGACCAGCGCCAGCGGCGCCACCGTTTTCGCTTTCAACGGGCTGCCGAACTCATGGCCGCAATCGAGCGCCCATTGCGCGTATTCCTGCCAGCTGCATTCGCCGGAGTTCGCGAGGTGCAACAACCCGCCCGCCGAATCCGGCCGCAGAAACGGCCGCAACATTTCAGCGAGGTCCAGAGTGTACGTCGGAGCGGAAAATTTATCAGCCACCGCCGCGGCTTCTTCGTGCTCCCGCGCTCGCGCGATCACGCCATCGATAAAACTCGGCCGATCCGGCCCGAACACCCATGACACGCGGACCACCAGGTGACGATCGCCGGCCGCGAGCACCAGCCGCTCCCCTTCCCGTTTCGATTCGCCGTAAACACTGATCGGCCGCGCCTCGTCCTCCTCGGAGTAAGGCGACGTCGCCTCGCCATCGAAAACGTAATCGGTGCTTATCTGAATCAGCTTCGCGCCTTTACCCGTCGCAATCTCCGCCATCACGCGCGGCGCCTCCGCATTCAACACGAACGCCTCATCGCGCTCGGTCTCGCACCGGTCGACATTCGTCTGCGCGGCGCAGTTGATCAGCACGTCGAACTCTATCGCGTCGAGCCGCGCGTGGAGTTGGCCAGCGTCTCCGATATCAAGCTGCGCGTGATTGAACCCAACAACGCGATGTTCCCGCGAGTATTCGCGAGCGAGGGCGGCGCCGAGACGACCACCCGCACCGATGACTACAATGCGCTGCGGCAAAGAATCGGGCTCAACCATGCGCGCATTGAGGACGCAAACGCAGGCCGACGCAACTGCCGACACTCGCCGAGGCTGTAAACTTTGCCGCTCCGGGGGCAATCGCGATCGACACACCGGCCGCGCCGGGCCGCCTCAGTCTCGTCGGCAGGTCGCGGTTCGCTCCGTGCCCGCCTAACGAATGTTATAGATTTCCACCAAGCCGGTCCCAGTCGCGTCGGACACGCCCCTGACGATGGTGGTGTAGTTACTCGGTGGTAGTTGCAGGTAGGTAGCTGACTCCTCCGCGTTCGACGGCTGAAGGTTGTAAGACTGGATCGCCGCCGCGCTGGGATCAGTTGTCCAGTTATCATTCGCAGCGACCGTGCTGCCGTTCTTGTCGTAAACGGTGAGAGTTGGATCAGCGAGCGCGGTCGTGATGCCGAAGTTAACCAAGGAAGGCCCAATCGCGCGAACAACCACCTTCGCTCCGCCGTTGCCGCCGACGATGAAACCGCCGATCAGCACATGATCACCCGTTCCGATCATGCCGCGCGTGCTGATGTTCGCAAAGGTGGAGTTGGCGCCTGCCGCAATGTCGTAAGCTTCGACTAGCGCGGTGCCGGTCGAGCCATCCTTGCTACTCACCAGCGCGGTGTAGCTGCCCGGGGCCAGACTCCGCACCGTGGCCGCTTCACTGGCGCTCTTCGGTGCCAGACCCGCGGTCTGCATCTCGGCCGCGCCCGGATCCGACGCCCAGTTATCGTTGGCGGCAATCTCGACCTTGGCCGCATTGAACAGCCGCAGCACAGGATCAGCGAGAGCATCTGAAATCCCGGCAGCAGTTAACGACGGTGCGATCGCGCGCAGGACCACGCGCTTCGATTCCGTCCCGGTAATGATGAACCCGGCGATCAGGTTCTTGTCGCCGCCCAGCACATCACCCCGCGTCGAGATATTCAAGGTCGGGGTCGGCGGAGTCGCAGTCGCGGGAGCCACTACCTCGAACTGCGTCATCATGCCGTCATCCTCGTGTTCCAGGATATGGCAGTGCATGACGTAGATGCCGGTGTGGTCGGTGAACTTCAGCTTGAGCTCGAGCGTTTCGCCGGGAGCGAGGCTCCAGGTCTCCTTCATCGTTTCATACGGATAACAGGGTCCGCCATCGCGACTAACGCATTGCTGGTCGACGTCATGAATATGGACCATGTGCGTGCTCCCGGTCGGATTGGTGAACACCCACTTCTCCGTCGTGCCGAGCACGGGACGCGCGTCGATCCGACCGGGGTCAAACCCGAGCCCGTTAATCGTCCAGCGATTCGAAGTGAAATCGAAGCTGAAGTTTCGGGTCACGGTCGGTTGGCCAATGTCAGGCACAGCACGAAGCGTAGCGGGGACGCTGCTGGTATCACCGGCGGACTGGTTCACCCGGAACTTCAACAGCGGCACCATCTGGTAGGCGTCCATCAAATACAGTTCCTGGCCCGACTTCCCGGCGAAGTCGACCACCACATCCAGGCGTTCCGCCGGCCCGAAATCGAGTGCCGTCCTCCTCACTGGTGCCGGAAGTAGTCCGCTCTCGGTTCCAATCTGCGTCAGCGCCTCGCCCGTACTTAAGGTGAGGATGTAGCTACGCGCATTGGCCGCGTTGATAATGCGGAACCGATACTTACGATCCGCAACGTCGAGGTAGGGCTGGTAAACGCCGTTTACCAGGACCTTGTCTCCCACCACCCCCGACGCGTCATAGAAATACTGGAGTTGGTTATCAGCATCGAACTGCCGGTCGGCGATCACCAGCGGCACCTCGTACGCGCCCGAAGGGAGTGTCGCCGGATCCGCCGGGTCATCGAGGATGTAGAGACCAGTCAGACCCATCCAGACCGCCATGCCGGTCTCACCCATCCGGTGGTCGTGATAATACTGCATCGCGCCGCGCTCGTTACCACCATCTTCGGTTCCTTCAAACGTATAGGTACGGCTTTGACCCGGCTGAAAAAGGAAAGCGGATCCGGTAACCTGCCCATCATCGGCCGACGTTGAATGGTTCCCATGGTGATGCACCGTCTTCGCTCCGGCTAGCGCCGGCAGGTTGTTCGCGAAGGTGACGCGAGTAGTCTGCCCCGTTGGTCTGCGGATAGTTAAACCCGGATACGTTCCTCCATAAGTCCACATATAGGTACACGGCCCATCCAGAATCGACACACACGCTTCGCCGATACTGATCGGAACCTCGGCTGCGGTGTTGACGGGCGGGATCAACAAAGGCCGCGAGGTAAACGCAGCCGGCGCGGGAGTGGGAGTAGCTGTTGGGGTGGGTGTGATTGTTGGCGTTGGTGTGGCGGTCGAGGCCGACACTGTGATGGTCCCGGCCATCATTAGTCCATGGACCCTGCAGAAGTAGGGATAGTTTCCCGGCGACGTCGGCGTAAACGAAAACGTGAACCCGATGTTCTGGATGCCGGATTCGAACAGCCCGTTCCGACCACTCGCATCTCCGGACGTCACCGAGTGGCTATTCCCCGCCCACGTCCATTTAACGGTATCTCCGAGTTGGATGCTAACTGCACTCGGCGCGAAGGTGATTCCTCCGTTTGGGCCGACGCTCACATCCGTCGTCGCCGCGCGAACGAGCAGCGGCACGAAGGCGACGTACGGTAGTAAGCGGAGGACGCGACGCAGCATGCGACGAGCGAGCCCTACGGCAACGTGTAGACCTCGACTAGCGCGACGCCCACCGTGTTCCCCACGCCGCGCACAATCGCGGTGTAGCTGCCGGGTGCGAGAGTCCTGAGGATCACCGACTCTGATGCATTCACGGGCGCGAAGCCGCTCGCCTGAATCTCCGCTGCCTGGCTATCCTGCCAGTTATCGTTCGTCTGCAGCGTCGCCCCGTTCCCGTCGTGCAGCTCCAGTAGCGGATCCGCGAGCGGATTACTGATCCCGAAGCTGCCCAGCGTTGGCCCCAAGGCCCGGATCACCAGCTTCTGTTGACCGCTCCCCGAAACGATGAAACCACCGATCATGACGTTGTCATCCTTCTGCACGAAACCGCGCGTGGAGATGTTCCCTAAGGTAGCTAACGAAGTGGTATCGACATCATAAACCTCCGCCAACGCGACTCCGGTCTCGCTGTTCGCCCCCTTCAGAATCGCGGTGAAACCCGTCGATCCACTGCTGCCCACCGTCAGCGTCCGCACGATGATCGATTCCAACGGGTCGATGCCCGTTTTGAAGCTCTCCGGGATCTGCGTGATGTCGCCTTGCTGCCAATTATTGTTACTCGTGATCAGTGCGCCCAGTCCGTCGCGCAGCTCGAGGAAAGGATCTGCTAACACCCCGGGCACGCCGAACTTCGCCAGCGTCGGCCCTAGCCCCCGAATCAGCACCTTCTTGCTCGAGCCTGCAGGCCCCGAGACGATGAATCCACCGATTAACGTATTGTCCCCTGCCTCCACTTTCAGCCGGGTGGCGATGTTGCCCAGGTAGATCGATGGGGCCGCTGTCGGGGCCGGAGTTGGGGTCGGGGTCGGGGCTCCGCCGCCGACGATGACCTGGCCGACCATGTTCACCGCGAGGTGCGTCTCGCAATAGTAGTCGAATGTGCCCGGGCTATTAAAAGTGTAGGAAAAGGTAAACGGACTCTGATGCAGGCCGCTATCGAACAAACCATTGGGTTTATCGACACCTGAGGTGACCGTATGTGGGTGGCCCGGAGTTCCCCAAGTCCATTTCACCGTGTCGCCGGGCTGGATCGAGACGTTCGCTGGTTTGAAGACAGGATCACCGAGGGCTACCGATACCTCGATGGTGGCGGCGCTGAGCTGGGCCGGAAAGCGGACGATGAGAACCCCAGTCAAACAGACGACCGCAAGCCAGGCTTTGGTAGCAACCCTGAGATGCGTCGCGGTGGTGTGGCGTGTCGGGTGGAGGTTCGAGCGTTGCGCTTTCTTCGTATTTTTGGTGTTGTGGTGAAGTTTCATTGTGCTTTGGCCGTGTTATCTTTTGGGGGTCTAAACCGCGTTAGGCGGCGACATTTCCCCCAGACCACATGAAAGTCGTTAATGGGGACCTGAATTTTTGTGAAAACTTCTGAATCCACTACGGCTGCGCGAAACCGGTTCTACGAGTTTGGCGCTTTCCGGCTGGACGCAGCGAAACGCCTGCTTCGGCGCGACGACGGAACCCCGGTCGCCCTGACGGCGAGAGTCTTCGATACGCTTCTCTTCATGGTCGAGCACGCCGACACCGTGCTCGACAAGGAGCGGCTGATGGAGGCGGTCTGGCCGGACTCGATCGTCGAAGAGAACAACCTCACCCAGAACATTTCGACGCTGCGTCGGGTTTTCGGTGAACGTCCGGGAACGCACCAGTTCATCGTCACCGTGCCGGGACGCGGCTATCGCTTCGTCGCTCCGGTGCGCGCTGTCGATCCAGCGGTAGCGGAGAACGCGCCAGACGAACCGGCAACGGCAGAGCCGAAGCGAGAAAGCAGCGCGATTGATGAGAAGGATTCAGTCGATTCGAATCTTGAGGCGCTCAACGCTCCCGGTAGAACTCGGTTTCGCCCCGCGGTTATCGCGCTCGCAGCTGCCTCTCTGCTGATCGCGGTAGCTACCGTCCTGTGGCTACAGCGTGCTTCCAGGTCTGACACTCACAGCAGCGGCGTACCGGCTGCCGACAAAAGCATCGCGGTCTTGCCATTCGCCAACCTCAGCGATGACAAACAGAATTCCTATTTCGCCGCCGCCGTGCAGGACGAAATCCTGACGGACCTCGCGAAAATTGCCGATCTGAAAGTCATCAGCCGCATGTCGGCGAACGCTTATCCTGTCGATCAGCCGCGGAACGCGCGCGAAATCGGGCGGCAACTCGGCGTCGCGCATCTGCTGGAAGGCAGCGTTCAACGCGTCGGCGAGCGAATTCGCGTGCACGCCCAATTAATCGACGCCCGCGCCGATAGCCACGTCTGGGCGCAGAGCTACGATCGGGAGCTTGTCGACGTCTTTGCGCTGCAACGGGAAATCGCCACCGCCATCGCGCAGCAGTTACAAGCCAGGCTGACCACCGCACCGCCGCCGATCGCTTCCGCGAAGCCGACAGAAAACCCGCAGGCCTATTTGCTTTACCTGCGCGCGCGGGAGCTGGAGCTTGCCAATGCCGACTACCTTCAGGTAAGCGACGTCTACCGACAGGCGATCCGCCTCGATCCTAAGTTCGCTTTGGCCCGCGCCGTCTTCTCCATCTATCTGAATTCGGTCGCTCACAATCGAGAAGATGTGAGTCTGGCGGGCGAGGCCGAACGCGAAGCCAAGGAGGCGCTGCGTCTACGGCCAGATCTCGGGGAGGCGCACCTTGCGATGGCCTACGGGTATCTTTACGGCGCGCACGACTATGATCGCGCTTCCTCGGAAGTGGCACGGGCTGGCCAGCTACTCCCGAATTCCGCCGAAGTGCCCTTGCTGACCGCTTTCCTCTGCAAGGCGCAGAATCGATTCGGAGAACGGATTGTAGCGTTGCGCCGCGCGGATGCGCTCGACCCGAGGAACATCCGTGTGCACACGTTTCTGGTGCTGACCTATCGCTGGTTACGGATGTGGCCGGCGGCGATCCAGGCGTCAGAGGAGCGTCGCATCCTCGCGGGAGACGGTTGCGCAGCGTCACAGTGGAGCGTCGCAAATGATGAATTCCAGCTCACGGGTGATATCGGCGTACTGAAGAAGGCGATTAGTCAGGATGCAACCGCCGCCGTGCCGCCCGGGATGCTAAGCTACGAGCGCTTCGCCATTGCGATGCTGGAACGTGATTACCCTACCGCGGCGAAATATCTCGCGGAGGTGCCGCCGACCCTGCTCAGCG
This sequence comes from Gemmatimonadales bacterium, assembly GCA_038254845.1. Classification (GTDB taxonomy): domain Bacteria; phylum Gemmatimonadota; class Gemmatimonadetes; order Gemmatimonadales; family Gemmatimonadaceae; genus UBA4720. Next base: position 630 of record JBBSFT010000112.1, on the reverse strand, counting down.
ACCAGACCGGCGTGTGGACACATCCCAAGGCCTTTCAGGCGGTCCTGCTCGCGGTGGCGAGCAACGCGAATTCGGCGATCAAGGCAGACGCATTGATTGAGGGCGAGAAGGCCGTCCGCGCCGGAGACAAGACTTACGCTTCAATGCACCAGGCGGCCGATCTCGCATTGATCTATACGTTCGCCGGACGCAAAGAAGAAGCGATCCGCGAAGCCTCCAGTGCGATAGAAACTGCCTCGAGTACGTCCTCCCTTATCGAGAAGAACGATATGTCCTGCGCGCTCGCCGCCGTCTACGCCCAGACGGCCGAACCGGAGAAAGCGATTGACCTGATCGAGCACCTGCTCACCGTTCCCGTCGAACTGCAACACGGCGCCGTTTACAACATGACCCTCACCGATCTGAAGTGGTCTTGGATTTGGGACCCCCTGCGCAAGCACCCGCGCTTCCAAAAGATCCTCGCCGGCCCCGAGCCGAAGACAATCTACTAGCCGGGCGGCATCGCACCTGTAGGGGAAGCTGCTAGGGCGTGTTAACACTAACGGAGCGCTTCGACGATGAGAGCGAAGTGGATAAAGGCGGTGAACATGACGTCGAGTTTGTCGAAGCGGGAGAAGATGCGGCGGAAGC
>JBBSFT010000111.1:0-9371 GCA_038254845.1 Gemmatimonadales bacterium | reverse complement strand
TGGATCGTCAGTCGCGAAACAGGGTTGCCGACGGGCTACACGGATGAGCAGCTGGACTCGCGCCTTACCGAGAACGAAACGATTCTCAGTGTACCGGATGATCTATCAAGGTGGCTCGATGAGTGTCGATGAGAAAATCCACGTGGCCCATGCAGCCGGATTTTCACCAGCCTGCGTTGACGCCGAGCGCGGTCAGGCGCGCACGTCCGTAGTCGAGCCGCACGTGGAAGTCGTCCCAGTTTCTGAGACGTTGCGGCGTCCATCCAACTTCCGCGATTGAAATAGCTCGGGGAAACGCCATGAACTCGAAGTCCTGAATCCTGGTGAGTGTCTCTGACCACAACGGACCTTCGACCCCGAGAACGGCCGATTCGGGAACTCCGGCCATAAATGAGCCGGGATCCCACTCGTACGACGTTCGCGGTCCTACATATCCGGCCCATTTGAGTCCAAGCGCAGTCGTACTGTCATATTTCATGTCGAGGTAAACTTTCGCGCTCGGCGACATGATGACCTTGCCGCCGCGCGCAACATGAAGCTGCGATGAATCCTGGGACCACTGTTGAACAATCGTTGCAGGCGACAGGTGCGCCGGCGCGATATCAGCCCACCCGATCATCAGCTTGCCGTTCGCACTCACTATCGACTGCAGCCGGTCGATGAAGCCAATGTACTGAGCGCGCGACAGCCCAGGCACCTCGTCCCCGCCAATGTGGAAGTACCGGCCGGGCGTCATCGCAGAGATCTCGCGGACGTAATCGGCGATGATCGGGTAGATCGTCGCACTGTCGACGCACATGACCGTGGACGGCGCGCCAATGGCTGTAAAAGGTGGAGGCGCAATGTGGTCGCAGGTAAGCTCGGGGTACGACGTCATCGCGGCGTTACTGTGCGCCGGCATGTCGATCTCGGGTACGATCGTGACAAATCTGCTCTCCGCGTAGCGCACGATTTCCCTGTATTCGTCCTGCGAGAAAAACCCGCCCGCCTCTCCACCGATCTGGGTACTTCCACCAATCCGCGCGAGATTCGGTCGGGACTTGATCTCGACCCGCCAGCCCTGGTCATCAGCAAGGTGGAGGTGAAGCCGATTCATCTTGTACAGCGAAATGAGATCGATGAAACGTTTTACATCCCGCGGAGGAAGAAAGTGCCGCGACACGTCGAGCATCATGCCGCGCCACGCGAAACGCGGGTAGTCCTCGATATGGCCCGTCGGAATGGTTAGGCGGCGGTTCATCGCGGCCGGGTACTCGACCGATGCCGGCATGAGCTGCCGGATTGTCTGAACTCCGTAGAAGAGTCCAGCGGGTGTGGGTGCTGCGATCGATACCGACGTCGCCGTGACGTCCACAACGTAGCCCTCGGCGTTCCCGAATCCGGCAGCAGGATCGATTGTCAACCGGATCTGCTTCGTCGCCAACCGCGTTGACGCCACAGCGCGTTGCACCTCACCCCTGATGAACGGCGCGAGCATCGTTCTCAGATATTTCGCGACTGCAAGCGTTGCACTGTCCGCGCTTTCGTCAACCACAACGACAATCGAGGTATCGATCCGAAATCTGTCTGCGGCATCGAGCCGCATTGACACAGGCCGCGGAATGACCGCCTGCACCGGTCTGGCCACTGGCTGCGGTGGAGTGCCGGGCCGGGCTGATGTGCAAGCCGCCAGCACGATCGAGAGCAAGGTCGCAATGTGAACTTTCATGAGGCGGCAAAAGCTAATACCGAGCGGTCCTGGACGGAGCCGGCTCGATGCAGCCGGGCTTTATCCCTTCCCGTCACCCATCTGCCCGTGCATCAGCATCGAGTGCGCACGAGTGAAAGAAGCCGCTTGCCAGCGCAACGAACTTCGACTTGCCGGACGCTGCTGGCGCAATGATAGTGATTTGTCATACATCATTATCGCAGACTTAGTCGCCACATCATGGCAAACCAGCGCGATGAAGGAGAGCCAATTGGCAGGTATCACCCATGTAGCAGTCATCCAGGCCGAAACCTCCGCGACTCTCGCCGAGGGACTCGCCACAACGGAATCGCTGGTGAACGAGGCGTCCCGGGCCGGCGCCAGCGTCGTCGTTCTTCCCGAGACATGGCTTCCCGGGTATCCGGCATGGATCGACGTGTGCACCGACACCGCGCTCTGGAATCACGCCCCGGCCAAAGCCGTTTTCGAGCGCCACGCGGCCGAGTCTGTTGATGTATCGGGAGCAGATGGAGTGGCGCTCTCGCAAATATCGAAACAAGCCGGCGTCGTGATGATAGTTGGCGTAGTCGAACGAATCAGCGCGGGCCCCGGACGCGGAACGCTCTACAATTCGCTGCTCACCTACGGCCCCGACGGAACTCTGCTCAATCATCATCGCAAGCTGATACCGACGTACACCGAGAGAATGCTCTGGGGACAAGGGAACGCTGACGGCCTGCAAGCTGTCGACACAAGTTCCGGCCGCATCGGTGGCTTGATCTGCTGGGAACACTGGATGCCGCTTGCCCGACAGGCGATGCACGACAGCGGCGAGGATATTCACATCGCCGCCTGGCCGACTGTTCACGAGATGCATCAGGTCGCGAGTCGCCACTATGCATTCGAAGGCCGGTGTTACGTACTCGCCGCGGGCTCACTCATGCGCGCATCGATGCTCCCCGCCGAGCTGACTCCCGACCCGGCACGCGTCAGGAGCGGCGACAACTTCGTCGTTCACGGCGGATCATCCATCATCGGGCCCGACGGCGCGTATGTCGTCGAGCCCGTCTATGACACTGCCATCACACTCCACGCCGAGCTGGACATGGGCGCCATCCGCCGGGAGCAGATGACGCTCGACGTCTCAGGTCACTACGCTCGGCGCGATTGTTTCGAGTTCTCGGTGCTAAAGAGCTGATCAGGCTCGCATCGCAACATCACGGCGCGACATCATCCATGCGAGAATGCCGGCGATTCCCACGACGATGTTGAGATACGCGACCGGGAAATTCACGTTGAGAAGCGACACGACGAAATCGGACAGGCCTGGCACGAAGCGCAGCACGCCGACGACGAGCAGGATCAATCCGACGATCAGCGCATACGGGCGCGCGGCACTGCCGCGGCCAAGCACGAGTCCGGCAATCCCGAGCACGATGTGGATGGATGCGTGCAGCCAGTTGGTCGAGAGAACGCCAAAGACTACGGGGCTGAACAATCCCCAGATGCCCTCGATGAGCATGAACGCGCCGACAACGGTTGCGAACAATCTGGCTGCTGACATGAGTTAGTCATCCTGTTGAGAAGTTCCCATCATCGCCGCAGTGGCGATGATGTGCCCGCCGATCGCGTCCGGCCGGCCTCGTCGCATCGGCCGTGCCGCGGCCCGATAAGAAAACGACATAGCGGCGATAAGAAACCGGCATTGGCTCGCCGCGAAAAGCTGCGATTTTCCGTGCGTCCCAACCTGACGAAGACGAATGGCAACTCGGAAATCACAGCGCACCAAAACACAACTCGCTCCTGCCGCGACGGTTAACTATATCCCTAACGATCCACTCGCGCTCAGCGACGCGCCAGTGCGGGTCATCGAGCCACACTTGGCTCAAACGGGCGAAGTTGCGCGCTTCACGTTCATCGCTGGCGCGCCGCGCGCGGGGCGGTATCAACCGGGGACGGCAGAGTTCCTCTTCTGGCAGACGCGTGAAGCGGCACTCGGCGCGCTGGACACTCTGGCATGGTGTGACAAGCCGATCGCGCATTGGGCGGAACAGGTCGGCGGGGCGCTGGAGCTGCTTCCGGACGCCGGCCACCAGCTCAACGCCTACTACAATCGCCGCAGCGTGTCGTTCTTCAGTGCGGCCGGCGACAACGGCACGACGTTTTCCGGGGCGAGCGCGGATGTCGTCGCTCATGAGGTGGGACATGCAATCCTCGATTCGCTTCGTCCCGATTTATGGAACAGCGCGTTTCCGGAGCACGGCGCATTTCACGAATCGTTTGGTGACTGCGTTGCGCTCTTGAGCGCGTTGCGAGACCATGGAATTCGGGCCGATCTGCTCCGCGCGAACGGCAGCGTGGACAATCCCAATTTTGTCGAAGCGACGGCCGAAGATCTCTGTGACGCCGTGCGCCGAACGTTCGGACCGGACCATCCTGCAGCCAAACCGCGTCACGCGCTCAACAAATTCGTGTGGAAGCTTCCGACTTTGCTTCCCACGGTCGGTGGTCCCGACGTGCTGACCGGCGAAGTGCACAGTTTCGCGCGAGTGTTCACCGGATGCTTTTATGACACCGTCAGAAACATCTTCTCGGCGCAGCGGTCAAAAACGAGTGGGACCCTTGGCGATGCAGCGCGAACTGCCGGGCATCTTCTCGTCGGTGGCGTTCAGCGGGCCACCGGAAGGCCCCGATTCTTCGAGGAAGTGGGGACGGCGATGCTGCTCGTGGACGCGAAATTAAACAACGGCGAAAATTCAAACGCGATCACGAATGCATTTCGCGCGCATGGCATCACGCTCGTGGTCCCCGCATCATCAAAGCGGAACCCACTTGCTCCCGGCGACGATGAGGCGGAGATCCTCGTGCATAGTCTCGTCTCGCTCGACGGCCTGAGCCCGGACCTGGATGGAGTTTTCGCGCAATCAGCTGAATACGTCTCTGACCGTGGAATTGCGCCGGAAGCCGTCACGACAGACGAAGTTCGGTTCTTTGTCGAAACTTTGCTCGACAATGGATCGCTCGCAGGCGAATCAGTGCCGACGTCCCGGATGATCGCAGGCGAGCCCGATTCAAGCCGTGTCCCGTCAGAGCTTGTCTATTCAGCGACGCATGCGATTCAGGTTGTCGACAACGTGCAGCTGTTGCGACGCATCGGATTCGTCTGAGCGCAATTCTAGAGAGCTGGAAAGCGCTTCCGAACGAGGGCCGCAGCACCCGATTCGGTTAGCTCCATCGTGTGCGTGTGGCCGGCGCCGAGGTTGCCGTCGTGAGATAGTTGAGCGTTGTTTTCGAGAGCCATTACGGTGTAGGAGACTTTCTTCCGCGGCTTTCGCGATCCTGACATTGTGGAACCTCCTTCGACTGAAGGTAATTGCCGGACTCCGTACCGCGGTACCGTTCGCGATTCTCATCGCGTGCGGTACCGGTACGTCTCGCGACAGGAGGCCGGGCACGCTGGTCATCGTGACAACCGGCGACGCCGACACGCTCTTTCCGCCGCTCGTTATGACGACCACCGGCCGTCAGGTGACCGAGTTGATCTATGACTATCTCGCGGAGGTGGGCCCGGAGCTCAATACGACGAGCGATCGTGGATTCCGGAAAAGGCTCGCTGACCGGTGGGAATGGTCGGCCGATTCGCTGGCGATTGCATTTCACATCAACCGCGACGCCCGGTGGCACGATGGACACGCGGTCGGGGCGAACGACGTGCGTTTCACTTTCAGAGTTTACACGGATTCGATCCTCGGCTCGCCGACTCGAGGGGAGCTCGCCGGTATCGACTCGGTCACGGCGCGTGACTCCTTGACCGCCGTCTTCTGGTTTCGCGCGCGCTCGCCGCTCCAGTTTTTCCATGCGTCGAGCGAGATGCAGATTTTGCCGATGCACGTGTTTGGCGGTATGTCACCCGATTCGTTGCTGAAAGTCTCGTCGCGTCTCGCACCCGTTGGATCCGGCCGCTTCCACTATGTGAGATGGCGCGCAAAAGAGTCGATAGAGATTGATGCCGAGGCCGGCAACTATCGCGGATCGCCGGGAATCGCGCGGTTGATCTGGAGGATCACGCCGTCTGCCGCAACGGCGACATCGATACTTTTTGCCGGGGACGCCGATGTGTACGACGCGATGCGGCCTGAGAACGTGGTTGCAGCGGCTCGAACGCACGAGGTTCGGATCGTCTCCTCTCCCGGCGCGAGCTACGCCTTCATGGGTTTCAATTTCCGGGAGCCGAAGGCGAAGAACCGGCCTCATCACCTTTTCTCGTCGAAAGAGCTACGTCGCGCCCTCTCGATGGCCGTCGACCGGCAACGCATGGTGACGAACGTCTTCGACTCGCTCGCATTGCCTGGAATCGGTCCGACGATCCGTGCATTTCCGGTAACGGACACGCTCGCGGCCCAGATTCCATACGACCCCGCGCGTGCGGCGCAAATTCTCGACAGTCTCGGCTGGCGACTCAACGCGAGTACTGGAATTCGGGAACGCGCCGGAACTCCGCTCCAGTTCAGGTTGCTTCTGCCCCAATCCAGCCTTAACCGTCAACGGATGGCTGTGCTCCTTCAGGACCAGCTAAAAAGCGTCGGAGTGTCGGTCCTTCTCGACGAGCTCGAGTTTACCGCCGCCGCCAGTCGCCTTGCGGCGCGCGATTTTGACGCCGTGCTGTGGAGCTGGAATCTTGGAACCAGTCCTGAGCCTGGGCTGAAAATGTGGACGACCCGAGCGGCGTCGAGCGAAGACGGCCTCAATTTCGGGTCGTATTCCAGCGCGCGGTTTGACAGGGCTGCCGACAGCGCCACCTCCAGCATGAATCCGGAGGAAATGCGGCGGCTGTATAAAACCGCGTATTCGATAATCGGGGATGACGCGCCCGCCATTTGGCTGTATGAGCCGCGAACAGTCCTTGGCGTGCGCAATCGAGTCAGGACGTCGGCGGTCCGGATCGATGCCTGGTGGTATTCGCTTGCCGATTGGTCGGTCCGGTGATCAGAAAACAGTATACAGGTGATATGAAATAGACATTTTCAACGCCAGGTGCCGGGTACACTATTCGATCATGATCCGACACCTCTCGTTTTTCGATGCGCTTGGCGCCATGACTGAACGGACCCCCGAATGGATGTCGATCTCGGCCGGGCTGTGCATTATGCGACTGATTGACCGCCTTGCCGAAGACGCTGGTGAGCCCGTCCCCTCGGAATGGTCCGAGCTTCACACCACCCGAATGCGGGTCGAGGCGATCGGCACCGGCGATCCGGCCCGCGCCATTCATCTCCGGGTACTCGACAGCCTTGCTGGCAGCGGCGAGTTGTCCGCCGCGCTTGGGTCGGACCTCATGTCCTATGGACAAGTGCTGGATCTCGACGGCCGATGGGCTCTTGCGGCCGATGTGTTCGGGAGCGTGGCCGATATCTTTTCGGAGCGGGACCATCCGGAAATTGTCATCAGGTCATCGATCTCGCTCGGTGCGGCTGCGCGAAATACTGGAGACTGGCAAACGTCGGAACGGGCTTACGCCCGGGCTGAACATCTCGCGAACACGTTCGGGAGCAACCCGCTCGCGCTGACGGCTCAGATAGGCATCGCAACATCGTCGATGGTGCAGGGCAATCTTCCTCAGGCTGAGTTGGAGCTGGACGCGATTATCGACGAGGCGGCGCGTGAGTGTATTGAGCCGGTGCTGGCGCTCGCGCTCCACGCCCGGGCGTCGGTGGCCCATTCTCGCGGAGACTATCAGAATGCGGTGCACTTTGCGTATCGCAGTCTCGAGTTGACACCAGCGGCCGCCGCCCGCGATCGCATCCTTGGGGATATCGCGGCCGCGTACGCGGGCCTTGGGATGCATGCCACGGCGCGCGATGGATACCGTATAGTTGCAATGACTTCACCCCATCAGTGGGTCAGGTGGCAGGCGACACTCAACCTCATGGAGCTGGCGATCGACGATGGGGACCATGAGTCGTTCGACAACTACAGGCGCGAGCTCGAGGGGGCGGCGCTCGATCCGCGGCTCAAAGCCTATTTTCTCATGCTTGAGGCGGTTGGCTCGCGTGAGTTCGGGGCGGATGATTTCCTGACAAAGTTCGAGATCGCGCGGGACTTTGCCGAAGCCAACCGGTTTCACCAGATCGCGTTCCAGGTTGACGAGGCAATGACGCAACCGGGCAATCCTGCACCGGCCTTGGAAACCGGTAGCGTTGAGCCGACAGAAGAGCTGAGGCGAATTGCGGAGGTGTTGGGGCACCTCCGCAAAAGCGCCTCGGTCTGAACCGAATTACGCTGATGCTCAGGGGTTTGCAGGGGCGGCGCAGGTGCCCGGGCCGCCCGTGATCGGGCAGAAGCCGGTTGGCTGCTGCGGTGCGGTGACGTCTGCGCAGGCAGCAAGAGCGGCGACCGCAACGAGGGCGAGGATGGAGAGGGGCTTTCTGAGAGACATGGATACTCCAAGGCTAAGGGAAGCCGAAGGCTACCATGCTATTGTCTGGAGACATGCTGATTTCATTTCACGAAGTGTTGTTTTCTTGCCACTTCTGCTGAATTCGTTGCCAATCTCTCCTATCCGTTAGCTGGTTGCGTGGTTATGATGACGAGGCCTCTCCACAACCTCGACTTGATCCTCACCCTCCTGCCGCCCCGGCTCCTCCGACATGTTGAGTTCGTGATTGGCCGCGACGATCGGGTCATAGTGGCCAAAACATGGGTCGAGCTCGACATGCTTCTGCGGACCAATCCGGTCAGCATTGCCGTCATCGACCCCTCCTCCGACGGAGCCGGCAAGACGACGGAGTTCGAGCGGGTTCGCGCGAATTACCCGTCGCTACCCATTGTCGCCTATGTGCCGTTGACCGCCGCCGCCTTTCGCGCTGTTGCCCAGCTATCCCGACTCGGCCTCGATCACGTCATCCTTTATTGTCACGATGACTCGGCGGATCGTATGCTCGCGACGATCGACAAGGCGCGGTCAAACCCGTTGACAATCCGCTTCATCAAAGTGTTGCGGCCGCGGCTGGACCGGCTGCCCATATCCATCGTAAAGGCTGTCGAGGAAATGCTCGCCGAGCCGCACCGATATCCCAGCGCTCAGGATATCGCGCTGAGCGCCAACGTGTCGGTCGTGCGGCTCTATCGCTCGTTCCACCATGCGAATCTCGGCCCACCGAGGCGAATGGTCATGGCGGCGAAGCTCCTGAGAGCCTACTCGCACTTGCGGGATCCCGGCCAGTCCGTCGGCGGAGTTTCCACCAAACTCGCCTACCGCAATCCGCGCGTACTGGCTGAGCACATGAATGAGGTATTCGGGCTGACTCCGTCCCGGGTGAAGGATTATCTGACAGAAGACCAGGCAGTGGCGAGACTGCTTGCGTGGATTGTCCCCGACGAGACGAATTAGGTTATTGGCAATTGCTCGTCTGACCGACCAATAACAACAGATGCCAGAAACAGAACCAGACCTCGACGCGGCAGTCGAAGGCAATGACGGAATTCTCGTGATCCGCGGCGCCGAAACCACGCGTGGCTGGAACGGGATCCGGTACAAGACAGGGTTGTCGGCAAAGAACGTCGGAGCACGCAGGCTGTCGATGAACGTCGCGACGATTCCGCCAGGTGGAGTTGCGTACGCGCACATTCACGTGGATTTCGAGGTCATGCTCTATATCCTCGAGGGCAACGTGCGGCATGAATA
>JBBSFT010000110.1:0-9442 GCA_038254845.1 Gemmatimonadales bacterium | reverse complement strand
CTCGCGATTGGCGCCGGTGGATTCGCAGCGCGTCCCGAGCGAGAGGTGATGCGCGCGCTCGCATCGCCGGGCGCTGGCGGTCTGCTTACCCGCCGACTCCTTCCCGCAGCGCTCGCAGTCCCTCTGTTTCTTGGCGGATTGCGACTAGTGGCCGAGCGAGCGGGCGGTATCGACGCAGCACTCGGTGGAGCAGCGGTGACCGTTGGAACGATGTTCCTGCTTGCGGTTCTTGCATGGCGTACCGCATCGGAGATCGATCGCACGGATGCGGCGAGGCGGGAGGCGGACCGCGAGCGCAACGTCGCCGAATCAGCGGTTGCCGCAGCCCTCGCAGCGGACGCAGCGAAGACGCAGTTCCTCGCAGTGATGAGTCACGAGTTGCGCACCCCTCTCAATGCGATTGCGGGCTACACGCAACTGATCGAAATGGGTGTGTACGGGCATGTTACAGCGGCACAGATCGATGCGCTTGCCCGGGTCACCGGCGCACGGTCACGTCTCGCGGCACTGATCGATCAGGTGCTGTCGCTTGCGCAGTCCGAGGCGGGACAGCCGTGGTCTGTCGATGTTACAGCTGTTCCTTTGTCGACGATACTCGCCAACGCCGAAGCAGCGGTCGCCCCTGAGATTCTGTCCCGAGCAATCGTTTTCAAATCCACCCGACCTCCAGGTGATCTCTTCATTCATGCCGACCGCGGACATGCCGAGCAGGCGCTTCTGCACTTGCTATCGAACGCGGTGAAGTTCACGGAGTGCGGAGGAGCGGTCACCGTGGAGACGGTTGCCGACGGCAAGCGAGTACTGGTTCGCGTTACCGATACCGGACGCGGTGTACCATTGGAGCACCATGAGGCGATCTTCGAACCGTTCGTTCAGGTCGAGAGTGGCCTGACTCGGACTGCGGATGGCGCCGGCATCGGCCTCGCGATCAGCCGCGCACTCGCTCGCGCAATGGACGGCGATGTGGTTCTCGAACGCTCCGATTCGACGGGATCGACGTTCACGCTCACGCTGCCGCGGGCGGATCAATCACCCCTTCAATCCCGCGTCAGGTCAGGCGAGATCGAGCCGGCGACTCGGCGATAGCGGCAACCTCGTTGCGCGCTACTTGCGCTGCAGGAACCGCTCGACGGCCGGCCAGACAATCTCAGGACGCTCCGCATACGTGAAATGCGCGGCGTTCGAGACCTTGAACAGCGTTGCCATGCCAGCCGGCATCGATGTGACCCATTCCTCGACGAGATCCATCGGGATCGTCTCGCGCTCACCGTGCACGACCAGAAGCGGTACCCGGAGATTGCGTAGCGACGGCCGCAGGTCCCAGTCTCCATACGAGCGCATGATCACGCCGTTTCCGATGCGTGAGCCATAGCGAATCCCGCTGACGTCGGTCGCGCACAGGTCTGATTTTACGCGCTTCATTCCGCCGTCAGGATCGGCGAGTCGCGGACGCAGGCCGATTGCCCACATATCCCGGCATGCCTGGCGCGAGTCCGCTTGCGATAGCTTGTCGTCGTTCTGTCGCGCTGATGCGGCGCCCATCCGTGCACGCTCACCGGCCGACAGCCGTGCGTTCAGATTCTCGGCGTAACGCTTCCAGAAATCGCCGCGTCGCGGTGGAACCGGCCCGAAGAAAACCATCCGCTTCACGTTCGCCGGATGCGCGATCGCGTACGAGGCGGCGAGGAGTGGTCCGTACGAATGGGCGAGAAGGGTAACCTGCCGAAGCTTGAAGTGCTGTCTGAGGTCGTCGAGATCCTTTATCTGACGCAATGCAACGAGACGGCTTGTGTCTTCCGGTAGCTCGCTCTTACCGCCACCTCGCTGGTCGTAAAAGATGACGACATGCTTTCGGCTGAGCGGCGTGGCGAAGTCACTGTAGATGCTCTCGAGATCCATTCCCGGGCCGCCGTGAATCGCGATGAGCGTGTCGATACCGCGTCCGGCACGTCCCGCAATTCTGTAGTAGAGCCGCGCGGAATCTGAGGTGGTGATATAGCCGCTTGACTGATTGTCGCTGTGACGCATTCCTCCCTGCGCCGCGGTTGACGACCCATCCAACGCCGCGAGAACCACAACAATGCCGAGCGGGAGAAGGCGACGGTATCGTGACGTCATGACGGTCATTTTGTCTCCTCAGAGTTCGCCTGCTTCGCCGCATCATCCTTCGGTGGCTTGTTGCCCGGCTTCTCGATCTCGATATATGTCACGCTTTCCCAGGCGTTGTGAATTCCAATCAAAAACATCACACCGGCCGTCAGCGACGAAGTATACCGCGTTTCTCCACGCCTCTGATGCGCGAGGTCAACGAATGCCCAGTAGACGCCGCACTGCTCGTTCCACAATCGGCCACGCTGCCGAGCCCGGCGCGACAAGATCGAAGTGGCCGGCGTCGGGAACGATGGTCGCCGTCACGTCACCGGGTACTGCACGAGCGGCATAGTCGCGACTCTGTTCGACGGGCACGATTGCATCCGCGCCGCCGTGAATGAGACGGACGGGTACCCGAATCGGCAGCAGCACAACCGGACTTACCGCGTCGTAACGCTCGGCGACTTCGGCGGGAGTGCCGCCTAACAGCCTGGCGACTGCGGAATTGCACCCTCCTGACCGCGCGCCGTACGCGCGCATGTCGGTGATGCCCGCGAGCGACACGACACCGCGCACGGCGATCGGCGCCGGGTCCGGATTCGGTTGAGCTTTCGGGTCGCGTGAGCGCGATGCAAGCCAGAGTGCAAGCTGCCCGCCGGCTGAGTGACCGACGAGGACGACTCGATTCAGATCGAGGGAGTAGCGCGCGGCAAGCTGAGTCAGGTAGTCAGTGGCGTGTGAGACATCCTCAAACGTGCCCGGCCACCCGCCGCCAACATCGCCAACCCGACGATATTCGATTGTCCACGTTGCGATTCCAGACGCGGTGAGCGCAGCCGCTTCACGCGCAGCGTGTCGCAAATCGTACTGCTTGAGCCAGCAGCCACCGTGGATGATGACCGCAACCGGAAATCGTCCGCGTTTGTTCGGCAGACGCAGCTCGCCGAACTGAAGCGGCCGCGACCCGTACGCGATGTGAATGCCGGTCGATGGTACCGGCGGTTCGAGCAGCTCGGAATATGGAATCGCGTGACGGTCGGACACCGACATTGTTGTCGCGGGGTCGTGTGCGTGGTGGCAGCTTGCCGCAATCGCACTTGCGCATGCGAGCGTGATGAGCACGACGCGAAGCGACTTGAGCGTCGCGGCCGCTGCGTCAGTCATCACCGCGTGGGCCGAGGAGATCCCATCGATTGCCTTCAATATCGAGAAAAACCGCCACCTGTCCATACGACTCGGTCCGCGGTTGCGAAATGAACACGACGCCCGCCATACTCATGCGCCTGTGAGTCTCCTCGAAATCGGCAATGCGCAAAAAAAAGACCAACGCGCCCCGCGAACTGGTCGCCAACGATCTGCAACTGGCGATCGCCATCGGCACGCGCGAGAAGAATTCCCGTTGTGGCTCCCGCCGGCCGAACGACGACCCACCGCTTCGTCCGGCGGCCACCAGCTCGAGCTGCGCATCAGATGGCCCGTTCCGTCGTGTAGTCAGTAACCGGAATGTCGAAATGCAGGACGTCCTCACGCTTTCCGAGTTTTGAGTACAGGGCGATGGCTGGCTCGTCGTCGATGCCGGTGTCCGCCTGAACGTAGATCACATACGCCCCTCGCGCAGCGGCGACTTCCTTCAACTTCTCGATCATCGACGTCGCAATTCCTTCACGCCGATGAGCTGATGATACGGCGAGGTCGTAAATGTAGATCTCGCTCCGTTCCTGTTCGAACTTTCTGAGCTCGTACGCCGCGATCGCGCCAACGCATTCGCCATCCTTGAGCGCGGCGAGCGCGATGAACGAATCACTGCCGAGCAATCGACCTGTATACTCAGGGCCGGGCCGACGGGCCAAGTAGGTGTCGATATCGTCGAAGGCTTCGCCAAGCGTCGTCAGCACCGCATCCATAAGCGGGAGGTCATCCGGCGTGAGCTGACGCACCTCGAGAGTCATGCAATTCCCCGGTTCGATCGTGAATCACGGTAGATACGTCTTCGGTCGGCGAATCTCAACCGGTTGATTCGCGCGCCGGTCACGCGTCTCGACGACGTGCGCGTGGCTGGCTTGCAACTGAAAAGAATATGCATTATTCTTCCAATTGCAATGACACGTTCTGGCGTCGCCACCCCTCGGCCAGATCCACGGGCCGACACTGTCCTGACCAGGGCCGTCCTGAAAGCGGCCCGACTTCTCGACATCAACAGTCGCGAGCTATCGGAGATCATTGGCTCGAGCGAGGCATCTGTCTCGCGCCTTCGCACCGGCCGACTGCTCGCGCCATCGACGAAGGACGGCGAGCTCGCGCTTCTCTTCCTCCGGCTCTATCGCTCGCTCGACGCCCTCGTCGGCGGCGACGACGCCAATGCGCGCGAATGGCTGAACAACGAGAATACCCATATCGGTGGCATTCCAGCCGAGCGCATCCGCACCGTGGAGGGTCTCGTCGATGTCGTCCAGTATCTGGACGCGATGCGCGGGCGACTCTAGGCTCGCGCCACTCCACCTTTCACCGTGGCGAGTAGTCGAAGCCCAACACCAAATCTCCACCAGAAAACTCGTTGACTCGGCGGCCGAGCAGGAGCTGCTGGAGGAGTTGATCGATGAGGTGAAGCCGCCGGATTTGACCGGCGGCAAGATTCACTATCTGCTGTTCACACCGTTTCGGTATCCGCCGTTGCGGCACGGCTCGCGCTTTGGCCGGCGCACCGAACGGGGAATCTGGTATGGGTCGATCGAGCGCCGCACCGCGTTCGCCGAGGTGGCGTACTACCGTCTTTTGTTCCTCGAGGGGACACGAGCAGATCTGGGAATGGTGACGAGTGAGCTCACCGCGTTCACGGGAGCGGTACACACGACGAGGGGAATTGATCTCATCACTCCTCCCTTCGAGGCCTCTCGCCGCGACATCTCGTCGCCATCGAGCTACCGCGCGTCGCAGTCCCTCGGCGCGGAGATGCGAGAATCGGGAGTCGAAGTGGTTCGATATCAGTCTGCGCGCGACACTGACTGCGGGATCAATGTTGCGGCATTCGTTCCGTCGGTCTTTGGGAAGACGAAGCCGAAGGGGTTCGAGGTGTGGCATTGCGCAGCGTCGCGAAATGGCGTGGACATCACGCAGGGAGATTACTTCAAGCGAGCGACATTCTCATTTCCTCGGACGCAATTTCTCGTGAGGGGAGTGTTGCCGTCGCCTGCGCTGTAACGACAACGAGACGTGACTAGTCCACGACGCTCGCAATTCTTGCGGGTATCGCCGGCGACTTTACGCCGGCGGCCTCGGGAATCTTCCACTCGTCCACGGAACGCCCGCCTGTGTCGCACTCTGTTCGAGATCTCTCAGATCAACTTCGATTAGCTGCCTCACCTGCGCGAGAATTCCGCCGAACTTCGACCGGACGAGATCGAGCTCCGCAAGTTGAGCCGGCGTCGGTGCCTCGAGTGTCGCACCCCAGCTGCTGCCAACCGCACCGGTCAGCCGCCCGACCAGTGACGGTGGTGTGGGCTCGTTGCGATTCGCCATCGTCGGGTCGCCGTTGAGCGCTTCCTGCGCATCCTTCAACCTGTCCGTCATCACGCGCACGCGATGCTGAAGCGTCGTATCGGCCGTCGGAGTTTCATCGACCGCGCGCTTGAACAGCGTCATTCGGTTGAGCGCCTCGGTCACGACCTGATTGAGTCCGAGCACAGACCGTTCGAGCTCCGCGACCTTCTGTTGATCGGCAAGCGTCGCCATTCGTCGCGTTGTCGGCGAATCGATTGCGACGACCTGGAATGTCTGACTCTCACCGATTGGCGCGAACGCTCCGTTGATGCGGGTCGAAAAAGCCACCCGGTACGTTCCCGGTGCGACATACGGCGCGGCGGGCGGATTGCCGAATGGCCAGTCGGGATCGGAGGAGTACGGTGCGCCAATGACGGGGTCAGGCGACTGAAGCTTGAGATCCCAGGCAACACGGTTTATACCCGCGGCCGACGGAGCGCTGAATCTCCGAATCGGCTTGTTACTCATGTCGCTGATCGTCACCACCAGGCCCGGCCCTTCTTCACGATCCTCGGCCTTCAGTGAGTCCCACGCCGGAAACGGAATATCGCCGCTCTTCTTGAGCAGAGCCTGCTCGGCCGAGCGTCGTGCATCGCGCCGAGACTTGAGACCGGTCTTCATGTAGTAGGTGAAGACTGCGCCGAATGGCGGGTTGTCGGCCATGTAATAGCCAGCGCCCTGAAATGCAGGCCCCACCGCCTCAGGAAGTCCGAGCGGGCTCGACGGCACGTACAGCGGTGCGGCACGAGTTGGGAAGAGAACAAAGTTGCTGGCGAGCGCCGCATCGGTCATCGTGCGGAGCGGCGTGTAATCGTCCAGGACATAGAACCCGCGCCCGAACGTTGCGGCGACAAGATCGTTCTCGCGCTTCTGAATCGTGAGATCGCGCACCTGAATCGTCGGCATGTCACCGTTCAGCTTGAGCCAATTTCTCCCGCCGTCACGCGTCACGAACAAACCCCACTCTGTTCCGGCAAACAGAAGATTGGGATTCACGTGATCTTCGGCGAGCGAGTACACGCTGCCGTCGGGAAGATCGCCGACAATCGAGGTCCACGTTCGCCCGAGGTCAGACGACTTCATCACGTACGGCTTGAAATCGCCGGCCTGGTGATTGTTGAATGCAGCGTACACGACGTTTGCGTTGTACTGCGACGGAAGAATCTTGAAGACCGGTGCGGTGTCCGGTACTCCGGGCACGTGATTGATGGATCGCCAGCTCGCGCCGGCATTTTCGCTGATGCTGATTTTGCCGTCGTCGGTCCCCGCAAACAGCAAGCCCTCCCTCACCGGCGACTCGGCGATCGTCAGCACGACCCCGAATAGCGTCGTTGACGCGTTACGGGCGACGGCGTCAACACTCATCACGCGCCCCATCACTTTCAGTCGATTTCTGTCGATGAGCCGCGAGAGGTCAGGACTTATTACGCGCCACGAATCGCCGCGGTCGTTCGAGACGAACAGGCGATTCGACGCGAAGTAGATGCGGTTGTGATTGAACGGACTGACGAAGAGCGGCGAATCCCATCCCCAGCGGGGCCCGGGTGTGCCGGGCTCTTCCGCAGGTTGAATTCCAATGACGTCTCCGGTCGCGAGATTAAACCGTGATAGCGAGCCGAACTGCGACTCGGCGTAGACGGTGTTGGGATCGACCGGATCGACGACTGAGCCGAAGCCGTCGCCGCCCGATGTGATGAACCAGTCGGCGTTGGTGATGCCGCTCGTGTTCCGCGTGCGCGACGGCCCGCCGACAGAGAAGTTGTCCTGCGCTCCGCCGAATACACGGTAGAAGGGCTTCGAGTTATCTGTCGCGACGCGATAGTACTGGGTGATCGGGAGGTTCGAAACAAAGCGATAGGATTTGCCGCCATCGAATGTTTCGTAGACACCGCCGTCGTCACCGATGACGAGATGTGTTGTTTCGTCGGGATCGATCCACACCGAGTGGTTGTCGACGTGCTTGTTGCGCTCGCCGACGCGATGGAACATCTTGCCGCCATCGTCCGTGACCTGGAGGATTGGCTCGATTGCATAGACGCGATCGACGTCTTTCGGGTCGGCAAAGATCTCATTGTAGTAGTTACTACCAGATTGGTAGTCGCTCATCTTGTCCCAGCTCGCGCCGCCGTCGCGCGAACGAAAGAATCCCCCTTTGCGCTCGGCGGCTTCGGCGATGGCGTAGACTACGTTCGGATCGGCTGGCGATCTTGCGAGTCCGATGCGGCCGACGTCCACGGTGGGAAAACCGGATTGCGATTTGGTCCATGTCTTTCCCGCGTCCGTCGAGCGCCACACCGCTGAGCCGGGTCCGCCCGCGACGAACGCATATGTGCGGCGCAGTCGCTGCCATGTTGTCGCGATGAGGATGTCGGGATTGCGCGGGTCGAGCTGAACGTCGTTGACGCCGGTCCAGTCATCGCCGGAAAGAACTTTCATCCAGGTCTTGCCGCCGTCGATTGTCTTGTAGAGACCGCGATCTCCGCCGCCTTTCCAGAGCGGGCCCTGAGCAGCGACGTAGACGACGTCGGAGTTGCGCGGATCGATGAGGATGCGTCCGATGTGTTCGGACTTCTTGAGCCCCATGTTTGTCCAGCTGCGTCCGCCGTCGATCGATTTGTAGACACCGTCGCCGTAAGCGACAACGCGCTGAGCGTTGTTCTCGCCTGTCCCGACCCAAATGACGTTGGTGTTCGCGTGGTCGATCACGACTGTGCCGATCGAGAAAGAACCCTGGCCGTCGAAGATTGGCGAAAAGGAGATTCCGCCGTTCGTTGATTTCCAGACGCCACCCGCGGCGGCGCCGACATACCATGTGCGTTTGTTCGATGGATCAATCGCGATGTCGGCGACGCGCCCGGATGTCAGCGCCGGGCCGATAGAGCGGAGCTTGAGACCGGCGAGAAGGCCTGTCGTGAATTTCGTGCTGTCGGGGAGGGCAGCGGGCTTCTTGCTGGTACTCGGTTTGGACTGCGCGCCGGCCATCGACGACACGGCGAAAAGAAGCATGAACGAGAGATTGCGCATGGCGTTGGTTCGAGAAGAGTCGAAGGGAGGGGCGCTATTTCTTGTCGAGCTCGCGAATGAGCGCTTCCATCTCGCCGATCTCGCGCTTCTGCGCCTCGATAATGCCGTCGGCCAGCTTCCTCACTCGCGGGTCTGTGATGTGTGCATGGGAGCTCGTGAGAATGGCAATTGAATGGTGCGGGATCATCGCCTTCATGTAAGCAACATCGCCAATCATCGCCTGGCTGCGCGCCAGGTAGAGAGTAACGACAAAGACGACTGCCGCACCAGCAAAAATCATCGTATTCATCTTCATATTGCGATACATGCCGAGCATGAATGCCAGCATGACCGCCGCCATCATGGCGCCCATGTATAGCGCCATGAGGAAGCGGGTATCAGCGAACCACACGTGATCCCACTGGCTAACCAGTGAGTACATCAGTCCGAACATGATTGCGGTGGAGGTGCCGATCATTGCCCAGAAGCGGCCATAGGAGCCCTTCATCTGGTGGGCGTTGGGCGCGGAATCGGGGTGTTTCATCTGGGGCATGTTCGCTGGGTGAGGGTCGGAGTCAATCGGCGAGCCGGTCGCGAGTGCTCATCAGCATCTCGATTGCGTCGGCGAGGTGCTCTTCGGTGATGTGATGATCGCCGCGTTCGGTCCGGAGGCGATGCGCCTGAATCATAACATCGGCATCGCGGAATCCCGACGGCGTCTGGAACTTGTAGCACGCGAGCTCGATGGTCATCCCGTTCGGATCCTTCAGGTAGATCGAGTTCATAAAGCCGCGGTCGCGCTCGTAGAACG
>JBBSFT010000109.1:0-9589 GCA_038254845.1 Gemmatimonadales bacterium | reverse complement strand
GACGCGAGATACCCTTGGCCTGCCCGTAGCCGTCTCGGATCCGACGGTCGTGGCGCCGATTCTCTGCAAGCCGAAAGTTCTCGCCTACATATCGGCGCTTCTGGATTCGGGTTACGCCGATCTGCAAGCGGCTCAGGCCGCCGGCACAACGGACTTTCCAGCGACGCTTCCCAGTGGATGGACTTCGATCGGGGGCGATTACAGTAAGATCGCCAATCAGATCAAGTACAACCGCGGCCTTAAGGGGAAGATCGAGGTTTATCGCGGGCTGCTGGATAAGACACCAGCGAGCTTTACAACCGCCATCGCGGCGCTCAATATCGCGCTGACAGGCGCCACCTCGTTAGATGGCGGCCCGTACTATCAGTTCAGTACGGCGTCAGGGGAGACTGCGAACCCGCTGTTTGATCCGCGGATTCATTTCACTTCGTCTGTTTTCGACAGCATTCAGCCCGGTGACAAGCGCATTTCAAAGATCGTCGTGCAGTCGACGCCGGCCACCCTCAAGGTGGATGGCGTGACGTTTTCAACCAGGTACGATCCGGCGGTCAGCGTGGCGAACAATCCCGCGAACCAGACGCGTCCGATTCCGATTCTGAAGAACGAGGAATTGTATCTCCTCCGGGCACAGGCGAAAATCGGTGCGGGTGATCTGACCGGCGCTGTCGTTGACCTGAACGTGGTCCGCGTCGGCTCCGGGGGTTTGGCTCCGTACACGTCGTTCGCTTCACCTACTGCGGCGATCAACGCGCTCCTGTACGAAAAGCGATACTCTCTGCTGACGGACGGCCCGCAACGCCTTGTGGATTTGCGCGCTTACGGTCGCCTCAATGCAACATATTTTCCGCGGGGACCTCTCTCGCCCTATCCTGGAGATCCTTTCAATTTCGTACTTCCGTATCCTCAGGCTGAATTGGACGTGAGGGGGGCAGCGAATCTGAAGTGCCAGTAACGCTTTGATCGGCTAACAGCACATGGGGTCTGGACGCGGCATGGTCCAGACCCCATTGTGTTAGAGTGCGCTCGTTCAACGTATAGCTGCACTCGCTCCGAGGCTGACCATGTCTGCACGCGCAAGCTTGTTCCTGTCGCTGATGGCGATCGTCTCGACCGTGCCGTGTGTCGGCTGCGTAAGCGCAAAGTCGGCGGAGATGCACAGCGGCGCGGATGTTCTTAGGGAA
Source organism: Gemmatimonadales bacterium (assembly GCA_038254845.1). GTDB lineage: Bacteria > Gemmatimonadota > Gemmatimonadetes > Gemmatimonadales > Gemmatimonadaceae > UBA4720. The sequence continues at coordinate 8,408 of JBBSFT010000109.1, read as the reverse complement.
GACGCTATCGAAGCTCTGCATGCGGCTTCTGCCTATGATGTGGTATTGCGTACGCATGTAGAATACATCCGCGGCCGCGGACGCGAGTCACTGGATCCTCGCAACGATGATGTTGCGGCGCATGTGTTCATGGATGATACTTTTTACGGTGACATCAACACCCTGAAAGCCGTGCCCGCTTCACAATTGGCAGAGATACATTTTTACAAAAGCTATGAGGCCCAGTATAAATTCGGGACTGGCCACATCGGCGGAGTGGTCCAACTGATCACGAAGCAGTAAGACGTCAAGGCGAAAGCAGCATCCAGGCTCAGTCAAGTTCTCAATAAGCTCGTCGGCTTCATCGGCCGGCGCACCAAGGGTGCCCCGTCGCCCCGATGTCGGCGTCAATACACAGTTTACCCTACTAATTCCCCTGACAACGCCCTTACATCGGCCTTGCGAGTCTTTGTACCTAAGCCTACATTTTTCTTACACCCTCTGGCTGGCTGCTCACTAGCGCCGCCGACCGTGCCTAAAGGCTCCGAGTGGACGCAACCACGTCCAAGCAGGTATTCGTTCCGCAGGACAGGTCATAATTGCGTGACAGAACCGCACAACCGTGCCCCTACAAGCACGGCTTGTTTGGCACAGTTGAGTTGGCTTACGAATCCCGACTGCCCAAGGCAGTCGGAAAGTCGATCCATTTCATCGATGAAACCTCGATCGGCCGTCTTTGCAATCTGTGAAGAGTGGGTATTCAAATCTCAGCGGAGGGATGCGATGGCAGAAATAAGTTCTTGATAGTTCGGCATTTACCGCCGAGCCCGCAGCTGTCTGTGAGCAATCCGGACAAATGCAATCTCCGCCGTAAATGAGACCGCAGCACGCTCCAAATGGTTTACCCGGCCTTCCATCTAATAAGAAGTGAAATCGCCGGCCACATTTTCCGAACTTGAGGTCAAACATGATCAGTTTTAACCGAGTCGGACGGCTATTCGCTGCCGGTCTTGCACTCATTGCATCGTCCGCGATTGCATCGAGCGCACAGGCCCAGACAGTGATCACCGGACGCGTAACAGATGCAGCAGGGAACGGAGTTCCCGGCGTCAACATCGTCATCCCGACACTTGGACCGGGTGTTGGCGGCAATACGAAAGTCGACGGAACCTACACGATGACGGTTCCTTCCTCTTCGGTCGGACAGAACTTCGTCATCACAGCGCGCCGCATCGGCTTTGCTCCAGTCAGCCGCAACATCACGATCGGAGCCGCCGCGGCGACCCAGAACTTCCAGCTCTCGCAGGAAGCCAGCAAGATCGACGACGTCATCGTCACGGGTGTCGCAGAAGCGACCTCCGCCAAGAACCTGACGATCTCCGTCGGACACGTCGGCGCAGCACAGCTCAAGGATGTCCCGGCCATCTCGCCGGCCTCGGCGCTCGCCGGCAAGGTCGCTGGTGTCCGCGTTTCCTTCACGCAGGGTCAGCCTGGCTCGACGCCAGCCATCCGCGTTCGTACCTCGACCAATCTCGGCGTCGGAACACAATCGCCCCTCATCATCATCGACGGTGTGATTGCGCAGAATGGCCTTGCCGACATCAATGGCAACGACATCGAGACGATCGAGGTGCTCAAGGGTGCCGCTTCGTCGAGCACGTACGGTTCTTCGGCCGCCGCGGGCGTCGTCTCCATCACCACCAAGCGCGGCAAGGATTCACCTGAAGGCAAGGTGTCTTTCCTCACGCGCAACGAGTTCGGTACGGCCTCCGTTGAGCACTACGTGCCGCTCCTCGAGCACCACCCGTACCAGCTCAATCCGGACGGATCATTCGTGATCAGCGGCTCTGGCACGCGTGTGCTCAAGGCCGACCATTACATCGATGCCAACTTTCCGGCCGGTACGTATCGCGACCAGCTGAAGGAAAACCTTATCGATGGCCGGACGGTCACGAACTACGCGCAGATCGCTCTTCGGCGTGACAATACGAACTTCTCGACATCATTCAGCCGCGACACCGACCGCGGAATCCTGCCGCTGCTAAGGGGGTTCCGTCGCCAGAATGCCCGACTGAATCTCGATCAGGGGCTCGGATCCAAGGCCGATTTTTCAGCGGCCCTGACGTATGGAATTTCGAACAACGACCAGACACCGACCTCGCGAGCCGGCTCGGGAAGCACCTTCTTCTCGCTACTCCAGGCTCCGCCAGATGTCGATCTGACCTATCCAAACGGCCCGGGAACGACCAAGTACTCCCCCGTGCTTCCAAAGGCCGCAGCAGGCGGTACCGCTCGTGGCAATCCGCTGCTCGATCTGGCGCAGCGCAGCTACAACGACCGCCGCGAGCGCATCGTCGCAGCTTTCTCCGCCCGTTACCGTCCGTTCGGATGGCTGACGTTTGATGGTAATTATGGTACGGATCGCCTGAATCAGCGCGAGACCAACTTCCTCGATCGCGGACTTGTCGGCAGCAACACCAGCACCGAGAACGAGACACCTGGTTCGCTCAACCTGAACACGAACAACAATCAGGCTAGCAACTCACTCATCAGCGCTCTCGGTAACTTCACGCTTGGCCAGCTGCATTCGGCTACCCGCGCTACCTACCAGTACGAGGAAGAGCGCAACAACAACTTCAACACTCTCGCGTCCACGCTCAAGGTTGCTTCGGTACCCGACCTTCAGGCCGGTGACCCGACGACTCTGAACGCCAACTCGACGATTCAGACAATCCGCACGATCAACGGAAACGTCGTGCAGAATCTCAACTATGGCGATCGTTACCTCGTCCAGCTCGTCGGAAGGCGTGACGCTTCATCACTGTTCGGATCAGCCAATCGCCGGGCCAATTACTATGGACTTTCCGGTGCCTGGAGAATCAGCGAGGACTTCAAGATCCCTGGATTCCAGGAGTTGAAAATTCGCGCGGCCAAGGGGACAGCGGGACTTCGCCCGAACTTCGAATACCAGTACGAGACATACTCGGTATTCGCGGGTACCCTGTCCAAGAACACGGTCGGCAACAAGAATCTGGAGCCGGCGCTTCAGACCGAGACAGAGGTCGGTCTGAATGCAACCTTTCTCAACCGCTTCGACCTCGAGTATGTGAAGTCGGATCGTCACACTGAGGGGGCTTTCCTGCTGGTTCCGCTATCGCTCGCTCAGGCTGGCGGATTCACGGCTCAATACCAGAACGCGGCGCGTATTGGTGGGCGCACGTTCGAGGGTTCGCTCAACGCCCGGGTCATCGAGCGCCAGAACCTGAGCTACAACTTCACGCTTACGGCAGAACGGTCGCGTCAGAAGATCGATCAGCTCAACCGCGCAGCGTTCCGCGTCGGAAGCACGTCGCAGAATCAGAACGTTTTCTATTACAGAAATGGCGAGCAGCTGGGAGTCATTTACGGCCAGCGCTGGGCCCGCTCAATCGCTGAACTCGGAGACAATCCGCTTAACGCTGGTGTCGACCTCAACGCGAAGTACGAGGTCAACGATGATGGCTACGTCGTTCTAAAGGGCACCCGCGGAAAGACTACTGAACGCCCGATCGCCTATGTCGACTCAAAAGGCAACAACAATGTGAAGATCGGCGATGTGAACCCTGACTACACCTTCGGCCTCGCGAACACGCTTCGCTTCGCCGGATTTACTGTCTACGGGCTCCTCGACGGCACGCGGGGCGGTCAGATCTACAACTTCACGAGGCAGTGGATGTACCAGGATCGGCGGCACGCGTTCCTGGACCAGACCGGCAAACCGGCCGAGAACAAGAAGGCTCTCGACTACTACTCGATTGGATTTTACAACGCGCTCGAGCCGAACAGCGAATTCGTCGAAGATGGCAGCTACGTGAAGCTGCGTGAGTTGTCGCTCAGCTATAACTTCGGCCAGAGTCTGCTGAACTCGATGCGCTTCCTCGGTGTCGGCCGCAGCGTTAAGGTCGCGCTGATTGGTCGCAATCTGAAGACGTGGACCAACTACTCCGGCTTCGATCCAGAATCAAGCTCCAACGGCGACTTCAATTTCCGGATTGACGGTTTCCGCTATCCGAGCTTCCGCCAGCTTACCGGCCAGATCGAAATCGGCTTCTAACAATTCAAGATGCGCCCGGACTGGCCAAACGGCCGGTTCCGGGAACATCAAAATCGGATAACTACATTCTATGAATCTCAGAAATCGAATTGGGGCACTCGCCGGGGGCATCGGTGTGCTGATGCTTGCAGGCGCCTGCAATCCGGATCTGAACGTCACCAACCCGAACCAGCCCGATGTAGCACGCGCGCTGGCTTCCGGAAGTGATGTTCGAAGCCTGATTGGCAGCTCCTACAACACGATGTTCCAAGCCATGCAGGGCCTTACCGACAACGAGCCGCTGCCAGGCCTCGCGACGGCGGTCATGGCAGACAACATGACCATGGCGTATGGTAACTTCGGCGCCCGGTTCAACGGCCAGGAACCGCGGCTTGCCTACAACAACAGCTCTGCAGCCGGTGACGGACGCGTGGCAAGCACGCCTTACAATACACTTTACGGAGCGCTCGGCGCTGCCAATGACGGCTTGAGTGCAATCAAGCGCGGCATCAAGCCGGCTACCGGAAAGACAGCTGCAGACGAGACTCCCCAGATGCAGGCATTTGCGTACCTGATCCAGGGAATGGCGCTTGGCTTCGAAGGTCTCGTTTTTGACAAGGGCTTTGTTGTCGATGAAGACACTCCTGTGGGCACGGCCGTTCTTCAGCCTTACACTGCCGTGAGTGCAGCGGCACTCACCAAGTATGACAAGGCGATTGCCGCCGCTGCGGGGAAGTCCTGGACGGTCGCGACCGAATTCACCCCGGGCATGACGTTCACAGCTGATGTGGTTGGACGGACGGCAAATACGATGGCTGCGAGGCAACTCGCATACACCCCGCGTACCGCCGCTGAAAATGCGGCTGTGAACTGGGGCAAGGTGCTTCAGTACGCGGAAAAGGGAATCAGCACCGGATCTCCGTTCGACCTGCAGATCAAGGGCGACGGTGGCAACACCTGGGGCGATACGTTCAAGGCATTTGCTGACCTGGAAAGCTGGGTCAGGACTGACCAGCGCGTAGTCCAGCTCGCAGATCCTACGCAGCCAGTCGTTTACACCAGCGTCACACCGCCACCGCAGGCAGTTCCCGCCGATCGTCGCTGGGCTCGCGGAACACCTGATGCTGACGGATTCATCAAGACGCCGGGTGCGGACTTCTGGTTCTATAAGGACATTCCTTACGATCCTGCACGCGGAGTGTACTTCTTCAGCCAGTGGTACCACGCGCGCTACATCACGCATTCATATGAAGTTGATGACTACATGCTGACCACTGTGCCTTACGTTCTGGCCGCCGAAAACGATCTTTTGATCGCCGAGGCTCTCATCAGGACGAACGGTGACAAAGCACGTGCAGCCAGTCTTATCAACAAGACAAGAGTCGGCCGTGGCAACCTGACACCCCTCACGGGAGGTAGCAGCACTAACGATCTCCTCGCTGCCATTTTTTATGAGAGGGATATCGAGCTCTTTGCCACAGGTGCCGGACAGGCCTGGTTCGATCGTCGCCGCATCGATACGAGCCTGACGTACAACGGCCTCCCGATTGGCAACACGTGGGGATTCCGTGGAGGCAACAGTCTTCAGAAGGGTACGCCGCGTCATCTTCCGGTGCCGGCAAGGGAGCTGGAGACGCTGGGCATACCGGTTTACACTTACGGCGGAGCTTCGCCCAACCCGGTGTTCCCGGATATGTAAGGAAGTCTCCGCAAAAAAAAAGGCACTCCGCAAGGGGTGCCTTTTTTTCAGCTAGCGTGACGTGAAGCCTTGGTCAGCGGCCATTGTACCGCAGGTTGCCGCATGCAACCAGAGCATCAGGTCCCTGCCGCCGATCGCGATAGATATCAAGGTGATACGTGCCTCCCGTTGGCAGAGCTACCGGAAGAGACGCAGAAACCTGTCCCCGACCGCCTCCACCGACATTGATCTCAGGGAAGTTGGCGGTCGCCAGGATGGGGAGCGCACCGGTTCCGCAATTTCCAGGCAGAATGGACCACGCAAGAAATTTTTCCTGGCCCGCATAAGTGAACACCAGGTCGACCTTCGAAAGAGCCGCAGCGTCACCAACGCTCCATGTTCCACTACCGTAGCTTCGGTCCCTGGTGCTTTGCACGACATCGCCGCGGCTTTGCGTCACCGACTGAATGTTCGCGGTCCATCTGGCGCTGCCACCTGCTGCTGAAACGGAGGGTTCCGGCGTGGCTGGTCCTCCAACGGGAACAGACTGGGCGCACGACGCGACGCCAAGAGCACCGGCGCCGAGCACCGCGAAAAAAAATCGCTGCTTCATTCTCGTTTCTACCTCTTTGAAAGAGAGACTGGCTAACCGGCCGATCGAGTTAATCGCCCGGGCATAACAATGTCAAAGCGGAGCGCCCGCAACAAGACACTCTGTCGCTACTTCGGCTCCTTCGGAAACAATGGCTCGCCCTTGTTCACCCGCCATCCCGTCGGATCTAGCCTGGACGCTCCTTCGAATGTCGCTTCGGACACGCGTCCAGGTGCACCAAGACGCTCCCACAGATCCTGCGCCTTCGCCGGCATGAACGGCGCGACATACGCGGTCTGACGAGTGAGTTGCCGGGTCAACGATCCAAGCGTACGGTCCAGCTCATGTGACATGGCCGGATCCGCCGCGAGTTTCCACGGTGCTTGACGCTCAACGAATTCGTTTGCCCTGGCGACAGTCCGCCAGAGCGCCTTCAGCGCTTCATGAAGAAGATATCCGTTCTGGCCGCTCATATGGCTGCGGTACGAAGCGAGATCGTCGTCGTCCGCCGCGTCGATCGAATCGTCGTTTCCGGCGGGTACGACACCGCCCCGATACCGATTAATCATGGAGATCGTCCGGCTCGCGAGATTGCCAAACGCGTTCGCGAGCTCGGCATTGTATCGCTCCTCGAACCGCTCCCACGAAAAATTGCCGTCGCCGTCGAACGGAACTTCACGAAGCAGGAAATACCTGAACGCGTCGGGACCGAACCGGTCGATGGCCTCATCCAGATCCAGACGGACCCCGGCCGACTTGCTGAAGCGATCGCCGGCAAGAAGAATGAAACCGTGCGCCCAGATGTTTCGCGGGACTTCGAGACCGGCGGCCATGAGCATCGCCGGCCAGATGATACTGTGGAATCTCGTGATGTCCTTTCCAATGACGTGAAGATCAGCGGGCCAGCGAGCGTCGTACCCAGGCGCCGGGTAGCCCGTCGCAGTGAGGTAGTTCGGTAGAGCATCGAACCACACGTAGGTCGTCTGCGTCTCGCCCGTGCTCGACGGGCGAGGGAAGGGAACGCCCCATGAAAATCGCGAACGACTTGCGGAGATATCCTCCAACCCCTGATCGAGCAGCGCGAGCATCTCGTTGCGCCTGCTCTTCGGACCGAGGAAGCTCGTGCCGGAGATGAGTGACCTCAGCCGATCAGTATAGGCAGACAATCGAAAGAACCAATTGCGCTCGGCGACCCACTGAAGGGTTCGCGTTGGATGCAGGATGCACTTACCCTGAATGATCTCGTTGTCCTGCTTGAACGATTCGCAGCCGACGCAATACCAACCCTCGTATTCCTTCTCGAAGAAATCGTCGGGTGAGTGAGCGAAGATTGCTTCGATGAGCGCGGTCACTCCGGCACGATGAGTTGTTTCCGTTGTCCGGATGAACTGATCGTTCGAGATCGAGAGCTTCCGCCACATCGCCTGAAAGCGTTCTGCGACATCGTTAACCAGCGCCTGCGGCTCGACGCCTCTGTCGGCAGCTTCGGATGCGACCTTTTGCCCGTGCTCGTCCATGCCGATGAGAAAATGGACATCGTCGCCGGACATGCGCCGATAACGGGCGATTACATCTGCGCCGATTTTTTCGAATGCATGGCCGAGGTGAGGGTCACCGTTGGCGTAGTCGATTGCGGTCGTGATGTAAAAACGACCCACTCAGCTTTCTCCCGGCTCGCTGCTACGTCCGCGTCGGCCGCCACGGCGACCGCGTCTGCGTCGGGCGCCGGCGTCGTCCCGATCTCCGGAACGAGAGGTCTGCGTATCGGGATTATCGGGAGTGCCAGTGGCGATGGCATCCTCAGATATCGACGGCGCCGGGGCTTCCGAAATTATGTGCTCTCTCGCCGAAGCGGCTTCATGCTCCTGCGTGTAGAGCAGCTCCGGCGAAATGTCGAAGCCGGCGTCGATGACATCGTATTCGTCCGACGCCGTTTCGTTGATGTAGGTCTCGATTATTCCACCTGCGACGGCAGCCATTTCGCGATTGAATTCGGCGAGCGGCACAATGCGAGTTTCGCCTTCCGCAGTTCTGAGAGTCAGCCGCTCGTGAAAGATGTCGATCGACACGAGCTTCTCCTCGCCCTT
>JBBSFT010000108.1:0-9649 GCA_038254845.1 Gemmatimonadales bacterium | reverse complement strand
GAAGAAGTCTTCCACTGGCTCGGCGAAGAAGAAGGCAGCCGCACCGAAGCCGACTCACTCGGGCAACGCGCGCCGAGCGGCTGCGCCCGCAGAGATGCGCGCCGATAGCTACGAACATCCCGAAGCCGAGATAGCAAACCGGCCCGAGATCGGAACACAGGCGGGATTCCGAAAGAAGAAACCGGCGAAGAACTACAAGTACGATTCATCACTCGCCCCCGCACTCGACTGGGACGGCACCAACCCGGCCCGCGAGCGTGGCGAAGAGCTGATTCAGCGCATCCTCAGCGCAACGACAATTGAATCGGCGAAAGCCGCAGCCGAGGAGCTCGCGAAGATGTCGCGGCCGTTTCTCGACTGGTCAGGCAAGGCCGAGCGGTTGTCGTTCGACGTCCCTACCCTTCCGCTGTTCGTGCACGAGCGTCTTTCAACAGAAGCGATTCTCGAAACGCTCAAGAGTCACGAGCGAAGCAAGCAGGAGTCGCTCGACCTGTTCGGCGACCCGAAGAGATCGATTGCCGACCAGATGCTCCGCGCATACGAGCACAGGGACCGCTGGGTAAACCGTCTCATACTCGGCGACTCGCTGGTGGTGATGAACTCGCTGCTCGAGTACGAGGGGATGGGCGGGCAGGTGCAGATGATCTACATCGATCCGCCGTATGGAGTGAAGTTCGGGTCGAATTTTCAGCCGTTCGTTCGGAAGCGCGACGTGAAGCACAATGACGACGCTGACATGACGCGCGAGCCGGAGATGGTGCAGGCGTATCGAGATACGTGGGAGTTGGGTTTGCATTCGTATCTCACGTATCTGCGAGATCGGTTGCTTGTTGCGCGTGAGTTACTGACGCAGAGCGGAAGCGTGTTCGTGCAGATTTCGGATGATAATTTGCATCACGTCTGCGAACTTATGGACGATGTTTTCGGTCAAGAGAACGCTTGCGGAATAATCCAGTTCGTAAAGACAGCCGCTCAGACCAGCGAATTGTTGCCATCCGTAGCCGATTACATAGTCTGGTATGCAAGGGACGTTTCGAACGTGAAGTATCGGCAGCTTTACCGGGATAAAACCGAACTTGCGACACTACGGGACGCGTATTCGTGGGTGTTGAACAAACAGGGAGAAGTTCGGAGGGCAAGCAAAAATGAATTGGATGACGCCAATCAGCTTCACGTTGGTGACAATCTGTTCCGGCTGAGCCCTTTAACGTCGCAGCGGCCGCCCGGTTCTTTTCCCTTTTCCTACCGAGGCACCATTTACCTCCCGGGCAAGCAATTTTGGAAAACCCACGAAGCGGGACTGCGGAAGCTCGGCGCTGCCAACCGGCTGCAACCGTCCGGAAAAACGCTTTTTTATCGGTTGATGCTAAGTGATTTTCCGGCCGTCGCGCATTCCAACGTCTGGACCGATACACAGGCCAGTTTCGGTCAGAAATCGTATGTAGTTCAAACAAATGCAAAGGTGATCCAACGCTGCATCCTCATGGCGACAGACCCCGGTGATCTCGTCATCGACCCAACTTGCGGCTCAGGCACAAGTGCCTACGTTGCCGAGCAGTGGGGCCGCCGCTGGATCACAATCGACACGTCACGCGTCCCTCTCGCCCTCACTCGTCAACGCTTACTCACAGCTACGTACCCGTGGTACGAACTCAAAGAAAACGCGCGCGGCCCCGCCGGCGGATTCGTGTACAAACGAAAGCAGAACAATCGCGGCGAAGAAGTCGGCGGAATCGTTCCGCACATCACTCTCAAGTCCATCGCCAACGATGAGCCGCCCTCCGAAGAAGTCCTCGTCGACCGCCCCGAAGTAACCAACGGCATTACCCGCGTCTCCGGCCCGTTCGTCGTCGAAGCAACAATACCAACCCCCGTCGACTACGAAGGCGACGGCATCGAAGACTCGGGCGCCGAGTCCTCCGAGACCTACGCGTCGTTCATCGACCGCATGCTCGAAGTTCTCCGACGCAATCCAAAACTCCAGATCGCCGGCAACCGCACCATCGACCTCCGGAACATCCGCCCGCCTGCAAAATCAATGTCAATTGCAGCCGAGGCGATCGTCGACGCAGGCGCGCTTCCCGGCGCGTCGCTCACCGACGTCATCGACGAAGCAGAGGAAAAACGCGGCGACAGTCTCGCACTCTCCGGAAAGCCAGTCGCTATCGTATTCGGCCCTGAAAACGGTGCAGTCTCCGAAAAACTGGTCCTCAACGCCGCCAAGGAAGCCAACGCGCGGAACTACGCGCACCTCTTCATCATCGGCTTCGCAATTCAGCCAACCGCCCGCGAGATAATCGAAACGTCCGAGAGCGCACTGGGAATTCCGGCAACGTATGTCGCTGCAACTCCGGACATCCTCATGGGCGATCTGCTCAAGACAATGCGCTCGAGCCAGATCTTCAGCATCACGGGGCTTCCCGAGATCCGCATCGACAGAGCCGACCGCGCAAACGGCTCCAATGCCGATCGCTACGTCGTCTCTCTGCTCGGCCTCGACACGTTCAACCCGTCGACGATGGACGCCGAGTCGGTCGAGGGAAAAGACGTCCCCGCCTGGTTTCTCGATAGCGACTACAACGAGCTTTCGTTTCACGTCACCCAGGCGTTCTTTCCGCGAACGGGCGCATGGGACAATCTCAAGCGCGCGCTACGCGCGACGCACGAGGAATCGGTGTGGGAGCACCTCAACGGCACCACCAGCGCGCCGTTCGAGGCAACACCCGATACGAAAGTTGCGGTGAAGGTTATCGATACGCGAGGCAATGAGCTGATGGTGGTGAAGACTGTCAGCGAAGCGATAACCAAGGGATGATACGGGCTCACTACGCGGCACCGGCACTGCTCGACGAAATCGTCGGGTGTCTCGTGTCGAAGTATCAGCCTCGCCGCATCTTTCTCTTCGGGAGCCGCGCCCGGGGCGACGCGCGCCGCGACAGCGATTACGATTTTCTCATCGAGGTCGAGCGGGCATCTGAGGGACATGGTCAGACACGCCAGGGAATCACATGGCTGGAAGAATTCCCGGAGACCGAGATTCAGGTGCACATCCGTTACCCCGGACAGCTCGAGCGAAAGAAGGACGATCCGGGGACTGTTGACTGGGACGTCATCCGCGAAGGTCGTCTCCTCTTCGCAGCAGAAGGTTTGTTGCCCATTCTCCCCGCCGTGGGCCGTGGACTCGTAAGGGAACCGCGTCGCGATCCACCACCATCGTTGTCCGAATGGCTGAGACTCGCCGAGAAGGATTTGAAGCTCGCTCTCCATCTCTCCCCCGATTTGAAAAGCTGGAAGGAGCCGATCTGCTTTCATTGTCAGCAAGCCGGCGAGAAGTTTCTCAAATCCCTGATAATCAGCCAGTGGAAACGTCCGCTGCTGACGCATTCGCTTCGTGATCTTCTCGCCATTGTTCGCGCCATGGGGTTCGATTTCGCGGGCCTTGATCGCGATTGCTCATACCTGTCGCGATTTGCCGTAGCGGCGCGCTACCCGGACGAGTACGACCCATTCGTGAGTCCAGAAGAAATCGATATCACGGAAGTTGACGCGGCAAATGCAATTGCCGCCGCTCAACGTGTGATAGCAGCCGTTCGAATGCATCTGCCATGACCGTCGAAGTCTCGAAACCCATCCTCGCCTCGCCATACGACAAGCCTGACAAGCACTGGCACATCCAGCAGGGCGAAACACCGCGGCAGGATGAAGGCCGACGGCCATCTTTCGTTTTCCGGCCACGAAATCAGACGCAGGAGTGGGATCTTCGTGACGGCACGCTCGCACGCATGCCGGAGTACGAGAACGCCTACGAGATGGTCCTCGTCAATCGTCTGCGTGAGGCAGTTGGCCGCTGGCGTGACGATGGCTATCCGGGAGTCACCCGGACGACGCACGAGCTGCTCGGCCTCTGGCGCCGAAAAGACCGCGAGCAACGCCTTTTCTTTGCACAGCTCGAAGCGGCCGAGACGATCGTGTTTCTGCGAGAGGCAAGAAGCGACTATCTCCAGGGAATCGAGATCCCGCGCGACGAACCGCAGAATACCGATGGGGCGGAAGCAATCGCATCGTGGACTCGTTACGCCTGCAAGATGGCAACAGGCTCCGGCAAGACGACTGTGATGGCGATGCTCGCTGCGTGGAGCGTCCTCAACAAAGTGACGAACCGCTCGGACGGACGATTCTCCGATGCAGTCCTCATCATCTGCCCGAACATCACTATCCGCGATCGTCTTCGCGAGCTCGATCCTGCCGCCGCCGACGCGAGCCTCTATCGCACTCGCGACCTCGTTCCTTCTCACATGATGCCGCTACTGGCGCGCGGGCGAGTGCTCGTCACCAACTGGCACGTGTTCGAGCCTCATGAAATGGGACGCGTTGGCGAGACAAGCGCGCGTGTCGTGCGGAAGGGAGTCATCGACGAGCGCGACGAGACGATTCACATCGGCGAAAAGAACACGACGGCGCGCGGCAAGCGGTATCTCACCCTTGCGGAATTCGAGAAACAGGTCGCCGCTCAGATTCTTTTCGTGAAGTCGGAAAATCGCGACGAATCTGGCCGGCTCATCTCGGCCAACGTGTACCTTCGCCGGTACATCGAAAGCGACACCGCACTCATCGAACGCGTACTCGGCCGCGACCTCGGCAAGAAGCAGAACATTCTCGTTCTGAACGACGAGGCACATCACGCGTATCGCATCCATCCCGGTGCAGAGGAGGTCGATGAAGAATCACTCGCTGGCACCGCGGCTGAGGATGAGGGGATGGTGGAAGAGGCGACGGTGTGGATTTCTGGTCTCGATCGAGTGCACGCGCAACGTGGGATCAACTTCGCAGTGGACCTTTCGGCTACGCCTTATTTTCTCGCCCGCGCAGGTCGAGACACCGCGCGGCCTTTCCCCTGGACGGTGAGCGACTTCGGGCTCGTCGACGCAATCGAAAGCGGGCTGGTGAAAATTCCTCAGCTCGCGGCGAGTGACTCTACCGCGACAGAGCGTGCTCAGTACTTCAACGTGTGGGATTTCGTCAAGAGCAAGCTGACGGCGACGGAGCGTGGGAAGGGGAATGCGGGGCCGAAGCCAGAGGCCGTTCTCAAGCATGCAGCGCAACCCATCGGCATGCTCGCGGGCGACTGGAAAAAGGAATTCGATCGATGGAGCGACCGTGAGGACAAACGTCCGCCGGTGATGATCATCGTCTGCAAGGACATCCAGCTTGCGAAAGCAGTTTACGAGTGGATCGCGGAGGGGAAGCATCCAGTTCATTTGAATGACTTTGCGATCGATGAGCTCAGGAATCGCGATGGAAAGATCAACACGATTCGCGTCGATACGAAGGTTGTTTCCGAGAGCGACACGGAAGGCGCGAAGAGCGAGGAAGTTCGGTGGATGCGGTTTACTCTCGACACTGTTGGCAAGCTCGACTGGCCGCGTGACAGGCAGGGCCGAAGCATCTATCCGACCGGGTTCGAGGAGCTGGCGACAAAGCTTGGGCGAGGACTGACACCGCCAGGTCGCGACGTGCGCTGCATTGTGAGTGTCGGAATGTTGACCGAAGGGTGGGACGCCACGACCGTCACGCATATCATCGGGTTGAGACCCTTCATGTCGCAGCTTCTTTGCGAGCAGGTGGTGGGTAGAGGCTTGCGACGAGCGAGTTATGAGGTCGGTGAGGACGGACTGTTTACGGAAGAAGTCGCGCAGGTGTTCGGCGTTCCATTCGAGATCGTTCCGTTCAAGAGTTCGGGTGGCCCACAGCCCTCCGCACCGAAGCGATTTCATGTCAAGGCGCTCGACGATCGCGCGGATATGGAGATCCGGTTCCCGCGAGTTGAGGGCTACACTCAGGCAGTGAAGAGTCGCGTCACCGTGAACTGGCACAAAATGCCGAAGCTGGTGCTCGAGCCGGCGAAGTATCCGACTCTCGTCGACATGTCCGGCCTGACGATCAGGTCTGATGGTGAATTCACCCCTGCGCTCCCAGGGAAAGCGAGCGAAATGACGATGAATCCGTATTTCGCGAATATGCGGGTTCAGCGTGGCGTTTTTCAGATGGCGTCGGCGCTCACGAAGAACTACCTCGCCCAGCGGGACACGTCGGTTCCGGCGCACGTTCTCTTTCCTCAGTTGGAAGCGGTATGCCGGCGTTTCGTCAATGAATTCGTGGTCGTGCCGCCGGAAACCGAGCGCGTGCATGTCTTTCAGGCGCCCTACTACACATGGGCTATCGAGATTTTGCTTCAACAGATACAGCCCGACGTATCGGCAGGGGAAAGCGCCGAATTGCCGCGACTCGAGGGTTTGAAGCCCGAGGGCTCGACTGCGGACGTCGATTTCTGGACGAGCAAGGAAGTTCGCGCGACGAAGCGAAGTCACGTCAACTACATCGTCGGCGATTCAGGATGGGAGGCGCAGGCAGCCCAGCGCCTGGATCATCACCCGTCAGTAATCGCTTACGTGAAGAACGCCGGTCTTGGGTTCACCATTCCGTACATGCACAATGGCGAGATGCACGATTTCGTTCCCGATTTCATCGTGCGACTCGCGGCGTCGGGAACGGATCCTGTAAACCTGATCCTCGAAACGAAAGGTTATGATCCGTTGCGCGAGATCAAGGAAGCCGCCGCTGTGCGCTGGACGGCCGCCGTGAACGCAGACGGTCGCTTTGGGCAATGGCGCTTCAGAATGGCGAACAGTGTTGCGGATGTCACCTACTTCCTCGACGAGGACAATTCAGCAGATCGATCGCCGTCGCGCGAGGCCCCGGCTTAGGCGCCGAGGGAAATCCGAAGCGCCACGTTGAGCTCGCTGATTTTCTTCGCCGGCAGCGAACCCAGATAGTTGGTCAGCACAGACTTTCGGACAAGGATGAGCTGATCGCAGTTGATCACGGATGCGTGCTTCAATCCCTCATCGGTTCCAACCGCGACCTCTGTCGACCGCCCGTCGGAGTTCGTGTTGACCGGCGCGCATATGACTTTTTCGGCTCTGGAATCGCAAAGGGTCTGGCGGCTTACGATGACAAAGGGGCGAGCGCGTTTTGGGTCATTCCCCTGGGGATGTGCAACGAGATAAATCTCTCCCCGTTGAAGCCTTACTCCGGCCACGCCTGAAACTCGCTCACCGCGTCAGATTCCCGGTTGGTGGCATCAGCCGCCCTGTTGATTGTTTCCAGATCCCGCTGATCCCGGGCACGCCGAAGCATGCGGCGCAGATAGCTCCGAATGGCCCGCTCCACGAACGCTGAACGGCCGGATTTTCCAGCCATCACATCTGCGGCTTTCACGATTTCGCCCGAGAGACTGAGCGAGGCCTTCTCTTTTTTTTCGCGATGCACTAAAAGTCGCTGAACTTCCAGCATAGCGGTGCGGGATCCGAGGGCTGACATACTACGAAAGTAGTATGTTTCTTCCTACTAAAGCAACCACCCCTGATTCCGGGTATCAGGCCAGATCGCGGAGCTGAAGAATCCGTAGTCCGGGTATCTCCGGTAGACGCCGGTCATTCGTGATGAATGACGTGCTGCTCGTCGCGAGCGCGGCGGCGATCTGAAGTGCGTCGGGTGTCTTCAATCCGTAACGCGCGCGAAGCTGAGCGGCAGCCCGCAGGCTCGGCCGATCGACGGGGATGAGCGACAAACCCCGACTGCTGCCGAGAAATGCTTCATAACGCTCGGCCAGCGGAAGATCGCCCGTGCGGTAGGGCATGACGAGGCACTCCGAGAGCGTCAGTTCTGATGTGACGAGCTGGCGGCCGGTCGCCGCAAGGGCGAGAATCCGGTCGACAACGTCGATCCATTGAGGATGTTCCTCGATGAAATAGATGAAGAGAGAAGTATCGAGGGCAATCGGCCCGTCGCCCGGGATGCGCTTCAATCCCAGGAGTTCCGTTCCTCTTCGATGTACTTCGCTGGATCGATGCCTTTCCATATCTCCTTACCCAGGCCTCTTAGATCCATGATGTTGAGCTCTTCCGGCTCCTCGACTGCGGCAGACAGGATTCGCGTTACCTCCTGAGCGATCGAGCGATTCTGCTTCTTCGCGCGAGTCTTGATCTTCCTGTAAAGTGAGTCCGGCATGTTCTTGATGTTGAGCGTCGCCATTATTCCTCCGTTATTCCTCCAATATGGAGGAAAGAGCGTGATGAGTCAATAGTTGGCTGTGAAGGTTCCGTGTCGTGGTTCGCAATCCGCACTAAGTCGTCGATCGCCGATTGCCGTGAGTCCTGGTTCCGCAATCTCCGGAATCGCTTCCTCGCCTCTTCGGGATATATTTGGCTCGATGACCCGCGCCGAAATCACCACTCCCGACGAGCTTCCCGACGAATCAGTAGTTGAGCTCTCGCTCCGTCCGCAGCGACTGGCCGAATTCATCGGGCAGCCGAAGGTCAAGGAAAGCCTTCAGATATACATCGACGCCGCCATCGCCCGACGCGAGCCACTCGACCACACGCTCTTCTTCGGCCCCGCCGGACTAGGCAAGACAACCCTCGCCGAGCTCATCGCACGTGAGATGGGCGTCAACATCCGAACGACTTCGGGTCCGGCGCTCGAAAAGCCCGGAGACCTCGTCGGCACTCTCACCAATCTTCGCGAGGGTGACATTCTCTTCATCGACGAGATCCACCGCCTCAAGCCGATCATCGAGGAGTTTCTGTACCCGGCGATGGAAGACTATCGCATCGACATCCGGCTGTCGGAAGGGCCCAAGGCCCAGACGATCACGATGCCGATCGAGAAGTTCACCCTCGTCGGCGCAACAACTCGGCTCGGCATGCTCACGCCGCCGATGCGCGCGCGGTTCGGCATCGAGCAACGACTCAACTTCTATCCAACGTCCGACCTCGAGACAATTGTTCGGCGCACCGCTGACGTGCTGAAGGTGAACATCGACAAAGGGGGCGCCGAAGAAATCGCGTGCCGGTCACGCGGCACTCCACGTGTCGCGAATCGTCTGCTCCGCCGCATTCGTGACTACGCGCAGGTGAAATCCGGCGGCAACATCACTCGCGAGATTGCGAAGGAGCATCTGCTGATGCTCGACGTCGATCAGTTTGGCCTCGACGACATGGACTCGCGAATCCTCAAGACAATCATCGAAAAATTTGACGGAGGTCCCGTCGGCGTCAGCACGATCGCCGCTGCAGTCGGCGAAGACGCCGGGACAATCGAGGAGGTCTACGAGCCGTTCCTCGTCCAGAACGGATTCCTTCAACGAACTCCGCGAGGACGAATGGCGACGGCGCAGGCATATCGTCACTTCGGATTCACCATACCGAACGGCGGTTCCGGCGGCCAGCCGTCCTTCTTTTGAGGGCTGATGGAAGCCGAACCGAACACTACGACTTCGATCTTCCCGCTGAGCTGATCGCCCAGAACCCGGCCGGCAAACGAGACGACAGCCGGCTCATGATCGTGCGCCGCGACACCGGCGCCATCGAGCATCGCATCTTCCGCGACCTTCTCGATCTCATTCCGGCGGCCGATACAATCGTCCTCAACACCACCCGCGTCTTTCGCGCGCGACTCCTCGGCACGCGCGACTCCGGAGCACCGGCCGAGCTTCTCCTGCTCAAGCCGCTCGGCGACAACAAGTACGAGGCGATGGTGCATCCTGGAGGAAAATTGAAGCCGGGGCGCCGGGTTCATGTGAGTCCCG
>JBBSFT010000107.1:0-9654 GCA_038254845.1 Gemmatimonadales bacterium | reverse complement strand
CGCAGACGGATCCTTTGTGCTCGTGCTTGCGAATAGCAACCGCTGCGGAAGTGCCCCGGCGGCTGCAAGTGTGGCCCAGCGTGGCGATGCGAGAATACTTCGATATTCGCGGTACGCGCGCTGCGCGACCGCGATGCCGAGTCGATTGCGCAGCGGCGTCGGCACGCTGTCTTTCACCGCCACATCCCAGCGGCTCACGAACAACGAGGCAACGGAACCAACACGCGGGTCAAGCCCGGCCGCTATGCGCCTCTCGATCCCGCGCATGTAAGCGCCCGCAGCAGCGACACACTGGGCTGCGGAGAACAACAACGTGACGTTCACGGCCACACCGCTGAATATCGACTCCTCGATCGCCGGAATGCCCTCGGCTGTTCCCGGAATTTTTATGAACAGATTCGCACGCGCCGCGCGCGCATGAAGATCGGCCGCCGCTGCGATAGTCCGGGCTGTGTCATTTGCCAGCAGCGGCGATACCTCCAAGGACACCCAGCCGTCGACGCCGCTCGTGCGGTCGTGAATAGATCTGAACAGATCCGCGGCGCGCGTGAGATCCTCAATTGCCAGCTCGAAGAACAGCGGCTCACCGGACTTCCCTTCAGCCGACTTCCGTCGGATGCCGTCGTCGTAGAAATCACCGTTCGTGATGGCGTGGTCGAAGATCGTGGGATTCGACGTGAGCCCCGTGACTGAAAGCTCGCGGATATATCGCTCCAGCGTTCCGTCGTCCAGAATGCCGCGAGTAATGTTGTCGAGCCAGAGGCTCTGACCCAGATCGTGCAATTGTCGTGTTGCGTTCATCGAAACTCCATTTGAAATGCTCCGCTGCCATTCTTGTCTTGCCGATGCGTCTAACTTTGAGTCCTGTCGCGTTTGGGATTGTACCACCCTCCCGAATCCGCGATGAGCGCGTCGGCTTCTGGCGGCCCCCAGCTCCCGCGCTTGTATTTGATAACGTCCGAATGCCGTTTGAGAACTTTGTCGACTACGGTCCACGCAGCCTCGACCGCATCTTCTCGCGTGAACAGCGCGCCGTCTCCAGCCATGGCGTCACTCAGCAGCCGCTCATACGGCGACTCGGCGCCGAGCAACTCCTCGACCAGATAGAGCTCCTTTTGGTCGCCGACGAATTCCTTGCCGGATCGCTTTACACGAGCGGCAAGAGCGATCGCGGCATTCGGCGAGATGCGAAAGCGCAGATAGTTCGCGAGGCCGGTGCCCGGATTCGAATCGCCAAACAAACTCGACGGCGGCGGCTTGAGCTCGACGATCACCTCCGACGCGGTCTCCGGGAGACACTTGCCAGATCGTAAGTACCATGGCACCCCCTCCCATCGCCACGAATCGATGAAGAGACGCAATGCGCAGTAGGTCTCGACATCGGAAGTTCTCGCCACATTCGGGACCTTGCGGTAGCCGTTGTATTGGCCGCGCACGAGATCGCGAGACGTGAGCGGCCTCATTGCTTCGAAAACCTTGGCCTTCTCCGTGTGGACCGCTCCATAGTTCCGGTCTACCGGTGGTTCCATTGCCAGCAGGGCGACGATCTGGAACATGTGGTTCTGGACCACGTCGCGCAGGCAACCGGCTGTCTCGTAAAAGGCGCCGCGATCGTGCACGCCGAAGCGTTCTGCAAGCGTGATCTGCACGCTCGCAACGTAGTTGCGGTTCCAGATCGGCTCGAGAAAGGAGTTGGCGAATCGGAAGTAGAGAATGTTCATGATCTCTTCCTTCCCCAGATAGTGATCGATCCGGAAGATTGAGTCCTCCGGAAATACGTCGTGAGCAACGGCGTTTAGTCGGCGCGCCGAAGCCAGATCACGACCAAACGGCTTCTCGACGATGACGCGCGCCTGATTCGCCAGGTTCGCGGCACCGAGCCCTTCAATCACAGTTGCGAAGAGTTCCGGCGGAATGGCCAGATAGTGCGCGGGCCGCTGTGCCTTGCCGAGCACTTGCTTGAGCTTCGAGAACGTCGTCGAGTCCGTGTAGTCACCGGAGACGTACCCGAGCAGAGCCAGCAGTCGCCTTAGTGTGCCGCGATCAACCGGGATTCCGGAGCTCTCTATACTCTCGGCCGCGCGGTCGCGCAGATCGGCCACAGTGATTGGGGGAAAAGCCACACCGATGACCGGAACAGTGAGCGCGCCACTCTGCACCATTGCGTAGAGTGCCGGGAAAATCTTCTTGTGGGCCAAGTCCCCAGTGACGCCAAATAGGACCAGCGCATCGGAAGGCCCCGGGCCGCCGTTGATTTTGGTCATCTCGAGTTACACCCGCGAATCGACGCCTGAGAGGTCACTGCCCCCCTCTCGTCATGGTTGTGCCTGCTCGAAAATTGCCGCCCATTCCTGATAGCGCTGGGCGATACGCGAAACTGCTTGCTCGCGCGTCGAACGGGCCGCAAGAAAATCGGCAACCGCGTTCCAAAACGTTGTACGTCCTACCGCGAAGCCGACAAACCCCGGGACTGATGCAGCAGTTTCGAGCCACGCAACCACCTTTTTCTCGTCGGCGCCGCGGCCCAGCACGATGCATCCAACGTCACTCCGACCTCCACGATTCGCCATCGCAACGATTGCCGCACAATCGTCGCGGCTTTCTAGTCCCTCGATCTTCCAGATGTCGGGCTCAACACCCGCGTCCTGGAGCGCGCGAATAGTTTCGAGCATCAACGCCGGCCGAATGTCGAGATCGTAGCTCGCTTGCTTTCCGTGCACGCGCGCGAGCTGCGCCGGAGTCGCGGGTACCAGCAATTCGAACATGAACAGCTGGCCCGCGCTGCGGCAATAGTCGGACAGTCGCACAAGTCGGGCTGTCTGCCGCGCGATCAGCGCTGCGTCGCCCTCCGGATTGTAGCGAACCAGCACCTTCGCGAACGTCGGCGCAACGGCCTCGATGTGCGCAACGAACTCGTCACCGAACTCGAACTCGAACTCTTCGGATCCGCTGATCTCGGTCGAGACCGCCGTGATGTATCCCTGTATTGCTGCATCGCGAAGAATCTCCACGCCGAACTCTTCGTCGACCAGAATACCGGCGCGATTTTTGGGCAGCCCGTTGGCAATCGCCCCGCGAAAGCCGTCGTAAATGACCCGCTTGCTGTCGGTCACCGCCGCGTGCTGCTCGGCCGTTAGCGGCGGCGTGAAGTGGTGCATGCCTGAGATGTACGAATGCCGATGATCGAACGGCAACAAATAGAGTGGCCTTCCGGCGACGTAGCTCATGGCTCTTTCATCCGCAAATCTCCATCCCGGTTAGACGGCGAGAGCCAGCCGCCGTTGAAGCCGGCGGCAACGAGGCCGGCCACGACATGCGAATCGTTGCGCAGCAGGTTCCAGATCAACCCTGAGCGATAATTCTCGATCATCACCACGATTGGTCCCTGGTTCAGACCGCAATGGTACGGCGACACCCACCCGTGCGCGGACCCGCCCGGGTCCGGGAACGTTGGATTGTATGTCGTCTTGAATCTGTAGGGGTGCTCGCCACCGAGGCGGAGGCGCCATGGATGGTGCGTCCGCCCTTGTGGTGTCGACCACCAACCCGTTGAGAGGATTCGTTTCGTGAACGAAATACGTGAATGCGCGACGCTGGATATCGTCCAGCAGGCGCAATTCCTCGTCAGCCGGACGTAGTGTCTCGTTCATAGCTCCAGAACGCGGCGCATTCATCGCGGGGTTCCCGACCGGACGGTGATCATTTCGATGCCTGCTTCTCCGCGTGGCCGCCGAACTCGGAGCGCATGGCGGACAAGATACGGTTTTGGAAATCGCCCTGTCCGCGCGATGAGAATCGCGCGAAGAGCGCCGCGGCGATCACATTTGCCGGTACCGCTTCGTCGATCGCTGCCTCGAGCGTCCATCGTCCCTCGCCAGAATCCGACACGCGACCCTCAAAGCCGTCGAGTACGGGATCGGCGGCGAGGGCGGCGGCCGTGAGATCGAGCAGCCACGAGGCGATCACACTTCCGCGGCGCCAGACTTCGGCGATGTCGGCCAAGTCGAGGTCGTACTGATATGCCGCCGGGTCGCGCAGCGGTGTCGTCTCCGCATCCGCCGCGGTCGCCGCGGTCTTCCCGATATTTGCGTGTTTGAGAATGTTCAACCCCTCTGCATACGCGCCCATCATGCCGTACTCGATTCCGTTATGAACCATCTTCACGAAATGCCCGGCACCGTTCGGACCGCAGTGGAGATACCCTTGCTCAGCCGTCGGATTCCGTCCCTCGCGCCCGGGAGTCTGCGCGGCCAAACCGGCGCCTGGAGCCAGCGTCGCGAAGATTGGATCGAGCCGCTGCACGATGTCGGCTCGCCGCCGACCATCAAACAATACCCGCGCTCGAGACCCATGACGCCGCCGCTAGTTCCGCAGTCCACGTGATGAAGATCCGCGTCGGCAAGCCGCTTTGCCCGGGTCAAGTCGTCGCGATAGTAGGAGTTTCCGCCGTCCACCACGACGTCGCCAGCTTCCAGCTTTGAGAGAAGCTTGTCGAGCATGTCGTCCACCACGGCCGACGGCAACATCAGCCACACAGTTCTGGGGGTCGAGAGCTGCTCGACAAAATCGTCAAGCGTCTCGGCGCCGCTCGCGCCCTCGCTGGCGAGCGCTTGCACGGCCTTCGGCTGCACGTCGTACACCACGCTGGTATGCCCGCCCCGCATGAGACGACGCACCATGTTCGAGCCCATGCGCCCAAGTCCAATCATTCCTATCTGCATAGAATGTCTCCAACAATCGTTAAGAACGTCCGCGAGCACGTGCCGACTTCATGGCCCGTTCCGGTCGAGCGTCACGACTCGGCCATCGGGGTAGCCCACGAACACCGTATCCGCCGTACCGAGAAAGAGGCCCGTGTCGACGACCCCGGTGATCGCAAGCATCGCCGCTTCGAGCGTGCGCGCGACGCTCGTGTCGCGAAGCGGCTCGGTGACCGAACAGTCCAGTGTAAAGTTGCCGTTCTCGGTGAGGAACGGCCGGGTGCCGCCTGAGTCCGTCCGCGTCACGACCACGAGGCCGAGCGCTTTGAGCTGACGAGTCACCGGCCCGCGCGCCAAAGGAATCACTTCGACAGGTATGCGGCCGCGCTCACCGAGCGTGGCGACAAGCTTCTCTCGCCCGACCAGGATCACCTGGCGCCTGGAGGCCGCGGCCACGATCCTCTCCCGCACCAGTGCGCCGCCCCAACCCTTCACGAGATCGAGGTTGGGAGCGACCTCGTCGGCTCCGTCCACAATCAGGTCCAGCTCGACGTCCTCGTCCAAGTCGACCAGCGGGATACCGGCTTCGCGGGCCGTTTGCGCCGAGGCGCGCGATGTCGGCACGGCCGCGACGCGAAGACCTTCTCGCACCCGTTCACCGAGTGCGATGATAAACGACGTGGCGGCTCTACCCGAGCCAAGTCCTACCCGCGAGCCTTTTTGGATGAGCGCGAGCGCCTGGACGGCGACGGCCTGCATGCCCGGGTCGTCAATACTGCCCGGAAGGTTCCGGCTGATCGTCACTGAGTCGCTCCCCGCGTGGCCCTATGGGCTTAGTTGCATACTCGCACGTCGGGATGAGTGCGTCGATCGCGGCGCGGTCGCTGCACTCTGCTCATGGCGTTATGCGAAACTGATGAGCTCCTTCGCGCATCATGCATGCCAGCCGTATGTTCCGCATTGTCGCCGCGAAGGGCCAAGCGGTCGGTGTCGATGAAGCCGGACTCAAGCACGGCAGGTGTCGATCCCCGCCGAATAAACGTGGCCTCCAGCAGCTCCACTCGCGCATCATCCCGGATCCTCCGCCGCGGTGGCCCGTCGCACTGCGTGACGTAACTGCTCGAGCTCGACTCGCAGCGGCGCCCAGTACGCTCGGTCCGCATCTCTCTCAGCCGACTCTTCCGCCCGAAGCAGAGTCTCGAGCTCAGGCGCGTCGCCAGCAATCGCGCTCGTAATCAGCGGTCGCTGAATCGAAAATTCACTCGCTTCCGATCTGTTGCTGGCCGCCGCTTCGATGAGCAGCGCCGGAGTTCGAAGCTCCATCAGCCAGAATTGGATTCGCTCAGGCGTCGGCTCGTCGCGAAACGCAAAATAACTTGCTTCGACGAGGCGGCGCACCATCGGCCAGTCCTTGTCACGCTGCGTTTTTTTCGCAGCGACGAGGTCGGGAAGGCTGATGATCTCGAGCTCTCCCATTCCGGCGATGTTAGCGCTGGTACGGCGAGCCCACAGATCTGGAAACGGATCGACGCCGCGCATTTTCGACATTACGTCGAGCCGCATTCGCTTCACGTCCGGACGACGACACAAGAAATGGATGCTGTGACCGCGCTCGAGATATCTCGCTTCAAACGGCGGAACGGCGATCACTTCGGCCCCGAGATCAACTAGCGCGGCCTTCAGCCGCTCGAGGTTTTCAAAGTCGGCGAGGATCGCAAGATCGGTGTCGCGGCTAAACTCCGCTGCGCCGTAAAAGATGCACGCCTGCCCCCCCATCAGAAGCGACTTGACGCCGTGCTGACGGATCGTGGAAAGGACTCTGTGTATCGGGGTCTGGGTCAAGCGTTCCTCCGAGGGTCGTGAATGTGGCCCAGAGCCGCGCACTCTGCTCCCAGCGCGCGGCTGGCGTGAGCCGATACCATTCCGCCCACTCCGGCTCGCAGATATCCTCAGGTTCAATTCGCTTCATTGTTGGAACGCTAACGTCCTGCCGTCCGGCGTCAATGGACGACGCCTGCGCCTGCACGACCGGACATTACTTCCTATCAGGTGGGCCTGTCGAAGCCGCACTATGGAATTCACAGGACCGTGACGCCGGAGGCGAGTTGATGTCGAAAATTGTCCGAGCGGGGGCGCGGGTTGTGTTTCAATCGGAACTGCAACATCGCGAGTTGTGCCTGATCGCTTTCTGTCGTCAATTCAGCCGGGCGTCCGAGGGCATGCGATATGCCGTTCCTGATGGTGCACCAGCTGTCCGATCAGATCGAACGAACACAATTCCATCGAGTAAAGGAGCGCGACAATGACCGACCATCCCGACAGCCGGGAGAAGGCGACAGATACTCTCGAGAAGGCCGAGCGAGAGATGCGTGCGAAGAACGCCGCCGCCGCCCAATCCGATGAGCGAAAAGAGGCATCGAGACAAGCCGATGGTACCACCAGCCCGAATCCGGAAAAACCTGAGGCAGAAGAAGCCAACCCGCCGCGTACAACAAGCGGCTGGCTCACAACTCCCAAGTTCGGCTCGTCGACCAGCGGAGGCGGTGAGATAGAACCGGGACCCGAGCGCGATTAGCGCTGGCAATCAGGAACTTCAGCTCCAAACATTTCACGATGCGGTCACAACGTGAATGCCACGATATTCACTATCGGTCATTCGACGCGGATAATCCCCGAGTTTATCGAGCTGTTGCGACAGGTTGACGTCAATTTGCTTGTCGATGTCCGCTCCTTCCCAGGCTCACGCACCACTCCGCAGTTCAACATCGAGACGTTGCCTGGCTCTCTCGCCGCCGAGGGCATTAATTACCGCCATCTGCGCTCGCTTGGCGGGCGTCGACAACATCCCAAAGGTGCTCCGCCCTCGACGAATACCTTCTGGCGCGTTCCAGCCTTTCGCAACTATGCGGATTATGCGGAGACCGATGGTTTCCGCGCCGGGTTCGACGAGTTGCTGGCGCTTGCGCGCGACCATCGCTGCGCGATCATGTGCGCCGAAGCTGTGTGGTGGCGGTGTCATCGGCGAATCGTAGCCGACTATCTGCTAGCCGCCGGACTCACGGTGGAGCACATCATGGGGCTTGGCAAGTTGACACCGGCGACCATTGCGCCGGTGGCGATTGTGCTAGCGGACGGTACTCTTCGCTATCCGGCCGCGAGCGACGACGCGACGAGTGTGGCGGTGGTTGACACCGACTCCTAAGCCGAACGGTTAAAAACCGGGCATCACTATCGTTGTTCCGAACGTCGAGCTCGATGGCACTGCGCTCCCGCAGGATACGGCGAGCATCGCGAGAGTCATCATCTCGAAGAAGCGCTAGTGGTTACACGCGTTCGATGCGGCGGGAAAAATCATCTACCACTTTCCGTCGACGCTGGGCGCAGGATATGACCCTTCGCCAACCGGTGATTTCAAAGTCGGCGACGTGTCACGGGATCCGGCATTCCATTATCACCGAAGCTTTTCGCTGAAGTGCCTGACAGTGAACCAGACGCTCGGCTTCCAGCCGGCCCGAACTCGCCCGTCGGGCGATTGTGGATGTCGCTGTCCGAGCCCCGCTACGGAATCCACGGTACTGGCTCGCCGCAGACTATTGGCTACGCAAATTCGCACGGCTGCGTGAGACTCACCAACCGGGATACGGAGCGTCTATCGAAGCTTGTGAGGCCGGGATTGCCGGTGGTGTTTCAGGAGCCAAACCCAGCGGTTACACGTTTTCTTTTGCGTTGGGCCTTGTTGCGTGATGCGCAACGCGCTATAGTCTGTTGCATGATCCAGTCGGTCCGGCACAAAGGATTGAAAAGCTTTTTCATTTCCGGAAATCTGGCAGGAATTCAACCGCATCATGCCCGACGACTTCGCATGTTGTTGGCCGCTCTCGATACGGCCCAGTCAACCGAGGACATGAATGTTCCAGGCTTTCGACTGCATCCTCTCAAAGGTCGGGACCGCGGCCGCTGGTCAGTATGGGTGAATGCAAACTGGCGCCTCACTTTCGATTTCCATGAAGGCAACGCTCACGTCTTGAATTACGAGGACTACCACTGATGACGATGCACAATCCCCCCCATCCAGGTGAGTTCATTGCGGCGGTTTACATGGAGCCAAATGGAATCACAGGGCGCGAGCTCGCCAGAAAGCTTGACGTGGCCGCGTCAACGCTCAATCGAATCCTGACCGGTTCCAGCAGCGTCAGTCCTGAGATGGCCCTCCGACTCTCAAAAGCTCTTGGCCGTTCTCCGGAGAGTTGGCTTGCCATGCAGTACAATCGCGATCTCTGGAAGGCAAGGCAGAACGTCAACCTGCGTGGTGTCACCAAGGTTCGGTTCAACGCCGCCTGAAGTGAGACAGACCCAGACACTGTTCGAGTCCGCGCCGCTCCGGTTTCCATTCACCGTCGCGTCAACCGGATCACTGACAATCCAACTCCAGATTCTCCTCGACCGCGCAGGTTTTTCGCCGGGCACAATCGATGGCGGCTGGGGCATTAACGCCGCGAAGGCGATGACGTTTTTCGCCAAGCCCGACGACAGTGAACGCCTCAATGGTGATTCTCCTCCACCGGTTAAGTCCATCGACGAGGAGACCTACAACAGACTGAGGTCCGCCGCGAGAGCAACAGGGCTTCTCCGGCGCTACACGCTCACCGCGCTCGATCTCAAAAAGCCGTTCACGCAAATTCCGTCGAGCACACGACCGAGATTCGCGACTTGCACCCTCCCTTCCGTTCGGCCCTTCGCATCGAGGCGGACCAAGCTACCCGAAGCTCTACGCTACTATGGCCTTTGCTGACTTCTCGCTCCGTCGTCCGATGCTGCCCGCCGACGTCCCCCTTTCAGAGGTAAAACGAGATCTCCCCGAGTAAGAACTGTGACTGTCCCTCGCGCGAGTGCCGGATTTACGTAGCCTGAGTGTTGATCGCGAGAGCTTTGCGGTCAGTGGCCCGCTCGCCCT
>JBBSFT010000106.1:0-9689 GCA_038254845.1 Gemmatimonadales bacterium | reverse complement strand
CTGATGAGAGAGAACTTCACCCTCGCTCCGTGCTCGCGGTTGAGCGGGTACGCAATGTCGAGCCGCCACATTCGCTGCGATTTTGGCGGCACGGAGGCGAGCAACGAGATTCCGACAGAAGTATTGATGCCGGAGGTCACGCCAAACGGTGCGTCGCCTGCGTAGATCTTTCCGAAATCGGCAAACGGCGCGATTCCCAGCGCCGCAAGATTCTTGAGTCTCCCCGCGTAGTACCGGTCTTCCACTCTCAGCACCAGACGCTGCCCCCCACCGAGTACCGATTTTTCATAGCCGCGCGGGCCACCAGTCCTGTCCCCGAGGAAAAGCTGAAACGGAATGCGCTGCCGCCACCCGCCACTCCATTCCAGGCTCGTCACGAACGTCTGCCGCGCCGAGGGCTTGCTGTAGGTCGCGAGTCGTCCACTGCCAAGGATGCCGTCCCAAGCCTTTGTTTCGTTGTCGCGGCGGCCCTCGAGGTTGCCCTGGAAGGCCACAAATGCGCGCTGGCCACCGGTACCGGCGTAAACGTTGGCCGACGCGAACAGGTCGTTCACCTGCGACCCGAGAACTTCATAACCGCGACCGAGTAGCGTTGCGATCTCGACGCCCTTCCGCACATCCTGGCGTCCATCGAGCGCGTCGAAGCCAGTAACCCTGATGTAACGGACATCGCGAATTCCCGCGAGCGCGTTCAGTCTCGTGCTGGTGTGCCGCCTGTAGCGGTTGACAAGCTCCGCCGTCGTGTCGCGTTGCGTTGTGCCGGGGCCGACGAGAGTGGGGAATCTCTCCGGCATTTCATCTTCATATGAGATTGATCCGCCGACGAGACCGAGTGTTCCGCCAGGTGGTCCAACGCGAAAGACTTCGCCGACATCGCCGTAGGTACGCTGAAGCAGAACTGCTGGCCGACCGAATTGCGGGGCCGGGCGTTCTCCCGGGGAGAACATTATCGACGGGATTGCCTGCGGCTGGCGCCGAAAATACCTGTACTCCTCACGCGAGCCCGCTGTCGATCGCCACGAATTTTTCTGAAGGTCCGACAGGAACGGGTGACTGAGCTCGACCGCCCAGTCGCCGCCAAGTTCGTTGCGCTGGCCTTCGAGAGAGAGCTGGTATGGCCTGCCGAGGAACTGATAATCGGTGATCTGACCGGCAAAATTGTCGCGGAAGTGCTCGCTGTATCGCCATTGGCCGATTACCGAGACAGCCTCACCCATCAGATTTTCCTCGCCAAGGCGCACCGATCGCACATACGGATTGCCGCCCGACCCGCCGCCGCCGACGACGAGAGAGATTTCGTCCGTCGTCACGACGTTCAGGTGCACGCTGCCGGCACTGTCGAGCACCGGCGTCACACTCGCATCGGCGAGATACGGTTGCGCCCGCAGAATTCTCTCCGACTCCAGCCGGCGCAGCTCGTCGCACTCCATTCCCTCCCGAAGTGCGAGGAAACGCCGGATGACGTCGGGGTTCGTCGTCGCATGCAATGCGGTGAGCTGGCGCGTAATTCGCCGTTGGACCTTCGAGCCCTTGATCTCGAACGGGGGTCTTGTGCTCACGTCAACGCGGCTGATGATCTGGCCCTTGCACGGCACAGCGATGCCTTCCAGACTTTGTGCGCGAAGCATCGCTGGCGACAGCACCACGACATTCACCATCAGAAACCGAAGAACTCTCAACGTGTCATCCACGCTCTCGCAAAGTGTACGCGCTTCTCACCATCCGGCGTCACGGACGATTGCGCCCGTCGTTGCCGTCTCCGCGACTGCCGATACCAGGCTCGGCGGAGCACACCGGGTCAGGCTCAACAGCTCCTACATTATCGCCCTCGAAAGTGCAGGGCTCGTACCAGTCGTAATTCCCCCACTCGCCACTCCCGGGCACGCGCTGGCCATCCTCGAGCGCGTTGACGGCCTGCTCCTCACCGGCGGCGAAGATGTCGATCCGCAACTGTATGGACAACCCCGGGCCGAAAGATGCGGCGTTCCGAATCGCGCCCGCGACGAAACCGAGATCGCCCTCGTCCGAGCCGCCCGCGATCTTCGAAAGCCGGTGCTCGCAATCTGCCGCGGGCCCCAGCTTCTCAACGTCGCATTTGGGGGCACCCTTATCCAGGATATCCCCTCAGAGGTTACGGGTGCCCTCCGTCACAATGCCGAAGATCGGAGAGATGCCCGAGTCCATGATGTTTCGATCGAGCCGGGCTCGCTCACAGCCGCCGCCATCGGAGCCACGAGCGTTGCCGTGAACTCTCTACACCATCAAAGCGTCAAGGATCTCGGCGATGGGCTTCGCGTTACTGCAACGTCGCCCGATGGCATTGTCGAGGCGATTGAATCAGATACGGACACTTGGTGGGCGATGGCAGTGCAGTGGCACCCGGAGGAGATGAACGACTCGCCGGAGCCGTGGGACCGTGGACTCTTCCGCGCCTTCGCCGACAAGCTCGCTGGCGGGTGAAGCGTCGGCGCGTTCTGCATCTCGATTCGGGCCAGACGTGGCGAGGCGGTCAACGACAGGTTCTGCTGCTCGCCCTCGGCCTTCGTGACCGGGGCCACGAGCCGCTCCTCATCGGTGCACCTGACTCACCCCTTGTAACCCGAGCGCGCGCACAGGGACTCGCTGTTGCCGCAATCCCGATGATCGCCGATTGGGATCTGAGAGCCGCGCGCCGAATCCGTGCGCGAATGCGGGCGTGGCGAGCCGACGTTGTCCATGCTCACGATGCGCGCTCGCATGCCCTCGGACTCATCGCACTTCTCGGCTCGACCACTCCACTCGTCATCACCCGCCGCGTCGCGTTTCCCCCAAAGTCCGTCGGCCTCAAATACGGAGAACGCGTGACGCGGTTCATCGCAATCTCCAACGCGGTGCGTGACGCCATGGTCTCGCGCGGCATTGCCGCGAACCGAATCGACGTCATCCACTCTGGTGTCACCCCCCCGCCGCACGATCTCGTCCCGCGCGACTGGCGCGCCGAGCTCGGGTGGCCCGACGACAGCGTGATCTGCGGCGTGATCGGAGCAATGACGGCGGAAAAAGGAGTTGCGTCGCTTGACGCGATTGCATCCGCTCTGCCCGCGAGCGACCGAGCCCGCGCTCGACTCCTGCTTCTTGGAGGAAGCCGTAAAGGGCCCGCCGAGATCGGCGGCGTTCCTGCCCATTTCGCCGGGTTCGTCGAGGCAATCGATGCGGCCACCGCGGGCGTCGATGTGCTCTGGCATCCGTCCCGATCCGAAGGACTGGGAACATCAGTGATCGACGCGATGGCCCTCGGCGTGCCCGCGGTTGCGTTCTCGGTTGGCGGAATTCCTGAGGTCGTCGACACCGGAAGAAATGGAATCCTGGTGACTGCCGGCGATACGACTGCCTTTGCAATGGCGGCCGCTCGCCTCATCAACGAGCCGGCGCTTCGTTTGAAGCTGGCCGACGGAGCGCGACTCAAGGCCGCCGAGTTCGGCGCCGACAGAATGACCGAACAAACCGAGGCGGTGTATGAGCGCGTATTACCAGGGTAGCAAATACACTCCAGAGTCGTCTATCTTGCGACCTCACATACGCTTGTAAGTCAATTGCTCTACATCTGCATTCCCGCACACAACGAAGGCGCGACAGTCGGCGTTCTGCTCTGGCGCATCCGGAAGATGTTCCAGTCGTACTCGCGCGAGTATGAGATTGTGGTATTCGATGACGGCAGCACCGACGGCACCGCCGAGACGCTCGTTCCGTATGCCGACATAACTCCGCTCACGGTCATTCGCAGCGAGACCCGGAAGGGATATGCATTCGCTCTGGATGCACTTGCGCGCGAAGCGTCGAAGCGCACCAGGTACCCGCGGCGTGACGCGATGATCGTGATGCAGGCCGACTTCACCGATCAGCCCGAGCATCTGCCCGAGCTCGTCAAGCGGTTCGAGGGCGGTGCCGATATCGTCATCGCCGAGCGCACGCAGGTCGGTGAGCCCGCAGAGGTGACGCGACTGAGAACGTTCGCGCCATGGGCGCTCCGGTTCTTCGTTCCGATCTCCGGCGTCAGCGACCCGTTCGCGTCGTTCAGGCTCTATCGCATCTCGCTCATTCGAGAGCTTCTCAAGGCGGTTGGCGACAAGCCCATCGTCACCGCCGCCGGCTGGGCCGCGAACGTCGAGATGCTGATCGCGACGGTTCCGCTTGCGAGACGAGTCGAGAAAGTGGATGTCGATCGCCGGTACGACTTGCGAGTCCGCCCAACCCGCATCAAGCCGCTCGCCGATTCGATGGCGCTCTTTCACTTCGCGCGCTCGGTCCGCGGGCGCAAGGTCGTCGTGCCCGCGCTCACTGTCACATCGAGTAACGCCCCAACCGTGGAGCCGGCGCCAGTGGCGCGGCAACGCGTACCCCAGTGACACGCCGCGGATTGCGCGCGCTCGCCATGAGCGTCGCGCTGGTTTCGCCGACGTACGGAATTGCGTCGTCTCACCCCTCTCCTCCCGCTCACGTCGATCACCTGAGTCAGGAGACCGCCAGCAGTGATGCCGCCGACGTCCCGTTCGGCACAGGCGAGAAATCTCTCTTCGAAGTACGCTTCGGAAATATTCGCGTCGGCAGCGGCTCGCTCGAGGTTGTCGGGATGGAATCGGTTCGCGGCCGCGAAACGTGGCATACGTCATTCAATGTCCAGGGCGGGACGTTTTTTTACCGCGTCAATGATTCGTACGAGAGCTGGATCGACACGCGGACGCTCAACTCTCTCCTCTTCATCAGGCAGATCGAGGAAGGTGCGCGGGAGCGTGCGCAGAGGTTCGAGATCATGCCTGAACGAGGTCAGTACATCGAGGCAAACAAGACCGCGCGAACAGTGGCCGAGCCGCTCGACGAGGGCGCGTTCCTCTATTTCGTGCGGACCGTTCCGCTCAAGGTCGGCGAGACCTACGACTTCAATCGGTATTTCATTCCCGATCGCAATCCCGTTCGCGTCACGGTCCTCCGAAAAGAGCGCGTGACAGTTCCCGCCGGAACGTTCAACGCGATCGTGGTCAAGCCGGTGATCAAGACGAACGGAATTTTTTCCAAAAAGGGACAGGCAGAGGTCTGGCTCTCCGACGACTCGACGCGCATGCTTCTTCAGGTCAAGTCAAAGCTGTCGTTCGGATCACTCAACCTGTTCCTCAAATCCTACACTCCGGCAACCGACAGGGCGAAGACTCGCAGGTAGAGCAGCCCGAGCAGCAACCGCCGGCGTCCACCGACGCCGCGCACGATGCCGACCTGTCGAAAGTCAGGACGGTCCCGATCGAACGGCGACCCAACAAGGTCCGCACCGAAGAGTTTGCGACCCCACCGGGCTCCGACAGATCGTTCGCCGCATTCATCGATGGGCTTCCCGATGTGCTCGTCGCAGCGGATTTCCGCGCGGTCGTAAAGGCAATCGTATCAGCACACTGTCTCGGACGCGGCGTGATCGTCATGCTCGGCGGCCACATCGTCAAGACAGGGGTTGCACCGGTCCTCATCGACCTGATGGATCGGAGTGTCATCACGCATGTCGCGATGAATGGGTCCGGCGCGATCCACGATTACGAGATTGCGCGGTTTGGCGCTACATCGGAGGATGTTGCCCGCGGGCTTCTCGACGGAACGTTCGGAATGGCCGACGAAACCGGCTGGGGAATGAACCAGGCATTCACTGCCGGCATGCGACACGGGTGGGGAATGGGTGAATGCCTCGCTCGCTCACTGATGGAGGAGAAGGAGCTTGCTCACCCGGAGATGTCGCTGTTGCTTGCCGCCGACAGGCTTGGAATCCCCTGCACCGTCCACGCGGCGATCGGCGCTGAGATCATTCATCAACACCCCGCCGCGGACGGAGCGGCAATAGGCGATACGAGCCACCGCGATTTTCGGCGCCTCGCCGGGTCACTCCCGTCGCTCCAGGATGGAGGCGTCGTTCTGAATCTCGGCAGCGCCGTCATCATGCCCGAGGTTTTTCTCAAGGCTCTCACCATCGCCCGCAATCTCCACGACAGAAAGCCAATCAATTTCACAACGTGTAACCTCGACATGCAGCAGCACTATCGGCCGCGAATGAACGTCGTCCTTCGTCCAACGAGCGCCGGCGGCAAGGGTTACGAAATAACAGGGCACCATGAGATCATGGTGCCCCTGTTGACCTGGTCGGTTGTCACCCAGCTCGATAACTCCCGGCTCGAAGCCCTGCCTTAGTTTTCGGAGTTCACCGGAAACAGCTAGTAGTGGCCGACCTTTGTGTCAGCCCACTTCTCGCGCAGTCGCCGTGCAGTATCGGGGCTGACGATCCGAATCCCGAGGTAGGCAACCGCTCCGACGATGAGCGCCTTGATCGCGAAGCCCAGCAGAAAGAACGTGAGTCCAATCAGTGTGCCGAAAATCGAGAAGACGAATCCGAGCGCGAAGATACCGATCATTACCAGCACGCCGGTCATCAGTAGGGTTTTGATCATCTGGGCAGTCTCCGAAACGGTGGATACGCTCACTACGCGCTTTCGGCCGCGACGGTTTCAGCGATGACTGCAACGGCAGACGTAGTTATTGCCGGCACCGGTATCATCGGACTGTGCTGCGCGACGGCCGTCGCCGCCGCCGGAAAAACAGTAATCCTCGTCGGCGAGCACCGAAAGGGCGAAGCCTCGGTGGCGGCCGCCGGAATGCTCGCTCCCTCAGTCGAAAAAGCCGAAGGTCCCGCCCACGACTTCGCGGTCGCAGCTCGCGATCTGTACCCGGAGTTTCTCGAGCAGCTCGCCGAGCGTGTCGGAATTCGCGTTCCCTTGAACCGGCTTGGTGTTCTTCAGGTCGCGCTGACCGAACGCGGCGTTCGCGGACTTCGCAAAACGGCTTCACCGCAGAGCCAGTGGATCGACCGAGCCGAGTTGTCCCACCTTGAGCCGACAATCGGCCACGCCATTGGAGCGGTCATGAATCCGGATGACGGATCGGTCGACAATGTCATTCTGATGGCGGCATTGAATGAGCTCGCTAACAAATCGTCGCAAATCTCCCGCACCTCCGGAGTTGTGGCGAGCGTTTCGCCGAATCAACACGGGGCGAACGTCCTCCTGGCCGACGGATCGAACATCGACGCAGGCAGTGTCGTTCTTGCTCCCGGCGCCTGGGCCGGCTCGATCGATGGCGCACTGCCCCTCAGATACGTCACGCCACTGAAAGGACAGCTCGTCGCGTTTCGCGGCATCGGACTTCGGCACGTTACATACGGCCCGCGTGGATATCTCGTGCCGAGAATCGGACTCACGATCGCCGGGAGCACGATGGAGAATGCCGGCTTTGACGCAACGTCTACTGCGGAGGGCGTCGCGAAAGTTCAGTCCGCGGCCCGGGAGATCGCACCGGCGCTCGGCGCCTCTGCACCGACCTCGGCA
The DNA here is from genome assembly GCA_038254845.1 of Gemmatimonadales bacterium. Taxonomy (GTDB): domain Bacteria; phylum Gemmatimonadota; class Gemmatimonadetes; order Gemmatimonadales; family Gemmatimonadaceae; genus UBA4720. Next base: position 2,298 of record JBBSFT010000106.1, on the reverse strand, counting down.
TGGGCCGGCCTTCGCCCCGTCACGCCTGACATGTTGCCGCTTCTCGGCCCTGATGCGACAAATCCGCAAATCATTTATGCGTGCGGCCACTCACGAAATGGGATTCTCCTCGCTCCGCTCACCGGGAAAACCGTTGCGTCACTGGTCACGGGCGGTAATATCGATCAAGACCTGAGTCAATTTCGCCCGGACCGGTTTTGAGGTAGATTCCCCGGGACAAATGAGCGAAGTGCTATACCAGATCATGGGGCGTCATCGCGTCGAGCCCCTTCCCGAGCGCAAGCCCTCGTGGCTCAAGGTCAAGGCCCCTGGCGGACCTAACTACTTGCGGCTCAAGCACATGATGCGAGAGCTCGACCTCCACTCCGTGTGCGAGGAAGCCCACTGCCCCAACGTCGGCGAATGCTGGGAGCACGGCACGGCCACATTCATGATCCTCGGCGACGTCTGCACGCGGAACTGCGCGTATTGCGCCGTCGCGCACGGGCGGCCGCCGAAGTACGACATCGCCGAGCCCGATCGCGTCGCTGAAGCGATCGCGCAGATGCGCCTTCAGCATGCTGTCATCACGTCAGTCGATCGCGACGACCTTCCCGATTTCGGCGCCTACATCTTCGCCGAAACGATCAGGCAGATTCACGCCCGCATGCCCGACTGTTCTGTCGAAGTGCTCGTGCCCGATTTCCAGGGCAACGAGGACAGCATCAGAACAGTTCTCGACGCCCGGCCCGAGATCTACAATCACAATACCGAGACGGTGCCGCGGCTGTACAAGAAAGCGCGGCCGGGCGGTCGGTACCTGCGCGTGCTCGAGATTTTTCGCACCGCGAAGCGCATCGCGCCGGACATTCCGACGAAGACGGGAATTATCCTTGGAATGGGCGAGACCATCCAGGAAGTGGAAGAGGTGATGAAGGACTTGCGAAGCGTGGACGTCGATATTCTCACGCTCGGTCAGTACCTTCGGCCGTCTGACAGCCATATTGCGCTCGACCGGTACGTAACACCCTCCGAATTCCGCAGCCTCTACGAAATCGGAATGTCGCTCGGATTCAGACACGTCGAGTCAGGCCCGCTCGTACGCTCCAGCTACCACGCCTGGGAACAGGTGCAGGCGGCGGGCGTTTGACCGATACCGCCAGCCGCGAACAGACGCGCAAACCGACGCAGGAAACGGCAACGACGAACGAAGGCGCTGACGCCGCTGCCACGGAGCAGGCTGCGTTACGGAAAGAGCTGCTGCGCTCGATGCTCCTCCAGCGCCGCTTCGAGGAACGCTGCGCCGAAGCATACGCGCTCGGCAAAATCGGCGGATTCTGTCACCTGTACATCGGACAGGAGGCAATCTCGGCCGGCACGATGTCTGTTCTTTGTCCGGACGATTACGTCGTCACATCGTACCGTGATCACGGTCAGGCCATCGCGCGCGGGATGACCCCGCGCTCGGTGATGGCTGAGCTATTTGGACGCGTCGACGGATGCTCGGGCGGCAAGGGCGGCTCGATGCACCTGTTCGACAAAAAACTGGGATTTCTCGGCGGCCACGGGATTGTGGGAGGACACATTCCGCTCGCTGCCGGAGTCGCGTGGGCGATCAAGTATCGAAACGCCGATCAGGTCTGTGTGTGTTTCTTCGGTGAGGCAGCGGTGAACATCGGCGCGTTTCACGAGGCGCTCAATATGGCTGCCTTGTGGAACCTGCCGGCGGTATTCGTCATTGAGAACAATCGCTACGGCATGGGCACGGCGATTTCTCGTTCGACCGCTAACGAAGATGTGAAGGCGCGCGCCGCTGCGTATCGAATGCATGGCGAGTCGGTCGACGCCCAAGACGTATTCGCCGTTCGCGACGCGATGGGACGAGCGGTCGCGAAGGCGAGAAAAGATGGTACGCCGACGCTCATCGAAATGCGCACGTATCGCTTCATGGGTCACTCGATGTCCGATGCGGCGAGCGGCACGTATCGGTCGAAAGAAGAGCTCGAGGAAAACATGAAGCGCGATCCCATCGTGATTCTTCACGACATCATGCGCGCGAATAATGAGCTGAGCGATGGCGAATTCTCCAAGCTCGACGAGCAGCAGAAAGCCATCTGCCAGGATGCGTGGGACTTTGCGGACGCGAGTCCGGAGCCGCCGCTGGAGAACGTCATGACCGACGTTCTCGTCGAGACCACGAGCTGACCATGGCCGTCATCACCTATCGTGAGGCTCTCACGCAGGCGCTTCGCGAAGAGCTCGCCCGCGACGAAAGCGTATTTCTCATGGGCGAGGAAGTCGCCCAGTACAACGGCGCGT
>JBBSFT010000105.1:0-9745 GCA_038254845.1 Gemmatimonadales bacterium | reverse complement strand
CACGCAGCAGTAATCACGTTCACGTCAGGAACGACGGGTACCCCGAAAGGAATCGTGCGCACCCATCAGTACATGTGGGACATGCACGACATCTTCGGCGGATTCATCAACGAAGGCGCTCTCGATACTCCCGATCTCTGTCTGTTCCCCAATATCGCGCTCCTCCAGCTCGGCACCGGTCGGGGTGCAGTTCTCATCCCGGATGACTGGAACTCGCGCGCGCTGCGATCAATCGACGCACTCGCGCCACCAATCCGACCGGATACTCTGACCTGCGGTCCCGCATTTCTGTTGACGCTGCTGCGACATCGAGGAAAGACGGATCTGCTGCGCAACCTTCGGTCATTCCACGTCGGCGGCGCACTCACCGACAACTGGATATTCGAGGAAAGCTTCAAGCGCTGGCTGGCCGCGCGTTTCACCCACGTCTATGGCGGCACCGAGGCGGAACCCGTGTCGTACGGCGACGCACGGGTTTGCGTGCAGAGCAGCCGCGAGCGCGGGTTGTTCCAGACGTTGAACATCGGTCACCCGATCAAGAGCATTCACACCCGCTTTTCGCCCGATGGATTGTGGGTGAGTGGTCAGAATGTGGCGCCCGCATATCTTGGCGACACAGCGGAGAATCGCCGAGTAAAGCACGTTGACGAAGACGGACGCCTCTGGCACTGCATGGGAGACCGCATCATTGCAAAAGACGATGGATGGTGGCTGAATGGCAGGGCATCACAACGCAGTGCCGACTTCGACCTCGAGCAGCGACTCTATTCACGGCTCGAGACAAGCAAGTGCTTCATCCATCGCGATGCTGCCGACAAGGCGTGGCTCTACGGTGAAGGCATTCGTGAGCTCGCTCGAGCTCGCAACATCGACCTCACGCGTGAGTTCCCGGAACTCGCCGGGACGCGAGAGGTGAAAATTCTGCGCGACCGCCGACACCGCGCGCGGATTGACCGACGTAGCAGCCTTGGGAAAATGGCGGACGATGCAGCCTGATCACGCTTCTGCTGTGCGTCGCTGGTCCCGATATTTCATGGAGCGCTCTCCGCTGCCGATGCTGCTCCTCGTCGGGGGCGGCATCTCCGTATCGGCATCCTATCTGATGCGTGGTTCGCTCGATGTCCGGGCAGCGTCGCTCACGACGGCCGGCATCGTCGGTCTGCTGATGCTGATGCGGATGATGGACGAGATCAAGGATTTCGAGAAGGACAAGGTTGCCCATCCGGAGCGGCCACTTCCCCGCGGGTTGGTGTCAATCGATGGGCTGCACCGCGCAATGTGGCTCACTGTCGCGATTCTCTTCGTCTACTCGGGGATCATTGCACTCGCGCAGAATCTCGCGGCGGCGGCGTCCTACGCAGCAACCGTCGCTTATTCCCTGCTGATGTACCGCGAGTTCTTCGCCTCGACCCTACTGAACCGAAATCAGCTCGCGTATGCGGTTAGCCACCAGCTGATCCTGCTCCCGATGTACATGTTTGCGATTACGATGGTCGTTCCTTCAGAAGCAATGGCTCCGGCCTCGGTGTGGTTTGCGTTGACCGGTCTCGGTGCGTCGTTCGTCTACGAGATGAGTCGCAAACTCGATCCCGAAGCATTGCCGATACTCAACACTTACCTGAAAGTCCACGGACGTCCGGCAGTGGTTACGGCGATCGTCACAGCGCTGGCGCTTCTCGCACTCAGCAGCTATCGCATTGGTGTCGAGGCGATTGTCTGGCCGGTCGCGGCACTCATGCTGGTTGTGCTGCCGCTCATTTATCTGCGACCGCGACGATTCAAGCTTGTCGAAGGAACAGCGGCACTTCTGATGATCGTGCAGATGCTGGCGCCCACGATTCAACACGCAATCGCAACCTCGCGATGACATTGGCGTTGCTCGGTTCATGGTCTGACGCTGAAACGGTTGCTCGCGAGGGCGGAGGCAAGGCGGCACACATCCGGCTCCTCGAGCTGTACGGTCACCGCGTACCTCCGTGGGTCTGTGTGAGGGCCGAGGTGTTCGATGCGTTTCGTATCGCCGCCGGCGTGGATGCCATGGGTGGGTTCGACGGCAGCGATGAAGAGTTTTCGGCCGAAATCACCACGCGTTTCCTCTCGCTCCCTGTCGATAGCGAAGTGCGCTCATCGATCCGATGTGGCCTGAGCGAAGCTGGCATCGCGGATTGTGAGGTCGCCGTCCGGTCAAGCGGCATCGGTGAGGATTCGGCCGAGCACTCGTTCGCCGGGCAGTTCGATTCCTTCCTTTATGTGCGAGGCGAGGAAAACATTCTCGACGCGCTTCGCCATTGCTGGGCATCCGCCTATTCAGCGCGGAATTTCGCCTATCGGCGAACGGCCGGACTCGCCGAAACGATGAGCATGGGCGTGATCATTCAGAAGATGGTGAACTCTGAATCGGCGGGTGTCGCTTTCTCGCGTGATCCGCTGCATCCGTCGAACCGGTCTACGATCATCGTCGAGAGTGTGTGGGGACAGGGCGAGGGATTAGTGAGTGGGGCTGTGGATGCAGACCATTTCGAAGTAGACCGTGTCACACTTCGAGTCGGTAAAAGTCGAATCGCGAACAAGACACACGCGGTGGATCGGGCACACGCAGGTGGAACTACGAGCATTCTCCTTCCCGAAGACAGGGCGACCGCACCATCGATCTCCGAGCAGCAGGCCACCGAAGTTGCCGCAGTCGCATTGGCGCTGGAGACAGAGTTCGGAGCGCCGCAGGACATCGAATGGGCGTACGAAGACGGACTGCTTCATTGCCTTCAAACACGGCCGATAACCACGCTGCCGCCCGATGCTGTGTTCAGTCCCGGAGTCAACGGCAATGAGCCGATCATCTGGGATAACTCCAACATCATCGAGAGCTTCGCCGGTGTGACAACGCCCCTGACGTTTACGCACGTCAATCGGTGCTACAGCGAGGTTTACTACCAGTTCTGCCGGGTCATGGGCGTGCCCGAGCGCGTAATCCACGATCACGAGCCGATGTTCCGCAACATGCTCGGCCTCATCCGCGGGCGCATCTATTACAACCTGCTCAACTGGTATCGTCTCCTGTCGCTGCTCCCCGGCCTCGATCGCAGCGCGGGCTTCATGGAAACAATGATGGGCGTTCGCCAGTCGCTCTCGCCCGAGCTGCTCGATGTTCTCGAGACTCACATGCGCGGGCCGCGCTACTCACTTGGCCAGCGGCTCGCGCTTCAGGTGCGAGTCATTTATCACATCGCGCGGACACAGCGATACATAGACGATTTCATGTCTCGCATCGAGCGCATCAGGACGCCCCTCGAGAAGCAGAACCTCCGGTTGCTCTCCCTGCCCGAGCACCTCCAGCTCTACCGGATGCTCGACGACGAGGTTCTCAAGCACTGGACCGCTCCGATCGTGAACGACACTCGGTGCATGGTCGCATTTGGATTGCTCAAGTCGCTTACGACAAAGTGGGTCGAGCGCGGGACTGCCGACAAGACAGGAGTTGCCGGGTCATTGCAGAACGATCTCCTGTGCGGCAATGGCGATCTGCTGAGCACTGAGCCAACACGGATGCTGATGCGAATAGCTCGGACCGTCGCGACTGGCTCGGCCGAGACGCGTGAGCGGTTCGAGCGAGAAGATCCGGAAGCTCTGTGGATTTCGCTCAGTACCGGGTTCGCTCCCGAGATCGGCGCGATGTTCGCGGAGTTTCTCGACAAGTACGGGTTTCGTTGCGCCGATGAGCTGAAGCTGGAGGAGCCTGATCTTCATGAGGACCCGAGTTTCGCGATCGCGTCGGTGAAGAGCTATGTACGGATGGGAACGTATGCAGCTGATGCAATGGAGAACCGCGAGAAGGAGATACGAACCGTTGCTGAGCGCTCTGTGCGTGCCACACTCGGCCCCGGACCACGCCGATGGATCTACTTCCGCGTGGTCAGGTGGGCACGACGCGCGGTAAGTGACCGCGAGCTCCTGCGATTTGAGCGAACGCGCATCTTCGGTCTTACCCGCCGACTGTTCCGGGCCATCGGTGCGAATCTCGTCAAGCTCGGAGCGATCGCCGACGAGCACGATGTGTTTTATCTCACGCTCGATGATCTCGTGTCGTACATCGAGGGTCGCAGTGTCACGACTGATTTTCGCGCGCTGGTTGCGATCCGACGAGCCGAGTTCGACAAATATCGAGAAACGGCGGCGCCGCCCGACCGGTTTCTCACTCGCGGCGCGGTTGGAAGTTTCGCTCGGTCTGCGTCATTGCTGCTCGATACCGACATGCTCACGGAGTCCGCTGACGGCGATGATCCTGATGTACTCCGCGGCACGCCATGCTCTCCCGGCATTGTTGAAGGTGTAGTGCGTGTCGCCCTGCGGTTTGAAGACGCCGCCGGAATGAGTGGTGAGATCCTCGTCACCGAGCGTACTGATCCGGGGTGGGTACCGCTGTTCCCCACGTGTGCGGGCCTCATCATCGAACGCGGAAGTCTTCTGTCGCATTCCGCAGTGGTCGCGCGCGAGCTTGGGTTGCCGACGATCGTCGGCGTTGGCGGAAAGCCGACGCAGCGATTGCAGACCGGCCAACGCGTTCGCATGGACGCGGGCAAGGGTGAGATCCGCATTCTGTGACTCTGTCGTTGCGGTCTTTCAGTGAAGTGGCCGGCACGAGCGGTGAGGAGCCGTTTCTCAAGTTGTTCGCCGAGTCCGCCGCTCTTTTGCGTGAGGAGATGTTCGCCCCCTACGCACTCTCCCCTGCATACTCGGCCATGGTGCTCGGGCTGATGAGGCGTCGGCCATTCGACGCATTCCTCGTCATGGATCGCGAGCGCGTTTGTGGGCGCATAGCAGTCGGAGCGCTCGGCGCGAAGCCAGGAGCAGCGGCCGCGGGGTTGTTCGAGGCGGTCGCTGGTCAGGATCGCGACGCCGCGTGCGACATGCTCATATCGGCTGCAATGCGCTGGGCTTCCAGCGACAGATATTCCGAGATATTCGCGCCGATCGATTTCGACACCTGGTTTTCCTACAGGTTTCTCGTTCCCCGCGAAGACAATGCGCCACACGTGCGCCTCTTCTCGTGGGAGCCAGCCCAGCCGGCCGATTACCTGGACGCGTTTATCGGGGAAGGCTTCGCGGTGAGCGAGAGATACCAGACCGTGGTAGCTCGGTTTGATGCACAGTCCACGAACTCGCTTTCGCATGTGGCCGAGTTGACGTCATCGGCGCTGACTGACGCAATGTTGGCGGGGTTTTCCTTCGAACGCTTATCCGATCACTCGCAGCTTCCAGCGGTACTCGACGAAGCGTACGCGCTGTGCATGTCGGCCTTCGCCGACAATTTCCTGTTCGAGCGGCTGAGCCGCGAGTTATTCAAAACGATTCTTCTGTCCGGCGCGGCCGTTCGCGACTGCACACTTTCGCATTGGGTCCGCGACGCGTCTGGCGATATGAAGGGATTTGTGTTGTCCTTCGCGGATGGCGATGCGATCGTCTGCAAGACGATTGCGATCTCCCCGACGGCGCGCGGTCACCGATTGTCCACGGCTCTTCTTCACCTGACTGTAATGGAGGGCGCTGCCCGCGGGTTGAACACGTTCGTATCGGCGCTTGTGCGCGGCGGCAACGTGAGCGAATCCCTCCTGGGTCCATTCGCCGAGCATTGTGCATCGCAGGAGAGGCATGAGTACGTGTTGCTTCGAAGGGATGTCCCGACTTTGGCCGGACTGGCGGATTCAGCGTGAGACGTTTCGCCGAGCTGGTGGTGATCAAGCGGGTGTGGGTCGTTGTGGCGTGGGTGATAGCGGTTGTTTCAGCCGCGCCGCTGTCGGGCAGGGTCGAGAGCGAGATGAACGCTGCGGCAGAGGTCAGGGGCAGCGAGACGATGGCAGTCGCGCGCTCACTCACGACGCGATTCCAGACGCCGTTTGCATTGTTCGCCGTGCTGGTGGTATCGGGCGTGCCTTCGCCCGACACGCGTGAGGGACATGACGTTCTCGCAGAGCTGGCTCGAGCGGTGAAAGGTGTTCGGGGTGTGACCGGCACGTTCTCGTATCTCGATGTTCCGGATACGCTGTTCCTCGGTGCAGGGCGAAGCGGAACTTTCCTCATCGCCGGACTCGATGCGAACGCTGGTCGTCCTGAAGACAGAATTCCCATTCTCCGCGAAATCACTGCGGGCGTCGGTAAGCGTATCGCACAGGATTTTCCCGGCGCCACGCTCAGGTGGACCGGAGACATTCCCATCAATTTCGACCTGCGGCGCACGAGTGCAGTTGAAACGACTGCGGCCGAGGTGCGCGTCTTTCCGGTGACGTTGCTGCTTCTGCTCATTGCGTTCGGCGCTCTCGTCGCGGCCGTTCTACCACTTGTGGCCGCGGGAATTTCGATCGTCATCACGCTTGGAGTCGCGGTGATCATCAACCATCACTGGCCGCTTTCGATTCTGATTCAAAACATTGTCTCGATGATCGGGCTGGGTGTTGGAATAGACTACGCGTTGTTGACGGTGAGCAGGTTCAGGGAGGCGAGAGCAGCGGGACTTGATACGAAGGAAGCGGCGGTCGATGCCGCGCACCACGCTGGCGCCACTATCGCGCTCTCCGGCATCACTGTGATCATCGGGTTTGCGGCTCTCACGCTGGTGCCGTTGAATGAGCTGCGGTCGGTCGGCGTTGGCGGGTTGATCGTGGTTGCGGTCGCCGTTCTCATTGCAGCAACTCTGCTTCCCGCTCTCCTCTCGTGGATGGGACACTGGGTTGACGCAGGCCGTTTCCGGCTTCCTCGCAAGCTTACCGGCAGCGGGCAGCAGCGGTGGCGCAACTGGGGAAAGTGGGTTGTTGGAAATCCGTGGCGTGTTCTCTTTCTTGCGGGCGTACCGACGTTGCTCCTCGCAGTGCCGGCGCTGAGAATTCGTCCCGAGCTTCCGCGTGGCCATTGGATGCCTGCCACGATGGAGTCCGCCGCTGCGCTTGTCGATCTCGAGAGCATGCAACGCGGCGGAATCGTGAACGAGCTGCGGGTGCTCGTCGAGTATCCGGCAGGCGTCAACGCCTACGATGGTCGCGGCTGGGAGGCAACGCGGCGCGTCAGCGCGGCGTTCCTTCGCGATCCCCGAGTTGGTCGAGTTCAATCGATCACGACCATCGTTCCGGCAATCGTGCCCGACGTGAGAGTGATCTCGATGGTTCCGCCAACGACACTCAAGTCGTACGTGTCAATCGACCGGCGCATGGCGCTCGTCGAGATCGTGCCGCGTGACAGCGTCAACTTCAATGACCTGACCGTCCTGGCACGCGATGTACGGCGATTGGACGCCGGCCGTATTTCGGGAATAAGCGGAACGCATTTCGCCGTCGGCGGTCTGCCTGCGTTCAATGCCGACTATCTCGCGGCGATTGGTGTGTGGTTCTGGTGGATTGTGGCTCTTGTCGTCGGCGTGACTCTCGTCACGCTCATGGTTGGCTTTCGATCCGTGCTCGTGCCGGTCAAGGCGATCGCGCTCAACCTGCTTTCGGTCGCCGCTGCGTTTGGCGCTCTCGTTCTTGTATTTCAGGACGGCAGGGGCGTGCGACTCGTTGGCCTCTCCGAGCCGCTCGGCGCCGTGTTTCCCGCGGTTCCGATTCTGGTCTTCTGCATTGTGTTCGGGCTGAGCATGGACTACGAGGTGTTTCTCATCTCGCGGGTGAGAGAGGCGAGGCGCGCGGGAGCGAGCGATGACGACGCGATAGTGGAAGGTCTCGCGCACACCGGTGGCGTGATCACCAGTGCAGCGGCGATCATGATCGCCGTGTTCGCTGCGTTCACGCTGGGAAGTTTTTTATTCGTGAAGGTACTGGGCCTCGCGCTCGCGACCGCGGTGCTCGTGGACGCGACTGTTGTGCGGATGGCGATCGGGCCCGCGCTGCTGAAGCTGGCCGGACGATGGAACTGGTGGCCGGCTCCGGGCTGATGGTCCAGGCAGTCGTTCCTCCTGTCGGCTTGCAAGACGAGTCGGTCCAGTCGACGGCGGCATCGCCCCGCTGTTGATCATCGGCATCCCGAGATGACGCTTGTACCAGGCTTGCGGCGCGGGTGCATCCTTTGCCTTGAAAAAAGATCCCGCCGATGCCAGTGACTCGCTTCATATAAAGCCCCGATGTCCGGGGGTGGGCGTAATAGCTGTCTGGCGTCGACGCGATCTCAACCGCGGCGCGCGGCTTCGATTTTAGCGACGTCAATCTTTTTCATGTCCATCATCGCATCGAACGCGCGCCTGGCTGCAACGGGATCGGGATCGGTTACCGCTTGCGTCAGGACGACCGGCGTAATCTGCCAGGACAATCCCCATTTGTCCTTGCACCAGCCGCACGCGCTCTCCTGGCCGCCGTTGCCGACGATCGCATTCCAGTAGCGATCAGTTTCAGCCTGGTCAGCGGTTGCGACCTGAAACGAGAAAGCTTCGTTGTGCTTGAAGGTCGGGCCGCCATTCAGCCCAAGGCACGGAATTCCCAAGACCGTAAACTCGACGGTCAACACGTCGCCTTTCTTGCCCGAGGGAAAGTCTCCCGGTGCGAGGTGCACCGCGCCAACGGACGAATCGGGAAACGTACTCGCGTAAAACCGCGCCGCGTCTTCGGCGTCGCGATTGTACCAAAGGCAAATCGTGTTCCGTGCTGGTTTTACCATGTCACTCTTCCATCGATGTTGAGCCACCCAACATGGACAACATTCATACGATTGCCGCGGGGAAAGCCATCGACGGTTCCTTACAACCGAACTCCTCATAATACGCCGAGGATATCGCGGCGATCAGTACCCGAAACCCATCCGGTCGTGGACGAGAATCGTGAGCATCATCATGACCCAATGAGGCCTCCCGATGCATCAGCCGCTATTTCAGACCCCACAATAATTGTCGTCCGCACTCGAGTCTCGCCGATCGAGCAGCTGACGATTCGTACTTTCGCAGCTGCCGGTTGAAAGGCAGCATGACCCGCTCGCCTATCCAGTTATCCGACAGACTCGCGCTGCACAGAAAACCGGGGCCACTTCTGACATCACCTCTCGAACTTGGGCGTTGCCAACTGCTTGTATGCAGCAGCGGCAATCACGCCAAACATCATGTGCGTGAAAATGGAAATCCAGTTGCGCGCCATCGCAAACCAGGGGAATATCGCTGTGAAGCCGTAAAAATTGACGAGGTAGAGGATGAGACCGAACACAGCGCCGATTAATACAGCTACACCCATGTCAAAGCGCGCGACGATCCAAGCCAGGATTAACGTGAAGACAACAGATAGCGGAAAATGAACCGCCATCGCAGCCATAAGAACGCCGATGTCGAAAGTGGCGGGCGGCGGCAAGACGCCTTTACCCATAGCGATGGCGCCAATCATGCGAGGCGGCCCCCAAGGGCTCCCGCCGCCAAAGAGCGGCACCATGATCATTTCCAACATCATGAATGCTGCGCCGCCAATAAGACCTGCCCATACGGCGGCTTTCCACCGCACCGGTTGTTGTACGACATTGCCGTCGGTCATGATTACCTCACTATTGTAATTGCCGGAAAACCGCCTGCAAGTTCTGCTGCTTTGCAAGTTCTATGCGTTACGAGAGCGTCACCCCCAGTTGCGGGAGAATTGTCCAAAGAATCGCCCAGATACTGACCGCAGCGATACGGACATCCTCGCACGCTTTGCGGATGTGTGCGGCCGGCGGTGCGCGTGATCCCGGATGCTGTCATCAGCCACGCGCCGGGATTTTCGGGTATGTCGTCTTCGGGCCAGAGTTCGAGCGCAGT
>JBBSFT010000104.1:0-9755 GCA_038254845.1 Gemmatimonadales bacterium | reverse complement strand
GTGCAAAGCCAAACGTGGTGGAGGTCGCCCCGAATGGAGAAGTCGCATGGGAGGGTCAGGTTACCCAGAACGGGAAACCAGTGAAATTCTTCTACCGGACCATCCGAATCAGCTCTCTCTACCGCTCAGATGGTGGCACGACTTCTTCCACGATCGAGGCAAACCATTAACGATATTCTGAGGGACTTTAGAGGGCAATCGAGCGTCGGAGCCGATTACCTGCCGGACTTCGTGCCGGGCTCTACAGGTACGAACTGAAACAGAAATTGACACACCCCACGCCAACAACACTGCAACCGCAGTGTTGCACTTTCGGACCCCGGAGGTCTGTGAGAAACGCCCACGTTCGGAGTGGAGGGGATGGACAGAACATCGCCAAATGGGGAAGAGTCCAACACCGGGCTATAAATCAGCACGAGCAGGTAGTCGGACCGTTGTTCTGACATTCCTCGCCTCGGCCGGATCAACTCATTGAGCCGATTTTCCGCAAAGTCATGTAATCGCTTGTAGACAGGACCTGCAGGGTCGAATGACCGGACTGAACGATGCTGTCGCTCCAACATGATCCTTCTTAGCCAATGCTTTACGGTGACCGTTCTCTAGCCGAGGAAGTCAAATGTCCATTCTGCGATCAATGGCAGTGCTGGCTATTTGCGTCGTCTCGCAATCCCTTGTCGGTTGCAGCGGGAAAGACGTGACTGCGCCACCACCAACGCTACCACCAGCGACGAAAAAATACCTGCTCACTTCGAGCAATCAGTCACCAGTGGCCGGAAGCAGCGTGACAATCACGGCGCAGCTTGTTGACTCAGCCAGCAACGCTCCCCTCCCAATCGCCGGCAGGGTCGTGTCGTGGAGTGACCTCGGAACCGCTAGGGGATCGTTCACTAGTCCAACATCGACAACCGACGTCGGTGGGAAGGCTATCGTGGCCTATTCCACGAGTACCCGGGCGGGGGCAGCACACAAGATTTTGGCGACTGACACTTACGGCAGCGCGGGTGCGAGTGACGCCGTAATAACAATCGCCGGACCGCCGACGAAATACTTGGTGTTCGTGGCCGCACCGACTGTCGTATTGGCCGGCGAAACCGTGCCTGTATCTGCATACCTGAATGACGTTAACGACAATCTAGTGGGCTGTAACTAAAGTTGCATTGACAGAAGGCAGCAGAGGCGATAGGCTTTTGCATGTTCACCTCTCCCTATATTTTGGTGCTCTCGGGTGAGGAGCGCAGCGAGCTCGAAGCAATTGGCCGATCGCGTACCGTCGCCGCTGGTCTATCTCAGAGAGCTCGCCTGGTTCTCGCCATCGCCGATGGTCAGCCCTATTCGCTTCTCTCCGAAAAGTTCGACTTGAGCACGACGAGCATCACTCGGTGGCGAAAACGCTTCGAAGAGAAACGCGTGCCCGGGCTCTATGACGCTCCCCGTGGTGGCCGTGGAGACCGGATAACTCCCCGGCTCGAGGCCAGGATTCTCGCTCTTACCCAAAAGTCTCCGCCGAAACCTTTCACCCACTGGACCACCAGACACATGGGACGACGGCTCGGTATCAGTCACATGACGGTGCAGAGAGTCTGGCAGCGTGCCGGCCTCAAGCCTCACCGACTTGAGCGCTACGTCGCGAGCCGTGACCCCGATTTTGAGGAGAAGGCGGCCGATGTCATCGGGCTTTATCTCTCCCCTCCCGAGAACGCGATCGTCATGTGCATCGACGAGAAGACCGCCATTCAAGCTCTTGATCGGAGGGATCCTGTTCTTCCCCTTTCTCCGGGCAGGGCTGAGCGGCACGGATTCGAGTACGTAAGACACGGTTTTCTCTCGCTCTATGCGGCTCTCGATATCGGCACCGGAAAGGTCGAGGGAATGACTGCCGAGCGACACACGAGTAGCGAGTTCATTTCGTTTCTCGATCAAGTCGTCAAAGGCCAGCCCAAAGGACGAGAGATTCACCTGATTCTCGACAACTTCTCCGCGCACAAGACAAAAGCGGTTGGGGCGTGGCTCGAATCTCATCCAGGCGTCAGCATGCATTTCACGCCGACCTACAGCTCCTGGCTCAATCAAGTCGAGCTTTGGTTCTCCAAGATCGAGCGCGAGTGTATCGCACGCGGAATCTTCACCTCAACAGCAGATCTTCGCCGGAAGCTCATGCAGTACATCAAAGCTCACAACAAGAACTGCCATCCATTCGCCTGGACTTACTCAGATCCAACCAAACGCATCCGTATCAACTCAAATTGAGTTACGGTCCACTAGTTAGTCCCACCGGCGGCTCCTCGAAGTGATACAGCGCCATACGATGAGACCCTCACCGTGGCCTGGTCGAAGTCAGCAAATTCCATCGTGACATGATATCCGCGTACTGCGTTCTCGCTTTTGCAACCGCGTCGAGCTGCCTCGATGTCGGAGCGACATCAGCAGTCTGCATCGACATGGCCGCCGCCAGCATCGTCGCCCTCACACTGTCGAACGTCAGCGGCCCAATCGGTGCTGGGCCAAACCCACCAACATCTCGTCCGCCTCGCGCCGGCGGCGGAGCTATCGAATCGATCTGCGCCCTTATCATCGCATCACCCACGCCCGTAAGGCGATCGGACATTGCGCGAGCGGTCGTGTACGCCGCGCGCAACGCGACGGCTCCGTCATACATCTCGCGCGAGAGCAACGACACCCGAACAATCGTCGATGCCGGAGTCTTTACGCGTGGGTCGATTACAAGCATCAAGGGCTGCGTATACGGCTTCCCGTCTGCAACGAGACGCACGGTGTATGATCCCGGTGCTGCAAACGGCGTTCCGGGAACAAGATAGATGCGATGCGGCACCGCACCGCCCTCCGCAACCGAACGGCCATCGATCGGCTGATAGCGCATGTCCCACACAAACCGATGCATTCCGGCGCGATCCGACAACACCAGGTTCGCCGCCGACCAATACAGTGGAACCGAGCAGTGCGGCGCATTGGTGTTTCGCTGGCAAAGCTTGTTGTACGCTTCCGAATTCAATGCCGGATCAGGACCGGGAATCGTATCGCTGCTCGAGTAAGTGCGGATGACCTTCCCCTTGTCATCCACAATCTCGAGCTTCACCGCGGCCGCATTCGCGCCAAGGTTATAGTCGATAACGGCACCCGCCGGCGGATTTTCTCCCGCCGGAACCTCAGGCGGCCACGGCGTCGGATCGTTCGTCGCGAACCGAACGCGAACAGCAGTCGCCGGCTTCACGAGAAATGTTGACGATCGTGAGTTTCCCATCGCTATCGCTCGCAACGGCGTCACATTGTCGAGAATCCAGAACCCTCGGCCATGTGTCGCCGCGACGAGATCGGAGCACAGGCACGCAGCATCCTCCTTGAGCTGAAGGTCACGCACCGAGATCGCCGGCATGTTCAGGCGAAGCGACTGCCAGTGATCACCATCGTCATACGACACCCACACCTGAGTGTCGGTACTACCATATAGTAGTCCCTTCACTTTCGGGTCTTCGCGAATTGCATTCGTAACGACACCCGGCGCAATGCCGGTGTTGATCTCCGTCCACGTGCGGCCGCCGTCGTGCGTTCGCCACAGATGCGGATTGGCGTCGTCAACGCGGAGTGAATTCGCTGCGGCATAGGCGGTGTTCGTGTCGAAGTGACCCGCTTCGATGTTGAAAATCCGCGTCCACGGCTTGATCTGGCTCGGCGTGACATTGATCCAGCTCGTGCCTCCATCAGTCGTCACCTGGATATTCCCATCGTCGGTACCGGCCCAGATGACATTCATGCTCTTCGGCGACGGAGACAGCGCTGTAATTGTACCGAGCGGTGCGGGTGTAACGCCGGCGGCATACTTGCCGGCGTTTCCGGGCACTTCCCACGTCTGGCGCGCAAGATCGGGACTGATGCGCGACCAGGTCTGGCCCCCCGTCGTGGTTTTCCAGACAGCGTTCGAGACGTAATACAGCGTATTCGGATCGAGCGGTGACCAGTTGATCGGCATCGTTCGCACGTTGCGATTGTAGCTCTCGCCGTTCGGGCCCTTTACGCTCATGTCGGGGCCGACCGCGCTCGTCTGCGATGTCTTTCGATTGAAAAGCGAGACACCGGTACGCTGGCTTCCGTAAACGAGATCCGGATCCGTCGGATCAGGAGCGGCTATTCCGTATTCCTGGATATTCACCGGATGCCAGTCGTGGAACGTGATCTCTCCATCAGGCGAACGACTGTCAACACACGCCGATCCGGAATCCTGCTGGCCGCCGCAGACGCGATATGCAAATGTGTTATCGGTCGAGACGTGATACATCGCCGCCGTCGGTTGCGTGTACCAGTTGCTCCAGGACATTCCGCGATTGGCGGAAACAACCGCTCCCTGATCGGACATCGCGAGGATGATGTCGGTGTTGTTCGGGTTGACCCAGACGCGCTGATAGTCATCGCCACCGGGTGAACCGCGGACAGCGGTCCAGGTGACGCCGCCATCTTCAGACCGCCACATCACGACCGATGCGCTGTAAATGACGTTCTCGTTTTTCGGATCGACGGTAACGGTGGGTAGATCTCCTCCACCGATGCGCGCCAGGGGACGTGTATCCATCGTCCGGGTCGAATCGGTAATCACGGGTGCCCAATGTTCACCACCATCGACAGTCTTGTAGAGATTGACGACGCCGGTGACGCTGTTCGTGGCAGTCGCCGTCGACGCGAGCGCATAGATCACTTTCGGATTGCTTGGCGCAATCGAGATGTTCGCCTGAATCACATTCTGCGCACCGAGCGACAACTGCTTCCACGTCGCGCCGCCGTCGGTCGACTTGAAGATTCCGTTGCCAGCACCGCCAAACCCCTGGCCTTCGATAAAACTCTGCTGTTGCTGCCACAACACCGCATATACGTTGTTCGAGTTCGACGGATCGATGCGCACGTCGTTGCCGCTCGTGTAGTCGTCCTTGTAGAGAACTTTCTGGAACGTCTGCCCCCCATCAGTCGACCGAAAGATTCCCCGCTCGGCGTTCGGTCCGTATGGATGGCCGAGCGCGGCGACGAAGAGACGGTTCGGATCTTTCGGGTCAACGTCGATGTAGGCGATCATCTGACTGTTGCGCAGCCCGAGATGCGTCCATGTCTTGCCTGCGTCGGTGGACTTGTACATCCCGTCGCCGGTCGCGAGATCCGGTCGGATAATTCCGGCTCCGCTGCCGACGTAGATGATGTTTGGGTTGGACGGCGCGACGGCGATCGCGCCGATCGATCCTGTCGATTGCGAATCGAAGAGGGGAAACCAGTTCGAGCCGAAGTCAGTCGAGCGCCAGACTCCGCCGTTGTCAAAGGAGATATAGAACGTATTCGGCAGCGACGGAACGCCAGTCGCCGCTCGCCCGCGTCCCGCGCGAAATGGACCGATGTGCCGCCAGTGCATTTCTACGGTGGGAGTGGTGAGAGTCTGCGCACCCGCGGCCGTCACAGAAAAGGCGAGCGGAAGGGCGAAAAGAATTGAGCGTAGCGGGGACACGCGCACGGGAGTCACTCCTGGTGATTGACACAGCCGGGGAATAACCTGCCGCGAGCGGCTGGCCCTCGCCAGAGGCTTACACGCGCGGCCTGACGATCATGTGCGACACGCCGCGAACCTTCCAGATCGCGAACGCCGTGGCCATCAGACGCCGCTTAGTTAACTGGCTGATTCAGCTCGCCGGCCGATAGCGGTCGGTCAGGCTGGCGATGAGTGCCGACGGATCCGGAGCGCTTCCAGTGGCCTTTTCGATTAAAGCGGCAGCAGGGAAGCGCTTTCCGTGTCGATGAATGTTCTCGCGAAGCCATTCACGTAGTCCGGTGAACTCGCCTGCGGCGAACGCGTCTTCGAGAGGACCAATGTCACGATCGGCCGCGGCGAAGAGCTGGGCCGCGTAGACGTTGCCCAGTGTGTACGTCGGAAAGTAGCCGATGAGACCCTCCGACCAGTGAATATCCTGCAGGCATCCGGTCCGATCGGTGTCGGGCGTGATGCCCAGATACCTGGCATACAACTCTGTCCACGCACTGGGTAGATCGGCGGCGCGAAGATCACCGGAAAGCAGCGCGCGCTCGAGCTCGAAGCGAATCACGATGTGCAGATTGTACGTCACTTCATCGGCTTCGACCCGAATGAGTCCGGGCGCAACACGGTTCATATCTCGCCGAAATGAATCGAGAGAAACATCGCTGAGCGACTCCGGAAATACTTTCTGAAGCGGCGGATAGTAATGACGCCAGAATCCACGAGTCCGGCCGACAAGATTCTCCCATAGTCGCGACTGCGACTCGTGAATGCCGAGCGACGCCGTCTCACCCATTGGTGTTCCGTAGTGAGACGCATCGAGCCCCTGTTCATACAGTGCGTGTCCCATCTCGTGCATCACCGCGAGGAATCCGCTCGCGAAGTTGTCCCGGTGATAGCGGAGCGCGATGCGCACGTCGCCCGGGCCAATCGTTGCGCAGAACGGATGGGGCCCGAGGTCGAAGCGGCCACCGTCGGCGGTGAATCCAATGCTGCGGGCGATACCTTCGGAGAATTCGCGTTGCCGATCGAGAGGAAAGTCGCGCGCGGCTTGCGCCTCGGAAGTTGAGGCCGAGCTGTCGCGCAACGAATCCACGAGGGGAACGAGACCTTCGCGAAGGTGCGCAAACAGAGTCGAGAGCTGGGATGTCGTCATCCCGGGCTCGTAATCCTCGAGCAGCGCGTCGTAGCGCGTCTCGACGAATCCGAACGCATCGGCCTTTTCGCGGGCGAGCTCGAACGTCTTGTCGAGCCACGGCGCGAAGCTCCGAAAGTCGTTGCGATCGCGCGCGTCCGACCACGCCTGCGCCGAGAGCGCGGATACGCGGGCGAGTTCTTCGACGAGCTGCCTTGGCAACTTTGTCTCGCGATCGAAGCTGCGGCGAATCTCGCGGATACTCACGGCCTCGACCGAGTCTACTTCATCGGCGAGGGGCGACGACTCGGCCGCAGCGAGCAGATCTTCGAAGCGGTGGTCGGTGGCGCGGTCGTGAACGAGACCGGCGAGAAGCGCCATCTGATCGGAGCGATGCTTTACTCCATCGTGCGGCATGCAGATCTCGGCGTCCCATTGCAGCAGTTGACCGCACGATCCGAGAAGGGTTGTGTCGCGCGAGAGGCGCAGCAGCTCCTCGTATGCACCGTCAGGGCTTGATGTCATCGGCATAGTGAACGAAGTGCCCGATCGGCACGGTGGAACGTCAGTGGAGAATCAGTCGAAGTGCAACGCTGCGACTCCTTCTGTATTGGGCGGATAATGTGTCGGCTGCCGGCCGAATTGTCAGCCGAGGCAGGCGGGCCGTGAGCGCGTCGGACAATGTGCTTGCCGTCCTCCTGCCGGGGGTCATCTCGACACTCAAGCGCGGATAGCGACCGAGCAGCACCGAGAGCGAATCGACAATCGGATCGGTGGCCGAGCTCACGATGTGCGGACCGGCGGTGACCGGATGATCTGCGACGCGGATGCGCGGCAATGAGAAGTCGTGCGCGAGATGTCGCTCGATGATCTGGCGCGCCTGATCGGACAGCGGCTCGGGCGACATGTATGTCATGTTCACCAATGGAGCTGTCGCGCTGTCGCCGATCGTGATGTTCGAACCGAGAACAGTGAACGAGTCAGGCAACGGAGTGACGCTGAGCGCTCCTGTAATCTCGGCGCGAAGCTGGTTGATGCCTGCTGAAACTCCCGGCCGCCGGGAGCGGCCTACCTGTTGAACCGCCTGGTTGGAACCGATGAGGTTTGCCAGTTGCGACAGGTCGCCGCTCGATGCGGGAAGCTGTTCGAGTGTCAGTGCGACCAGCTCGCCGGCATCCTCCGATGCCCGCCTCTCGAACTGAACGCGGACCGAATCACTGTACCAGCGCGTGGTAGCAAGATCGAGGACAACATTGGTCTGCGTTGCTCCGATATCGACTTCGCGTCTGACGACAAACGACCTGCCTGGCTGCTGATACATTTCCGTTGCCGCGGTAATCGCTCGCTCGATCCGCGCTTCGCGCGCGACTTCCCTCAACGATGCCCGCAGCGGGATCGCGACGATCGCCACAAACGCCCCGACGAGCGCAATCCTCGCCCACACGGAGTGCATGATCCCGAGCGATCGCACACCGGGCATTCGCCGAATCCATTGCGACAGCGCGCGCCGCTGATGCTCGTCATTCCATTGAGCATCGACCTCCATCACCTCCGGGTGATGCATGCCGGCGACGAGAAACACAATCATCGCGCTCATGACGATTCCGGCCAGGTTTGCTCCGTACAGAAGCAGACTGCCTTTGACGATCGTCCAGTGTCCGCCTGTGCCAATTCCATACCCGGCGACGCCCAGCGGTGGAACGAGCGCCACGGCGACAGCAACACCCGGAATTGCACCGGACAGCTTGCTCCTCTTCGCAACCGTGACCGATGCACCGGCGAGTCCCGAAAAGGCCGCGACGGCAAGATCCAGCGTTGTCGGTCTCGTTCGCGCTGCTATCTCCGATGTTATCGTCTGAAACGCTACGGGAAGCGCAAACGCGAGTAGGGCTGCCGTCATGATGACGGCGAGAGTACTGATCAACACAACAAAGACCGTTTCGACGGCGAGCGTCCCATCGCCAATTGCAAGAGCCATTGCAAGGCCAATAACTGGAGCGAGCAGCGGTGCGATGAGCATCGCGCCAATTACCACGGCAGCGCTGTTGAGCGAGAGTCCAAGCAGCGCAATCGATCCCGATATCACGAGAACGAGCCAGTATGCGACACCCGTGTTTGTCGCTGCGCTTGCGGTTTCGGTAAAGATCTCCCCGCGGTCGCGGGCGTTGAGCCAGCCGCGGGTGACGCGAACGAACTGGCTCGTCTGGCTCGTCTGGCTCGTCTGGCTCGTCTGGTATGCCGCCGATGCGTCTGAGTCGTTCGGAGCGGTCATGACTGAGTTATATCCGACGGGACCTGTTCCGCAGGGAGGTCCCCCTGTGGCTCCGCGGCCGAAGGTTCGACCATGTCGTCGCGGTGGATGAGATCCGTCGGATTGGCGAACTGTCGGGACCGCAGCCGAACAAGTCGCTCGTCAACGTCGCCGACCAGCTCGTCATACGCGTCTCGGCTCAGCATGCCTGTGCGAACCCGCTCGAGGAGCTGGGACTTCTCGAGCAGAAGCAGATGCTCGACGGTGTCTTCTGCGGTTTTCTGCCGCAGATGATCGCCGGTGAGACGGAGCTCCGTGAGCGCCTCTCTCGCCTTCGTCCGGCGTTCCTCATACATGTTGTGCAGCAAATCGAGCAGATCGGGCGGGGCGGTCTCGGCGCTCTTCATCCGGTCGATCTCCTTCACTGCCGCGCCCGATATCTGGAGTCGGCCCCGCGCAAGCTCGTAGGCAATCCGACCTTCTTCATGGTTGACGATGCCCAGCCGACGGAGCATCGCCGGCATCGTCAGGCCCTGAATGAGAATAGTCGCCACGACGACACCAAAGGTCATCGTCACGAGCAGCTCTCTTCCCGGAATGTCCGCTGCCAGCGAGAGCGCCAGAACCATCGACAGCGCGCCACGCAGTCCACCCCATGTCAGCGCAACACCCCATGACAACGGAATTCGCTCGTGCGTTCTGCGAAGCAGTAGTGTCACGCCAAGAAGGACGCCGCTTCTGGCGATCAGCGCAGCGACGAATGCGGTAGTGATGACTGCCCACGATGCCAGCAGTGCTCGAGGGCCGACCTCAAAACCGATGAGCAGAAAAATCACCGAATTGAGGGC
>JBBSFT010000103.1:0-9770 GCA_038254845.1 Gemmatimonadales bacterium | reverse complement strand
TTGTTATCAGGTACCTCGGCAAACAGCGTCGGTTGATAATGGAAAGCGGGATTCTGCGCGATGCCGGTGACCTTGAAATCTCCAGTCGGCGACGGATCGTATCCGGCGCCGAGTGTTGACGGGAAATGGTAGAGAATACGCCCACTCGCATCGACAGCGTTTGTCCAGTATCCAGTCTTCGATATGATCAGCTTTGCAACTGTTCCAGTAGCCGCCGCGGACGAGTCAGCAACGTTGGGAACAGTGATTGACGTGCCCGCCGCGATCTTCGTCAGATCGACCCCGGGATTGAGCTGCTTCAACAACCTCGCCGACGCATGAAACTTCTCGGCCAATCCTTCAGCAGCCGAGGTGTAGCACATGCAAGTGAGCTTGGCCTTCTCATACACGCTCTCGGGAATCTTCACGAACGGGCCTTTGACGTCGGCAGCAGTCACGGAATAATTCACGGTTGTCGGCACCGAACCTGCCGCAGCGAGAAGCTGTTCGTACGTCGCCTTGTTGAGATTCGATGCAGAATCTCGACGCTGATCGGCACTGCTCGTGTCAGATGCGCTCGACGATGCGAAGAACGACAGCGCCTTCGCCGCGTTCTTTCCCCACGCACCGTCAATGATGCCGGGCGAGAAGCCCGCTCGGTCGAGAAGCACCTGAACGCGAAGCGCTGCCGGCCCCCCTTTCGGCACCTTGAACGGAAACTGGGTCAGCTCCGCGTTTGCCGTCCGACCGGAGATGCGCTTGTAGGTCGGGTCGGATTGCACCGAGTCGGCCATTCGTTGCGAGACGCCCGATGTATCGGCGGTATCTGTCGCATAGACCGGCGCCGTGATATCGGCCGTATCGAGCGTGATCGAGTTCATCGTATCGAGAGCCGCCGCCGGCGCGGCCGCCACTGTTGTGTCTTTTGCCGGGCCTCTGTCCTTGTCGGTCACAACACAGCCGGCGGTCACTAATACTGCGATCAGCGCTCCGGCCCGGAGAAGACTCGGGCGCGGAGCATCGGGATTCTTGGTCATGCCCAAATCCATGTCAAAATCGGGGCCGCGGTGACGGAATCTGCCCCGTGTATTTGAATGGCCGGACCCGCCGGCGCTCGGTCGCCCCTTTAACGCGGGAACCAGTACGTTCCCTTGATCAGGAAAACATTGCTCGGACGGCCGAAAATGTCGGCTATTATGCGAACAGTATCTCGCACCTTCGCGGGCCGTTTGAGTCGGCGATTCGGAAGCGCGATACGCTGGGGGCGATGTGGGGCGGGTGGGTGTAATGGTGCTGGACAGGGGGTGACCGGCCTGTTGACACTAATCGTCTGTCCCGCTTAAGTTTAGAGGCTAACCCCGCCCGGTTTCGCGGGGACTTTTTTACACCCCAGAGCTTTAATGCCGACAATCAATCAGCTCGTCCGGCAGAGTCGCCGCGACGTACAGAAGAAAGAGAAGGCGCCTGCCCTCAAGTCCAACCCGCAGAAGCGCGGCGTTTGCACTCGCGTCTACACCACGACCCCGAAAAAGCCGAACTCGGCCCTTCGAAAAGTCGCGCGCGTACGCCTCACCAACGGGTTCGAAGTCACCGCCTACATCCCCGGTGAAGGACACAACCTGCAGGAGCACTCGATCGTGCTGATTCGCGGCGGCCGCGTGAAGGATCTTCCGGGCGTTCGCTACCACATCGTTCGCGGTTCGCTCGACGCCTCCGGCGTCAACGGACGCAACAAGAGCCGCTCCAAGTACGGCACCAAGAAGCCCAAACCCGGCGCACCCGCTGCCGCAGGAAAGAAGAAATGAGCCGTCGCAAAAAGTCCGTCAAGCGCCTGATCCTTCCCGACGCGCGCTACGACAGCCAGACTGTCTCGAAGTTCATCAACGCCATCATGTACCAGGGCAAGAAGTCGACGGCCGAGCGCATCTTCTATGATGCGATGGACCTCGTCGAGACGCGCACGAGCCAGAGCGGGGTCACGATCTTCAAGCAGGCGCTGACCAACCTGAAGCCCGCGGTCGAAGTCAAAAGCCGCCGCGTCGGCGGTGCCACGTACCAGGTTCCGGTCGAAGTTCGTCCCGATCGCCGCACGGCGCTCGCGATGCGCTGGCTCATCCTCTACTCGCGCGGACGGTCGGAGAAGTCGATGGCCGAGAAGCTCGCGGCCGAGGTGATCTCGGCGTCGAAGGGCGAGGGCAACGCCATCAAGAAAAAGGAAGACACGCACCGCATGGCCGAAGCCAACAAGGCGTTCGCGCACTATCGCTGGTAGTCGATAGCTCGCTTTCGTAAGCTCGCGCCCCGCTTGGTGTTACTGCACTGAGCGGGGCGTTTTGCATCCCTTTTCGCTAGCTGCTCGATGCTTCATCGCCTGGTCCCGGGTTAGATTTCATTACGAAGCACAAGTTCCATCATCGTTCGGGGCCTTGTGCCGGGACGATTTCGCCCCCATGAGATCACTCCGGCGTTGACCGCGTGGCTCAAAGAGTAGGTAACGTCCTGAACTGAAGCCGTGCGGAAAGAAACTGACGCAGAGCCAAAACGGCGCCTTCAAAGCGCGTGGCGCTCGCTATCGATGCGGGCGATCCTCAAAGTGCTTCCTTCCGCGACCGAGCACCCGACCGTCCGGGAGCTTCTCGATTCAACCAGGAAAATCCGCGTTCTTTACATCCGACATGATCTGAAGATCGGCGACCTCGTGATGATGACTGGCATCATGAGGGCCATTGCCAACTCCTCTTCGAATATTGTGCTCGACGTTCTCACGTCGAGTACTGCGGCCCCGGCGCTCATCGGCAACCCGCATGTTCACGCGATTCACATCCACGATCGCAAGAAATGGAAGGATCATCCCGGGTTGTGGCTTAGGCTTCGTCGTCAGCGTTATGCCATCGTCGTTGACGGAAGAATAAATCACGTCTCCTGGCATGGGACCTTGCCAGGGCTTCTGCTTGCAACCGGCTGTCGGTTGCGAATCGGAGCAGAGTGCGAACACCGCCGGCTGTACACGCACACTGTGAAAGTGAAACCGGGACTTCATTTCGTCGAGCAAGGGGCGTCAGTGCTCGAGCCGTTCGGAGTAAAGACGGATGAGATTGATCTGCAGCCCGAAATCATACTCGCCGATCGCGAGCTGGCCGCCGCAGACTCGCACTGGCAGTCCGTCCACGAGAGATCAGCGGGCCGTGTTCGGCTCCTCGTCAACATATCTGCCGCTGCCACGCAGCGCCTCTGGCCGAACGACCGTTTTATCGAGGTTCTTGAGCACGTCCGCTCACATCCTACAACTGCAGACATCATCGTCATCAGCAGCCCGCGGGACCGTCATGCCGCCGCCGAGATTGCGCGCGCGGTGGGTGCCACAGCGGTGGCGACGCCCGACCTTCGTGATGCGATTGCGCTCGTCGCTACGTGCGACCTGCTCCTCACCCCTGACACCGGCATTGCGCATGTCGCGTCGGCGTTCAGCAAACGAACCGTCGACCTGCTGCTTGCCCGGCCGGTCGCGCCGGGACCCCTGATGCGAAAGGATGCGTTTGTCCCATACTGTACACCCGGGCACAACGTTTATTCGCCGGACATGCAGATCTCATCACTGAAAACCGGCGCCGTCATCCAGGCTATGGACGAGCAGCTCAACGAGCTTGCTAAGCGCATCTCGGGGGCCTCGAGGCGGGCTATTTTGAAGTAGTCGCGAATGAATCAAAGTTCGCGCGTCCAACTGTACCGGGCATTGATGCTGCTCGGAAAGGAAATGCGCCTCCCGGTCGTGTTGTTTTTCGCCATATCGACGGTCGACTGAAGTGGCCCGTTCTGAAAATGGCTCCGTATCTCGCGCGAGAGATCATCGCACCGTCCAACTATCTTCGAACACGATTGATCGATCGTGGAATTCCCCAACGCGGGATCACCCGCTGCCTCCTATCCCGATTCGAATCCCGGGTCGTGAGTCAGGTAATCATCGGAATTGTGGGAGTCAGCGTTGGATGCCTGAACGCTTGCTCGCAACCGGTCGAGCAGGCGAACAAACCGCGGGTCTCCTCGAATGTTGTTCAGATCCGCGTCATGCTGCGCCCATTCGAGGCGGTCCCACCCGAGTTGCGCGCCACGCTCCAGTAGCGCGATCGCCTTGTCAATGTGACCAGCAGCGGAATGAAAGCAAGCCAGGTTGTAGATCGTCGCCTGATCGTCGGGATGCATTGCCTCCGCGCGCGCAGCCCACTCGTTCGCTTCGTCAATTCGCCCGAGGATTTCCAGCATTCCGGCTCCGAGGTAAACCGCTCTGGCATCACCCTCGTCCACCGCGAGCGCCCGCTCCATTGCGGCAATAGCGAGTTTCGCCATGCGCATCATGTCATCGGTTCTGCCGAGGCCGCGATAGATCCCGGCAGCAAGCGTCGGCGCCTGATAGTCGTCTGGTCGCAGTGTCGCAGCAATCTCAAAATACTCCGCAGCGCGCTCGTGCTTGCCCTGTCCTGACAGAAGCCGCGCGTAGTAATAGGGGCCCTCGAACGATCGAGGATCGAGATGTATCGCCGTAAGCAGCTCCGCTTCGCTCTCGGTTTCCATGGAAAGGCAAAAAAGAGCTAGTCCGCGCGCGGCGTGCGCCTCAGCGAGGCCCGGATCGATCTCAACCGCCTTTCGGCTTGCGGCATCAGCCTGTTCGACCGTTTCGTTGTTCGCGGTGAAGTAGAGATGTTGAAAGGCCGAGACGGCAGCGAGACCGGCGTAGGCGAGCGCATATTCCGGATCGAGCCCGATCGCCCGCCGAAAGCTGTCCTCGGCCGCCTTGCAGGCGGCGGGCCCGAACTGGTTGAATTGCTGGCGGCCGCGAAGATAGTACTCGTATGCCCGGACACTGCGCGTTCGCGGCGTCTTCACCGCGGCCTGCTCCTTTTCCGTCAACACGACACGAAGTGCAGTCACGATATTGTGAGCGATCTCGTCCTGAATCGCGAAAATGTCGGCCATCTCGCGGTCGAACCGCTCCGACCAGAGATGATATCCGGTCTCCACATCGACAAGCTCGGCCGAGACGCGAAGACGCGATCCGGAACGCCTCACACTCCCGGCAAGCAGATGCCGCACGCCGAGCTCGCGCCCGATGTCGCGCATGTCCCGATCCTTGCCCTTGTACGCGAACGCAGACCGTCGGGACACAACCTCGAGCGCTTCGATCTTGCTCAGCGCAATGATGATCTCCTCAGTGACGCCGTCGGAAAAGAATTCGTTCTCGGGGTCGGCGCTCATGTTCGAGAAGGGAAGGACCGCGACGGACGGCTTCGCGCTTTCCGATGAACTTTTCTGCTTTGCCGAAAGCGCCGTGCCGAACTCCGACATCGAGTGGAAACGGTCGCCGGCCTCGAGGGAAAGCGCCCGGCTAATCGCGCTTGCAACGGTATCGGAAATGGACGGTACGGTAGTGCGAACCGACACCGGCTTGTGGGTGAACCGCTTCGCGATCAGGGCCTGTGCCGAGTCCGCCGCGAACGGTGGCTCGCCCGACAGCATCTCATAGACAACGCACGCGAAGCTGTACTGGTCGCTCCGTCCATCAAGATCGCGCTGTCCCGCAGCCTGCTCGGGACTCATGTAGGCCGGTGTGCCGAGCGCGATTCCCGTGTGCGTGAGAGTCGCGCTGCCGGCGGAACTAAGCGCTTTTGCAATTCCAAAGTCCGTCACGAGCGCTTCGCCCTCGTGAATCATCACGTTCTCGGGCTTGATGTCGCGATGGACGATGTCGAGCCGATGCGCGTAGTCGAGCGCTCCAGCGATCTGCGCCGCAAGCTTCAGTGCTTCATCAGCTGGCAATCGGCCGCGCCGGGTGATGTAGTCACGGAGCGTCGGCCCTTCGATGAACGGCATAACATAGTACAGATGGCCGTCGAATTCGCCCGAGTCGTAGAGTGCGACGATATGCGGATGATTGAGGCGCGCCGCAGTGTGGATCTCGAACAGGAATCGTTCCTTCCCGAGCGCGGCGGCAACATCCTGATTAAGCGCCTTGAGTGCGACGGTGCGATTGTGCCGCGCGTCGTGCGCCTTGTACACGACGGCCATTCCACCACGGCCGATCTCGCGCTCGATTTCATAGTTGCCGGCAATGCTCGTCGGAAGCGTCATGCTGTCATCGGGCATGATGGCAATTTAGTTACGTAAGACTACGTATTGGGAATTGGGTCGCCCTACCGTAAAATAGACGCTCCACCAGCCGACTACCGGAGTAGCCAGATGGCGATAGTAGCCGAACCGATTGCGATCACTGTTCCCGAAGCCGGCGATGGCCCGGTTCAGGAAGCTCCGCGCCGCGAACGGCTGAGCTGGGCAATGTACGACTTCTCGAACACGATATTCTCGATGAATATCGGCACGCTATTCCTGACGGCGTGGATCATTCACGACATGGGCGTCTCCAATACGCGGTTCGCGGTCGCCAAGTCACTTGTCTCCGCACTGGTCATCATCTCGATCCCGATTTTCGGCGCGATCTCCGATACGACCCGGCGTCACAAGCCGTGGGTGTTCTGGTTTACGATCGCCTCGTGCATCGCGACGGCAACGATTGGTATCGTCGGCCAGACGATGGCCCCACATGTTGGAGATTCCGTCCGAAATCCGGCTGGGATCTCCAATTTTCATCTCGTTGGAACCCCGCTCATCATCATCCTCGGCGCGTATGTAATCGCGGACTACGCGTATCAGGGTGCTCAGCCGTTTTACAATGCGATGCTGCCGGATCTCGCTCCGCAATCCACGCGCGGTGCTCTGTCCGGTCTCGGTACAGCGCTTGGATATGTTGGCTCGATCGCCGGAGTTCTCATCGCGTATCCGTTTTTCAACGCGTCGCTGCCGATCATCGGCCCGCTGTCACAGAGCGGAGTCGGCACACTCACGAGTATCGTTCCGTTCACGAGCCTCGGCGGACGAGTGTCGACGTTCGTACCTACTGCGGTGATGTTCTTCGCTTTTTCCCTCCCGCTGTTCCTGTTCTGCCGCGATCACAATCCGATTCGCGGTAAGCACGTGGACTTTCGAAAGGGATTTCACGAGGTGTTCGAGACGATTCGCGCGACCCGCCAGTATCCCGGTCTCGGGCGGTTCATCCTGACGACGTTCCTGTATCAGGATGCAATGGGAACGATCATCGGCTACATGGCGCTCTACGCGATTTACGCGATGGGCTTCAAGGATGGCCAGGACGTGATGATCTTCGTCGCCCTCACAATTCCGGCCGTGATCGGCAGTTACCCGCTTGGCAGGCTCGTTGACCGCGCCGGCCCGAAGAACACGCTCCTTTTCGTGCTGAGTTGCTGGGTGGTGTTGCTCGTGGCGCTGGTGCTCGTGCCGGGGCGCACGGGTTTCTGGATTGTTGGCGTGATGATCGGCCTGATCTTCGGCGGTACCGCGACTGCGGAGCGCCCGCTGCTGCTCACTCTCGTGCCGGATGCCGAGGCGGGGCGGTTCTTCAGCCTGCTCGTGTTGTCGAGTCGGGCGGCGGCGATTCTCGGACCGTTTGTGTGGGCAATGGCGGTTGACGGTCTCACGCCGCGCGTTGGCGCTCCGCTCGCCTATCGCGCAGCGGTCGTGACCGTTGCGACTGCGATGTTTCTCTCGGTCATTATGCTGTGGGGAGTTCCGAACAAGAGAAAGTTCGACGATGTAACTGCGTAGCGGCTTGCTGCGCGCGTGAGAAGGGCTGCATCGTCAGCGGGGGAGCATCGATCCGGAAGCCATGGCAACAATTCTTCGCGGAGGCATTCCTTGACGCAGGACCATGCAGACCAACAAGACGTTGAGTACTACCCATTTCCGACAGCGACGGCGCTCCCCTTTTCGGCTGCGGTGCGCGTCGGAAACATGCTTTACGTCTCGGGACAGATGGGTACTGACGAGTCGATGAAAATCGTTTCCGGCGGGATTGAGGCCGAGACGATGCAGACGCTGCGGAACATGAAGGCAATCCTCGAGCGTCATGGATCGTCCCTCGACCGGATCGTGAAGTGCACCGTGATGATGGCGGACATGAGCGAATGGCCCGCGATGAACGCCGTCTACGCGCAGCATTTTCCGAAACATCTTCCCGCGCGCAGTGCATTCGGGGCGTCGAGTCTCGCTCTTGGCGGCGGGGTGGAGATCGAGTGCATCGCAACGGTTGACGACACAGCGTAGTTTCCGAGTCGCGATACGACGCTCCCAAATTACAATTGACGCCGCCCATGAAACGGATCTTCAGTCTCACGCTGTTCGTGTCTCTTCTGACTGGCGCGTGCGTTCCGGTCATGAACCCTCCCAATCCGCTCAAGGTTCGAACCCACGACGTAATCATTCGTGGCGGAACAGTTTACGACGGGACCGGCTCGACGGGGAACATCACCGACGTCGCGATTGATGGAGACCGCATCACAGTTGTTGGCAACCTTTCCGGGTCGCGTGCCACGCGCGAGATCGACGCGCACGGGCTGGCGGTCGCTCCGGGTTTCATCAACATGCTGAGTTGGGCAAATGAGTCGCTCATCGAGGATGGTCGGGCGATGAGCGACATCAAGCAGGGCGTGACCCTCGAAGTGATGGGCGAGGGCGAGTCGATGGGGCCGCTCACCGACACGATGAAGAAGGAAGCCGTCGAGCAGCAGGGCGATATCAAGTACAACATCGAGTGGACAACGCTAGGTGAGTATCTCGACTACATCGTGAGGCGAGGCATATCGCCGAACGTCGCTTCGTTTGTCGGCGCCACAACTGTCCGGGTGCACGAGATCGGATATGCCGATCGCTCCCCGACAGCGGCGGAGCTTGCGCGAATGCAGGGTCTCGTGCGCCAGGCGATGGAGGAAGGAGCCCTTGGTGTCGGATCGGCGCTCATTTACGCGCCGGCGTTCTACGCGAAGACCGATGAGCTGATCGCGCTCGCGAGAGCGGCGTCGCCGTATCGTGGCACGTACATCTCGCACATGCGGAGCGAGGGCGCGCGGCTTCTCGAGTCGGTTGACGAGCTGATCAGGATCTCAAAAGAAGGAGGCGTTGCCGGCGAGATCTACCATCTCAAGGCGGCGGGTAAGGCAAACTGGGACAAGTTGCCCGCTGTCATCGCCAGGATCGACTCCGCGCGCGCGGCGGGTCTCGACATTCGCGCCAACATGTACACCTACACTGCTGGCCAGACCGGCCTCGATGCGTCGATGCCGCCGTGGGTGCAGGAAGGTGGCTACAAGGAATGGGCGAAGCGGCTCCAGGATCCGGCGATTCGGGCACGCGTTGCCGCGGAGATGCGCACGCCGACTGACAAGTGGGAGAATTTCTTCGCAGCAGTCGAATCGCCGGAGAAGATTCTCCTCGTCGGGTTCAAGGCCGATTCATTGAAGAAGTTCACGGGAAAGAGTCTGGCTGAGGTTGCGCGCATTCGGGGTAAGTCGCCGGAAGAAACAGCGATGGATCTGGTCGTTCAGGATGGTAGCCGGGTCGGCACGGTGTACTTCCTCATGTCTGAGGACAATGTGCGTCGCGAGATCGCAATTCCGTGGGTGAGTTTCGGATCAGATGCTGAAGCCCCCGCGACGGAAGGAGTATTTCTCAAATCGAGCACTCACCCGCGCACGTATGGCAACGTGGCGAGACTGCTCGGGCGCTATGTGCGTGACGAGAAGATCATTCCGATGGAGGAAGCGATTCGGCGGCTGACGTCGCAACCTGCGAAAAATCTCAAGATCGCGAGCAGAGGCCAGTTGCGCCCCGGATATTTCGCCGATGTAGTGATCTTCGACCCGGCGAAAGTGAATGATCTGGCGACGTTC
>JBBSFT010000102.1:0-9915 GCA_038254845.1 Gemmatimonadales bacterium | reverse complement strand
GGGCACGCTCGAGCACAGATATCCGCATTGCTGGCGGTGCGATACTCCGCTGCTCTACTACGCGCGCACGTCGTGGTTCGTCCGGACGACAGCGTACAAGGATGCGATGCTTGCGCGGAATGCCCGTGTTGACTGGCATCCGCCGGAAATTGGCGAGCGTCGCTTCGGCGAGTGGCTGACGAACAACATCGACTGGGCGATTTCCCGCGATCGGTATTGGGGCTCGCCGCTCCCGCTCTGGATCTGCGACAGCAACAGCTCGCACGTCGAGGCTATTGGCAGCTTTGCCGAGCTTGGTGAGAAGTCGGGCGCGAATGTTGGCGAGGGCTTCGATCCGCACAAGCCGTACATCGACGCTCACACGTGGAGCTGCGCGGAGTGTCACGGCACGATGAAGCGAACACCCGAGGTCATCGACACATGGTTCGATTCGGGGTCGATGCCATTCGCGCAATGGCACTATCCATTCGAGAATGCGACGAAGCTGGAGCAGAACTATCCCGCTGATTTTATCGCCGAGGGGGTCGATCAGACTCGCGGGTGGTTCTACTCGTTGCTCGCGATTGCCACCGGGCTCGACGATGCGCTTCCGTGCAACACGTTGTCGCATCGCGTCGCCACCGCGCCATTCAAGTCGGTTGTCGTCAACGACCTAGTGCTCGACGCGACCGGTGCGAAGATGTCGAAGAGCAAAGGCAACGTTGTTGACCCGTGGATGATCGTCGAGAAATACGGCGCGGATGCAGCGAGACTTTTTCTCGTGGCGTCGAGTCAGGTGTGGGTTCCGCGTCGCTTTGATGAAGCCGCTATTCGAGACACGGCGGGTCGCTTTCTGCTGACGTTCCGCAACGTTTACAGTGGCATCTTCGCGCTGTACGCGAACTTCGGCTGGGAGCCGTCGAGTGCGGATCCGGACGTCAGATCGCGGCCTCTCATCGACCGATGGGTGCTATCGCGACTCGCTGAGGTCGAAGCGCAGGCGAACAAGTACCTGGACGATTACGATTCAACGGGCGCCGCTCGTGTGGTAATGACGTTCTTCGTTGACGATGTCTCCAACTGGTACGTCCGCCTCAATCGCGCCCGCTTCTATGATGTCGCTGGCGACGACAACCGCGCCGCGTTCGCGACGTTGCGCGAGGTATTGCTCGTCACATGCCGGCTGCTTGCTCCGATCGCGCCGTTCCTTACCGACTGGGTTCATTATGAGCTCATGGGAGAGAGTGTCCATCTCGGGCCGTACCTGCGCGCCGATAAGCCCGCGCGGGACGCTGGCATCGAGGCGGCAATGGAACACATCAGGACTCTCGCAACGCTCGGTCGCGCCGCGAGAGAAGACGCCGGCGTGAAAGTACGGCAGCCGCTGGCGCGAATGGTGTGTGTCGTTCCCGCGACGTCCGCTGGATCTCCATCGGCAGCCGACAATCTTGCAGCACTCGTACCGCTGCTGGTAGGCGAGTTGAATATCAGGGAGGTTAGTTTCCTGTCGTCGGCAGACGACCTGGTGAAGCTTGAGGCGAAGGCCAACTTCCGGACTCTCGGAAAGAAGTTTGGAAAGGCGACGCCGCTCGCGGCTCACGCAATCGAGTCGCTCGGCAGCGAGGAGTTGATGTCGTTCGAGCGCGGAGAGCCGTTGTCGATTTCGGTCAATGGCGACGCTCGGCAGCTCGAGCACGATGACGTCACCATCGTTCGGCGCGCATCGGGCAACTTGATCGTTAGTGAATCTTCGGGGTATTTCGCTGCGATCGACCCGGCGGTGACGCCGGAGCTCAGGATGGAGGGACTCGCTCGCGAAGTCGTGAGCCGGGTCCAACGCTCGAGGAAGGACGCCGGGTTCGCGGTGAGTGACCGCATCCGGCTGGCGGTGATGGGCTCGCAGGAGCTCGAAGACGCAGTACGCGCGCACACTGACTGGATCGCGAGCGAGGTGTTGGCCGTGGACATCCAGATCGGCGCGGTAGAAAAATTTCACGCGGTGCAGCAGGTTGACATCGATGGTCAGCCGGTGAGCATCGCATTAGAGAGGGCAGTATAGATGGCGACACCAACTGCGGTTAAGAAGCCGAAGGCGATGACGAAGAAGAATCTCGATCATTTCGAGAAGCGGCTTCTTGAAGAGCGGCGGCGCGTGGTGAAGGAGCTTGGCCACTACGACGAGGCGTTCGGATCGACGCCGCAGGGCGCCGACGGCGACCTCAGCGCGTATTCGTTTCACATGGCCGATCAGGGTACTGACGCGATGGAGCGAGAGAAAGCGTTTCTGTTCGCCAGTCAGGAAGGACGCTTCCTCTGGCATCTCGACGAAGCGTTGCGGCGTCTTTACAGATCGCCCGAGACATTCGGCAAGTGTCACAACTGCGGCAATGAGATCGCGTACGAGCGGCTCGACGCGCTCCCCCACGCGCGTTATTGCATCGACTGCAAGCAGCGTGAGGAAGATGCAAAGAGGCAGAGCTAACACTCCGCTCTTCTGGACTGTCCTGGTGGTGATCGTCGTCGCCGACGTCATCACCAAGGCAGTTGCCGTCTATTCGCTGGTTCCGCAGCGCATTCCGCACGAGCTGTTCGGCGACACCGTGCGATTCACCCTTGTCTACAATCCGGGTGCTGCGTTCGGTCTTCATCTCGGCGACTACTCGCGGTGGATCTTCATGGTTCTTACCGCCGCCGCGCTCGTCATCCTCGGGCGCCTCTATCGCTCAACTCGCGATGGCGACCTCCTGCGCACCCTCGCCGTCGCGCTTGTCTGCGGCGGAGCGATCGGAAACCTGATCGATCGCATCAGGGCCGCTCAGGGTGTCGTCGACTTCATCGACGTTGGCATCGGCGATGCGCGGTGGCCGACATTCAATGTTGCCGACATGGCGGTGAGCACCGGCGCGTTTCTCCTTGCCTGGGTGCTCTGGGGTGAAGACAATGCAGTGGAGAACAAGCTGCCCCCAAGCGGCGACGCGGAGACACCAGTCAACATCGGCGCCGCATCGGCGACGCCGGGAAGTACCGACATCTGAGCGCCGGCCAGCGACATGAATTTGTAATCGAGGCGGACGGCAACGTTCGCCTCGATCTTCTTGTGGCCGACCGGGCCGGCCTCTCGCGCAATCAGGCCGCAACGCTCATTGCCAATGGAAATGTCACGGTGAATGGTCGCCGCGAGAAATCCAGTTACAAGGCCGTACGCGGCGACGTCATCGTCGCCGATGAACCCGCCGTTCGCACAATCGAGATGTTGCCGGAATCGATTCCAATCAACGTGGTATTCGAAGACGAGCACATGCTGGTGGTGGACAAGCCCGCTGGAATGGTTGTCCACCCGGCGCCGGGCAACTGGACTGGAACACTCGTCAACGCGCTCATCGGGCGCGACGCGGGTCTCGCTGATGACGCCGGCCCCGACCGCGCTGGAATCGTGCATCGCCTCGACAAGGAAACGTCGGGCCTTCTCATCGTCGCCCGTTCCGACCGGGCACATCGAATGCTGAGCGCCGCGATCGCGGCGCGTCGGGTGAAACGACGTTATGCGGTCGCAATCTGGGGTCATCTCGACGGTGACACACTCACCGTCGATAAGCCGATCGCGCGCGACCCCCGAGACCGAAAGCGGATGGCAGTCGTCAGTAACGGCAGGCAGGCGAAGACGGACTTCTTCCGGCTCGCCCGCTTTGGACCGGGAGACCTGTTGCGTGCTCAGCTTCACTCCGGGCGAACCCATCAGATTCGCGTTCATCTTTCGTCGGTCGGGCATCCAGTCATTGGTGACGACGTGTACGGCGGTGGGGGTGGACGGAAACTCGTCGGGCTCGAACCGAGGCGGCACTTTCTACACGCGGCGTGGCTCCAGTTCAATCACCCGATTACTGGCGCACCGATGGACATCCGATCACCATTGCCCGACGATCTCCGACACTCTCTCCGCATGATCGGAGAAGGCGAAGCCGTTGCGCAGGCCGAGGATCCACTCGCCGCGCTCGGCTTTCATGACGAGCGACTGTAGCTCCGCCGTAGCCGATTCCGGGCACAGCGTGGAGGACGACGCCGAATCAAGCCCGCACGGCGCCGGCCCGCGAGCTGCCGCTGACATGCGGCGGGTACTCGTTTTCACTCTCGCCGGACGCGCTCGCTGCTGCCCGATCGATGACGTGCGTGAAGTCGTGCCGATTACCGCAACCACTCGTCTTCCTGGTGCGCCCTGCTATGTGAGGGGGCTCATCAATCTTCGCGGTACGCTCGTCACCGTGATGGACGCGGCGATGTGTCTGTATGGAGTTCCGACCGACGACGTTATCGCGAGCGTTCTGCTCGTCGAGCATCGTGGACGCGCGGCGGGAGTGATTGTGGATGATGTGTTCGACATCCAGTCGATTTCCGCCGCCGAGCTCGACGACGGATCGATGCGATGCGGACGTTACCCTGCGTCGGGCCGAGCCGCGCGACGGCGTCGAGTCATTCATCGACCTTTGTCCGGCGGAGTGGGAGATCGTCACTCTGATCGATGGCATGCACTCGCTTCGTGACATCGCGGCGGAGCTGGCGCTGAGCGAGTTCGAGGTGGCGAAGACAGTGTCTGGAATGCTCAGCACCGAGCTGATCGAGATCATGCAGGCAAACGTGGATGCAGCAGCATGATGGGTGAACGGGCAAGATGCGCATTTGCGGAGGTGATCGGAGATGGCGATCAGACAGTGCTGCTGCTCGATCACCGCGGCGGCGTGAGAGCGGGATTGTATCTCGACAGTAATGGCCGCGATGTGAGCAGCGACATCGGTGCTGCGCTCGCCGGCGTGAGCATGGACGCCACGCGGGCGATGCGCCACCTCGGACTTGGCGAGTGGAAGGCAATCGTCTGCGAATGCGCGCAGGCCAACGTCGCGTTTGCGCCGGCCGATGACGGCGACGGATCGTTGTCGCCGCGGCACCGGCAGTGCCGCATGGGTTCGTCAGGCGTCTTCTCGACGTGGCGTCGCGCCGGGCGCTGTCGTGGCGGCGGGAGGTCGCATGACGGAGGAATTCGGAACAATCGTCGCGCGTCTCGAGCGTCATCAGGGCGTGTCAGGCGTGATGCTCATCGGACTCGATGATGGAATGGCGATGCAGGGGAGGAAGAGACTCCGACACCGCCGCTGCGCTGGCCGCATCGCTGTTCCGGCGCACGAAAGCCGCGGCGTACGACGCTGGCCTGGGCGATTCCTCGTTCGTCCGGCTGGAGGCCGAGCGCGGACGTCTCTGCGCGGCGGCGCGGGGCGACATCGCGATTGTCGCCGTGACTCGGAGCTCAATCAACCTTGGCAAATTGCGTCTCGACATGCTGGGCGCAGCGGAGTTGTTATGATCGCAGGCGCTGTCAGCGCACCGTGGCTTGAGGGGCCGTTGCGCCGGTTCGTTCAGGATTCGCGCGTGCAGCGCGCCATCGTGTTGCATCCCGACGGCAAGGTGCTTGGCCAGTTCGGTTTTGCCAGCTCCGTCGAGGTGATGACCGCGTGCGCGCTCGCCGCAGCGATTAACGCATCAGGCAAGGAGCTCGGCCGGCAGCTCGGCGGCAGGCCGTTTCTTGGTCTGCATCAGGGCGGTCGCAAGCAGGGAGTATTCATGGGATCGTGCGCAGCGGGCGGAAAGGAGTGTCTGCTCCTGGCCGCATTCGACCGCGACAGCACACTGGGCCTCGTCCGACTGTATTTCGCGGAATTCCGGGATGCGGTTGGAGACATGGATCGCCGCCCCGAGCCGGATCCACTGGGCCGAGACCTCGACTCGGATCTCAACAGCAGTCTCGACGCACTTTTCGGCCCCCTGAATTAAGTCGGGCGATTCGCCGGGCGCTGACATATCTTGTGCTCGCCCGCGAACAATGATGAGCCGCGGGCGGCAAACGAACGACGGAGCGAAGAACGACATGACGGGCGAACGGCCGCGGGGTCCACAAAAAGGGGAATTAAACGACGGCGAGTTCGAGTCGTTCCTTGCCGAGCTCGCGCCCGCCCTCGAGAATAGCGTCGGCCGCCTCGGCGTGGCCGGCTCGCTTGGCAACCGCAGCCCACTGATCGATATCGAAAAGATGATCGTCGGGTGGCCCGATACGGCGGATCGCATCATCGACGAGTTGCGCTGATGGCCATTCGCGGAAACCTGAACGAAGCGAGCCTCCCGGATGTTCTGCAGCTGCTCGCCATGGGAGGCAAAACCGGCACGCTGAGCCTCACGGAAGGAGGAATCGGCGGCACAATCTGCTTTGAGAACGGCAGAATTTGTCACGCGGCGGTAAGTGGGCGTCCGCTCGGGACGGACGAAGCTGTGTTCGCAATGTTCAAGTGGACGCATGGACTGTTCAGCTTCGAGCCCGGCGTTCAGCCACCCGAAGGTGCGGATCTTGTTTCGGTCGACCCCCAGGCCCTTCTCCTCGAGGGCGCGCGGCGCGTTGATGAATGGTCAATGATCGAGAAGCGGTTGCCGAGCTTCGATACCGTGTTTGCGCTCGACCGTCAACAGCTTCTCAGGAACAGCATCGCGCTATCGGACGAGCAGCAGAAGCTGCTCCCGCTCATCGACGGATTTCGCGACGTCCATGAGCTCATGCGCGTCTCGAAGCTTGGCGAGTTCGATATCGGCAAGGCGTTGTTCGGGCTGCTGTCCGGGGCGTTCGTCGTTCCCGTCGGCCATCGTGCAGAAGAACAACCGGTCATCGCCGAGAGCGTGATCTCCGAGCATCGCAATCTGGGGATAGCGTTCTACAAGGCGCGCATGTACGGTGACTCGGCGCGGGAATTTCGCCGTATTACGGAACTCAGGCCCAACGATGGATCCGCGGCGTTCTACCTCGGACTGATTGCGTTGCGCGAAGCACGATGGAACGATGCGGTCACCGCATTTCAGCGCGCGGCCGTGTCTGCCCCGCGTGCGAGCGCAGTGCTGGTGAACATCGCATTCGCGTATGAGCGGCTCGGACAGCCGGAGAAGGCGCGTCTTGCGCTCGAGCTCGTTATTGCACGCTGCACGAGGCGGGAGCCGCTCGCGCATCTGAGCCTCGCTGCGCTCGCGGTGCAGCGGGGCGATCTCGATTCGGCCGCGAACGCTCTCGACGCGGCGCGCCGGGAATGGAGCGACAGCACGCTTCCCGCCGCGTGGTACCACTATGCGGGAATTGAGGCATCGATGCGCGGCGATGTCGAGCGCGCCTCAGCCGTTCTCTCGGAAGGCGTGCAGAAGTACTCGTCGTCTGCAGTCTTGCTGAATAATCTGTCTGTGGCGCAGGAGGCAATGGGCAACTTCGACGCGGCGCGTCATTCTGTCGAGCGCGCGGCGCAAATGGATTGCGCCATCCCTCAGCTATATCGAAACCTTGGCGATTCCCTTGGACGTCAGGGGCGCGCTGAGGAAGCGCAGGCGGCCTACACGAGGGCAGCGATGGCGAGTGCCGGCAGCTCCGGACGCTGACGAGCAGGGCTTCATTGCTCTTTGCCGAAAAATTGAGCGCGAACGGAGGTTTCGCTGCTGGAGCTACAAGGACACGTGCCTTCGCCGGCGGATCTCCGTCCGGATGCGGGCTCGCGGAGCAACGTCGTTCGCTCAGTATGCCGGAATTCTCGACACCGACGAGGCCGAGTACGAACGGCTCATCGATGCGCTCACCATCAACGTGTCGAAGTTCTTTCGAAACCCCGAGACGTTTGCGTGCATCACGGCGAAAATTCTCCCTGAGCTGTGGACAGTTCAGTCGCCGCTCATTCGCATCTGGAGTGCCGGATGCGCGACGGGAGAGGAAGCCTATTCTCTCGCCGTGCTGTGCCGCGAATACGCTTTGACCCGGGGCGAGCCGCAGAAACTCGAGCGGCTGAGAATCATCGGCAGCGACATCGACCGCGAATCGGTGTCAGTTGCCAGCAAGGGTCGCTATCCAATCACGGCATTCGTTGACACTGCCCCCGCAGTTCGGGACCGCTACTTCCCATTCGAGAACGGGCTTTACTCGGCCTCCCCGGAAATCAGGAATCTCGTCTCGTTCGAGAAGCGCGATCTGCTCTCTCATGAAGGTCCAGGCGGCCGGATGCACATGATCGCCTGCCGCAACGTCGTGATCTACTTCACTCGTATAACGCAGGAACAGCTGTTCGAGCGGTTCCACGATCTGTTGCTGCCGGGTGGCTTCCTCGTCTTAGGAAAAGTAGAGACGCTGCTCGGGAAAGCGCGCGAGATGTTCGCTCCCGTCAGCTCCCGGGAGCGCATTTTTCGCCGCCTTTAGGTCGGCACTGTCACCTTCACTTCCATTGCGGCAGACCAAGCGAGTTCTGGTAGTCGATGACAGCGCATTCATGCGCCAGCTCATCACTGACATTGTCGAGTCCCGCCGCGAATTTCTGGTGGTGGGAACGGCTCGCGACGGCGCCGAAGCAATTCAGAAAATTCGCTCCCTCCGCCCGGACATCGTGACGCTCGACTTCGAGATGCCGGGAATGGACGGACTGACAACCCTGTCGAAGATCATGAGCGAGATGCCGAGGCCGGTCGTGATGCTGAGCGCGGCTGGCTCCGACAGCGGCACGCAGACACAATTCGCGCGCTCGAACTCGGAGCGGTGGATTTCGTCCGAAAGCCGTCGGGGCTGGTGAGCATCGACCTCGTTCTCGTTCGCGCCGAGTTGCTGCTGGCGTTGGCCGCCGCGTCAGTAGTCCGCGTCGCGCAACGCACACCTCAACCTCGCTCGGCTCTTCCTGAATCCGGCGCAGTCCGCCTGTCTGCTCGCCCAGTGCCGGCCGTCGCGGCTGTTGTCGTTGCCGCGTCAACAGGAGGCCCGAAAGCCCTCGCCGGCATGGTAGCGTGTTTGCCCGACGATCTCGACGCCGCGGTTCTCGTCGTTCAGCACATGCCCGCGGACTTCATCGAATCACTCGCGCACCGGCTTACCCAGCTCGGACCGTTTCCTGTCACGGTCGCGAGAGATGGAGAGCCCGTCATGTCGCGGACGTCTACATGGCTCCTGGAAATCTGCACATGTCGGTCTGTGTTGCGGTGGACACGGTGTGCATCAGGACAGACGCAGGGCCGGCGATCTGCGGCGTACGGCCGTCTGCCGATCCACTCTTCATGACCGCTGCAGAGGTTTTTGGCGAGAACCTTGTTGGAGTCGTTCTCACCGGAATGGGCCGAGACGGGTCAGAGGGACTCCGGACGATTCGTGCGCTCCGCGAGGATCACCTCGGCGCATCGACATTCATCGAAAAAGGCTGGGACCTCATTTCGCACGGCGATTTCAAGGCGGCGCAGGCAACTCTCGAAACGGCACTGCTTCTTGCTCCGAGTGACCGGCGGGCATTGTCGTTGATGGGATGGGCGCAGATGCGGCAGGGCAACTATGACGACGCGCTCATCACCCTCGACCAAGTGCTCGCCGAAGACCCGATGAACGGCCTCGCGCGAGCCAGCCTTGGCTATGTCTGTCTGAGAAAGGGCCTGCTTCGCGAGTCGGCCGATCACCTCGACCGCGCGTCGCGTCAGACGCGCGATCCGAAAGCCGCGTTGTACGGCTGGTTCTACATGGGAATGCTTCACGCGGCGGAGCGCGATCTTCCCGGGGCCGAAGAATGTTTCCGAAAAAGCATTGCCCTCGCTCCCAATTTCGTCGAGGCGTACTACGAGCTTGGTCGGGCATACTTTGCCGCCGGAGAGCTTGCTCACGCTCATGGTGCATGGCGCTCAGGCCACATGGCGAATCGCTTCAATATCTGGGGCCGCCGGTGCGCCGATGCAACCCGGGAATCGCAAGCGGGCCAAGAGCCGATGGGTTTCAGCTGAGCGCCTGGCCACATTAAGATACAATGAGGCGTGCGCCCATTTCCCGTGGTGGACAATTTCCCGTGGTGCGCTTGACACCGTTTTCGTGTACCTCTACACTACCGCGCTATGGCTGAATCCGAAGCAGGC
>JBBSFT010000101.1:0-9991 GCA_038254845.1 Gemmatimonadales bacterium | reverse complement strand
GGCGCGCGCCCGGCCACTCAAAAGAAGGGGGCAGACGGGGGAATTGACGGGCGGCTCTACTTCCATGACGGCAGCGATCAAACGCGCCAGATAATTCTGAGCGTAAAGGGCGGTCACTTAAAGGCAGATGACATTCGAGCCCTCGGCCATGTGAGAGAACGGGAGCAAGCCGATATTGGCGTTCTTCTCAGCTTCGAGACGCCGACGAAACCAATGCGCGCTGATGCAGCTTCAGGGGGCTTCTACCAATCACCGTGGGGAAAACATCCCCGCTTACAACTCTTGACGGTGGCTGAGCTACTAGAGGGAAAGACAATTGACTATCCGCGAACGGCGGGAATCAATCGGACATACAAACAAGCCCCGCGAGAGTTACGAAAGGTCGCCGAACCGAAAGGGCTGTTCGACGTGGACGAAGCCTAGTTCCTTTCAATCGTTACAATCAAACGGGGACACTACCGGTAGGTGGGCCTAGGTTGGCTGTCTCATCTTCAGGGGTTAATTTTCAAGGCTGGCTTTGAACGTGCGCCGCGGCCCGCATTCTCCCGGTGGAGGATGGCAGGGGCGGCGCTATCTATTGGATGAAGGATCATGGCATTTCCCGCAACGCAGATTCGCAGAGGCATGGTGCTCGTATTCGAGGGCGACCCGTGCCGGGTGATTGAGTTCCGTCATCACACTCCGGGCAACCTTCGTGCGATGGTGCAGGCAAAGCTCAAGAATCTGAGAAGCGGCTCGAGCTTCGAGCATCGGTTCCGTGCTGCCGACACGATTGAAAAGGCAGCGATGGAAACGCACGATCTCGAGTTCCTGTATCAGGGTGGAGACACGTTCCACTTCATGAACACCGAGAACTACGATCAGCTCGAGATGGACGAAGAAATGCTCGGCGACAATGCGCAGTGGATGCAGCAGGGAATGAAGATTCAGGCGGAGTATTACAATGGCCGGCCGATTGGGATCGAGCTGCCGAATTCGATGACGCTCGAGGTTGTCGAGACATCGGCGGTGATGAAGACGGCGACAAAGAATGCGTCGTCGAAGCCGGCGAAGCTCGAGAACGGGGTGACGATCAACGTGCCGGAGTTCATCAGGACCGGTGAGAAGGTCCGCGTTAATCCGGGCACGGGGGAGTACATGGACCGGGCGAAGGACTGATAGGGCGGAACTGCCAACCCATAAATAGAACTACCCAGCCACCGGCTGACGGCTACAAAAGGCGCTACACGCTTTGTGCCTTGGTGGTTGGCACAAAGCCGATCGCGCAGTGTGTAGCCAAACGCCGATGGCTGGGTAGTTCTAAGTGTGGGTCTGCTGTTATGTAGTTGCGGTTGATCCGCGAATCGGTAGCCGTTAAGATGATGGCACATGGTGGCTGTAGCTCAATCGGTTAGAGCACCGGTCTGTGGCACCGGGGGTTGCGGGTTCAATTCCCGTCAGCCACCCTCCCGCTTCAAGTCTCGATGGTGATCCGAGACGGATTGTAGGTCCGTAGCTCAATTGGTAGAGCACCGGTCTCCAAAACCGGCGGTTGCAGGTTCGATTCCTGCCGGGCCTGTGCGGGATTTGGTCGTAGTGGGAGTCGCGTAGCGGTAAAATCCCGCATCGCCCCGGTATCTTGTTGCGCCTTGCCGATGCGCAATCCGGCCTGCCCCTGATACCTAGCTTCACGCGGATCACCGCGAACTCTCCGCGCCGGCAAGGCGGCGGCGCGGGCGGATGGAAGGCTGAGAGCCGGTAATCCTCTTTGTGTTTTCTTTTTGCTTGACAAAATCTTCGCATGGCGGATACTACCTATCTGAAAACCCCCTAAAAAAGCTTGCACTACTCCCCTCGGCGAGGTTGGCGCTATGGCAGTGGCACGTTACTTCTTCCCTACGTTCGTTGGTGGCATGCTATGCGCAGCTGGACTCGGAGCGCAGGCGCTCAGCGGTACAATCAGTGGTCGCGTCGTCGACAGCACGACGCAACAGTCTCTCTCCGGCGTCACTGTGTTCGTCGAAGGCACGCAGCGCGGGGCTGTCACCGGAAGTGACGGTGGTTTCCGTCTCGGAGGCGTACCAGCAGGAAACATCACCCTGCGCGCGCGTCGAATCGGGTACAACACGCAGGTGCGAAGCCTTGCGATAGGCGCCGGAGCAGCAGCAACGGTGCAGTTTGCTCTGGTACCGAGCCCATCGGTGCTGGAAGGCGTGGTTGTGACGGGCTATGGCACTGAGCGACGCGTGGCGATTACCGGGTCGGTTACGACCGTAAAAGGCGTAGATGCGAACGTCGGACAGATTTCGAACGTGGACCAGATGATCGAGGGCCGCGCCGCCGGCGTCAACGTCACTCAGAACAGTGGCGAGCCGGGTGCCGGCGCGCAGATCCGCATTCGCGGCGGCACTTCCATCAGCGCGAGCAACGATCCGCTGTACGTAATCGATGGTGTACCTGTCAACAACGTGCCAACGGAAGCATCGGCCGTCCGAATCAGTGGTAATGAGCCCGCGCTCCCACGCAACCCGCTAAACCTGCTGAATCCTTC
The DNA here is from genome assembly GCA_038254845.1 of Gemmatimonadales bacterium. Lineage (GTDB taxonomy): Bacteria > Gemmatimonadota > Gemmatimonadetes > Gemmatimonadales > Gemmatimonadaceae > UBA4720. The sequence continues at coordinate 7,461 of JBBSFT010000101.1, read as the reverse complement.
GGATATCGCGTCTGTCACCATTCTGAAAGATGCGGCTGCCGCGATCTACGGAACGCGCGCTGCAAATGGCGTGATCGTCATCGAGACCAAGAAAGGCGCCTCGGGCCGTCCGTCGATGGAATACGAAGTCTCGGCAGGAAAATCTTCCCTGAATCGATCGCTTGATCTCCTTTCGGGCCCCCAGTACAGAAGTTATGTCCAGGACCAGATCAAAGCCGGCAAGATAAGCGAGAACGTCCTCGCGGGTCTGGGCAACGCAGATACGAACTGGGAGCGAGAGCTCGTCGGCAGTGGGACCACCGTCAACCAGAATCTTTCGTTTGCCGGCGGTTCCGCGAACACCCTGTACCGCGCGTCCCTCAATTACCTGAATCAGCAGGGCGTCATCATCGACAATGGCTTCAAGCGTTACCAGGCACGTGTGAATGGCTCACATGAAGCAATCGGTGGGCGACTGCGGCTCGGGCTCAATCTGACGGGTTCTCAGGTGAAAAATGATTATCTGCCATTCGAGAACACTGGTGGCTTCGAAGGCGGAGTATTCATCAATGCGCTCGTGTTTAACCCAACCCTTCCGGTCAGCACAACCGATCCGACCACCGGAGAAACCAAGTTCTACGAGCTGATTGGCCAGACATCAGTGAGAAACCCGGTGGCGCTTGCAAGGCAGATCATCGATCTTGGCACGACCAATCGCGTGCTTGGTAACCTCACCACCGACTTCGATGTTTTTTCGAGTCTCACCGCGAAAGTTACGGTCGGGGTGGATCGCTTCGACAGCAACCGGGGCACGTATTTCCCCTTGAGCAACCCCGTGGGAGCGCAGCTTACCGGACAGGCGTCGCAGGCGAATCGTAACAACCAGTCCCAAACGCTTCAAACCATTCTCAACTTCCATCCGCAATTCTCGGCGAATCACACGTTCGACCTCCTTGGCGGATACGAATACTTCGACAACACACTCACGGAGTTTTCGGTCGAGACAAGGGGTTTTCTCACTGATGCCCTCGGTTTCAATAGCCTGGGCAGCGGGAGCGCGGCGCAGCCGCTGAATTCGCGCCGCGAGGACAGCAGGCTGATCGGCTTCTTCACTTCGTCTCATTACAGCTTCAAGGATCGCTACTTCCTGACCGGTGTGCTGCGGCGTGACGGATCGTCACGATTCGGGATAGGGAACAAGTGGGCAGTCTTTCCGGCAATCTCCGGTTCGTGGCGGCTCAGCGAGGAAAAATTCATCCCTCGCGGTCCGTTCTCCGAGCTGCGTCTTCGTGCCGGATACGGCTTGCAAGGGAATCCCGGCGTTCCTCCTTACGCTTCCCTGATTCTGCTGGCAGCCGATGGCGGTTCGCGTTACGTGTTCGGAGAAAAGGCCGTCACCGGTTTCTCGGCGACGCAGAATCCGAATCCGAACCTGAAATGGGAAGCGACGGCGCAAACGAATGTCGCGCTCGACTACGGCTTCCTGAACAACCGGCTCAACGGCAGCCTCGAGTATTACGTCAAGAATACGCATGACCTGCTGCTCACTGTTCCTGTCGCTCAGCCCGCGGTAGTGAGCACGCGTCTGGAGAACATCGGCAAGACAAAGAACACAGGCATCGAGTTTTCGCTCGATGGACAGGTGGTAAACCGTCCTGGATTGAACTGGACCGCTGGCCTCGTTTTCGACAGACAGCGAAACAAAGTAGTCGACCTCGGTGGCCGGAGCTTCCTCTCCACCGGCCGGGTCAGTGGAGAAGGCCAGTCGGGCCAGGTTGCGCAGCGCATTCTGCCGGGTCACGCGATCGGAACTTTCTACGGGCCCGAGTTCATCGGGGTGAACTCGGCCGGCCAGCAGCAATTCAACAAGTACAAGGTGACGCGCGATGAGACCGGGCGTGAGCTGACACGAGTACTGGATGGAATTACGCTCTCTCCCGGTGGAGACGACAAAGTGGTCATCGGAGATGCGAATCCGGCTTTCAGCTTTGGCGTCAACAGCCGGGCCAACATCGGCAAGTTCGACATGAGCTTCCTGGTGAACAGCCAGCGCGGACTCGATGTGTTCAACAACACTGCGCTCGTCTACGCCACGAAACGAAGCAAGGGCCAGAATTTTCTGGCATCGGCTCTAACCGACGGCGTGGCGATTGGAGAACCGCAGATTTATTCTTCGCGCTGGATCGAGGATGGATCGTACGTGCGCCTTCAGAACGTAACATTAGGGTACACGTTCGACCTGCCGCGACTTGGCGCATTCGGCAAGCGGACCCGGGTTTATGTCTCGGGCGACAACCTGCTTCTGATGACCAATTACTCCGGGTATGACCCTGAAGTACATACCGACGCCGGGATCAACAGCCTGGCAACGCGCGGAATTGATTACCTTCATTATCCGCGTCCCCGCACATTCACTGGAGGCGCTCGTGTCTCCTTCTAAACTGGCTGCCATCTTCTATCAGAAGGCCGGACTCATGATCAAACTACCTGTCGCGAAAACGATTAGAGTGGGGTTTATCCCAGTGCTCTTCGTTCTCTCTCCCATCATCGGGCTCTCGCTGGCGTGCACTGATCTTACCGAGTCGCCTACGAGCTCCATCGCTCCGGAGAATTTTTACAAGAATGAGCAGGAGGTAATCGGTGGTCTCGCGTCGGTCTACGCGCAGCTGCGGCAGACGACGGAGGCTTACTACTTTCTGACAGAAATCAGCTCGGACGAGATCATCATACCAACCCGTGGCACCGACTGGTACGATAACGGCCGGTGGCTCGAGATTGATCGCCAGCTCTGGGGGGCAAACAGTCCGTCTGGGCTCGACGATGTCAACGGGGCCTGGAACGCTCTCTTCTCAGGCGTCGCGCGGGCGAACGTCGCGCTTGCCGCCGTAGACAAGGTGAATTTTCCGAGCAAGCCGGTCGTTCAGGCCGAACTCAGGACCCTTCGCGCTTACTACTACTTCCTGCTGCAGGATTTCTTCGGTGGCGTCCCGATCGTGACCGACACCGATATCAAGCCGCGGGCGCGAAACACCCGGGCGGAAGTGTCTGCATTCGTCGAGAAGGAGTTGAAAGAGACGAGCGGAGTGCTTCCAGCCACATGGCCGGCGGAAATGAACGGCCGCATGACGAAAGGCGCAGCCGATGCCATTCTGGCGAGCCTGTATCTGAACGCTCAGGTGTTCACCGGAACCGTGACGACTGCAGGACTGCAGCCCGGAGCCGCTCGCTGGGCCGATGCCGCCGCTGCCGCTGATCGTATCATCAACTCGGGCGTATACAGCCTGGCGGGCAACTGGAGATCCAACTTTACAGCCGACAATGGTACTGCCCCCGAGATTATCATGTCGGTCAAGTTCCTGAACGAGGCCGGCCTGGGGCAGCACTTCCTTCAGGAGGCCCTGCACTATACGCAGATTTCCTCCAGTCCGTGGAACGGCTGGGCAACGATCGCCGAGACTTACTCCTCGTTTGACGCCGCGGACCAACGCAGGCAGATCTTCCTTGTAGGGCCGCAGGTCAACCTCGAAACCGGCGCGGCCGTCAAGGATCGCAACGGCAACCCGCTTGTCTTCACGCCGGAAATCGGTGATCCGACCAACGCCAGTGAAGGTGCCGGCATCCGCGTCGCAAAGTGGCCTCTGGATCCGAACCACCTCGTCCAGGAAAACGGGAACGATTTTACCACTTTCCGTCTCTCCGAGATTTATCTGATCAAGGCAGAAGCGCTGAATGAGCTGGGGCAGACAGGCGCTGCAACGGCGCTGGTCAATCTGGTTCGCGCGCGCGTATTCTCCCCGCCTAAGCCGATCAACTCGGGGATTTCGCAGGCTGACCTCCGAGCAGCGATTTTCAAGGAGCGGCTGTTTGAGCTCACAGTGGAGGGCAAGCGGCGTCAGGACCTGATCCGCGCTGGCCGGTTTGCCTCGGGGGTATGGTTCAACAAGCAGGCGCGCGAACCGTACCGGATCCTGATGCCGATTCCCCAGACGCAGATCGAGACGAACCCGCTTCTCGTTCAGAATCCCGGCTACTAAGCTTTTCGCTGGTGGTCACTGTTGTGTATAGTCACTGCGGCCTGCTCTCGTTTCGGGGGCAGGCCGTGGCGCAGTAAGGCGCCTCAATCATGAGAAGACCCGAAGGCGTGAGGTTATGCCTCACGCTGTCTCTCTGCTTGCTCCAGAGTGTCTGCTCAGGGTCGGATAGCGCTCCGCGGCCAACGGGCGTGGCCCCAGGCAATGATGGTCGCTTGTTCACTCTGCTGCCGTCGAGCTTTACGGGAGTAAAGTTCGAGAACAGGGTGACCGATACCAGAGATCTGAACGTCTTTACGTATCGCAATTTCTACAATGGCGGCGGAGTGGCGATCGGTGACCTGAACGGCGATGGGCTGCCGGAGATCATGCTGACGTCTAACCTTGGCGGCAATCGGCTCTACTTGAACGAGGGTCACTTCCACTTTCGCGATATTACTGACGTCGCCGGCGTGAAGGGAAAGGGTTTCTGGGCCACTGGCGTGACCTTCGCGGACGTAAACGGCGATGGGCTCCTCGACATCTACGTTTGCTACTCGGGAAACGTCGCTGGCGAGCGGCGGGCCAATGAGCTTTACATCAATAAGGGCCTGAACGAAAAAGGTGAGCCGACATTCACCGAAGAGGCAGCTGCCTACGGGATTGCGGACCAGGGATACTCGACCGACGCGGCGTTTTTCGACTACGACCGCGATGGTGACCTGGACCTCTACGTCAGCAACAACTCTTTCCGCCCCGTCAGCAGCTTCGGATTGAAAAATATCCGGAACGTCCGAAGCGAGTTTGGTGGCCACAAGCTCTATCGAAACGACGGCGGCCACTTTACAGACGTGAGTGCGAAGGCCGGCATTTACGGAAGCGAGATTGCGTTTGGCCTTGGCGTGGCCGTTGGAGACGTGAATGGCGACGGATGGCCCGACATCTATGTGTCCAATGATTTCTTCGAGCGCGACTATCTCTACATCAACAAGCAGGACGGCACTTTCGCCGAGGACCTCGAGCGGGAGATGCCGTCAATCAGCTACTCGTCGATGGGTCTGGACATGGCCGACATCAACAACGACGGCCTGCTGGACATATACGTCACCGACATGCTGCCGGACGATGAGCAGCGGTACAAGATGACAAGCTCTTTCGAGAGCTGGGACATTCACCAGGCGAAGCGCAAGAACGGGTACCACGAACAGTTTACTCGCAACATGCTTCACCTGAACAATGGGAACGGCACGTTCAGCGAAATTGGCCAGATGGCAGGTGTCGCGCGAACTGACTGGACGTGGAGCGCGCTGATCGCGGATTACGATCTGGATGGCAACAAGGACATCAACGTGACGAATGGCATCGCTCGCGATGTCACGTCCCAGGATTACATAGCGTTTCTCGCGAACAACGAGACGATGGCGGCGGCAAGGAGCGGCGGGAAAGGCGTCGATTTCATCGGCCTCGTCAACGCGATGAGCTCCACAAAACTTCCGAACTACGCGTTCCGGAACAAGGGTGATCTGACTTTCGAGAGCGATGGACCTGAGTGGGGACTGGATACCAAAAGCTTCTCCAATGGCTCCGCGTACGGAGACCTCGACGGCGATGGCGCTCTCGATCTCGTCGTGAACAACGTGAATGCGGAAGCGTTCGTATATCGGAACAACGCGCGCACGCTGACGAAAAATCAGTACCTGCAGGTGAAGCTGGATGGTGAGGGGAAAAACCGATTCGCTATCGGAGCGAAAGTTACCGTGGCGAGCGGAGGAGTATCCCGCTTTGAGGAGCTGATGCCTTCACGCGGTTTCCAGTCGAGCGTGGACTATGTGCTGAATTTCGGGATTGGTCAGTCGAAGACCGTCGACTCGGCAACGGTCGTGTGGCCTGATGGAAGAGTGAGCGTTGTGAGAAACGTGGCCGCAGACCAGCGTCTGGTCGTGCGTCAGGCCGGTGCAGCGAAAACGGGAAGCGCGGTTGTGCAGAAGAAAGTTTCGCCGATTCTCGCTGATGTAACCGACAGCGTTGCACTGCCATTTGTGCACCGGGAAAACGAGTATGTCGACTTCGACCGTGAGCGGCTCATTCCGAAAATGCTGTCTACCGAAGGCCCGTACATGGCCGTCGCAGACGTCAACGGTGACGGGCTGGCTGACGCATTTATCGGTGGAGCGAAAGATCAGCCGGGTCGGCTGATGTTGCAGAAACGCGGCGGGCCATTCGTGCCGAGCAATGAGAAGGTCTTCGAAGCAGATAAGGGATCCGAAGACCTTGGAGCAGCGTTCTTCGACGCGAACGGCGACGGCTTTCCCGATTTATACGTCGTAAGCGGCGGGAACGAATTCTCGGATCTTGCCCCGGCCCTCCAGGACCGGCTGTACCTGAACGATGGAAGGGGCAACTTTCACAAAGCGAACAACAGCCTTCCGTCCGAGAGCAACAGTGGGTCGCGGGTAGCTGCCGCTGACTTCGACGGCGACGGCGATATCGACCTGTTCGTCGGCGGCCGCGTCGTCCCAGGGCGGTACGGCATTGATCCCCCGAGTGTGCTGCTCGTCAACGACGGCCATGGCCGCTTCACCGATGGAACAGCTCGACTCGCCCCTGAGCTTGCGGGGATCGGCATGGTGACGGACGCGATCTGGAAGGATGTGAATGGAGACGGGCGGCTCGACCTCGTCGTCGTTGGCGAATGGATGCCTATCACCATCTTTCTGAACAAAGGCAAAGGCCGGCTGGAGCGCATGAAAACCCGCGGGCTGGAGCTGAGCGATGGCTGGTGGAACCGGATTGTGGCGGGCGACTTCACAGGTAACGGCCGCATCGATTTCATCGTCGGAAATCTGGGGCTGAACACGCGCTTTCATGCAAGCGATAAGGAACCGACCATGATGTACGTCAAGGACTTCGGCGGAAACGGCTTCGTCGAGCAGATCGTCGCATGCTACAATCACGGACGCCTGTATCCGCTCGTGCTGCGCGACGATCTCATCAAGTCGCTGCCATATCTCAAAGCGCGCTATCCGAGTTACGCGAGTTATGCGAATCAAACCATTTCGGACATCTTTCCGCCCGCCGACGTTGCCGGCGCGGTTGTGAAGAAAGCGCATACGTTCGCAACGATGCTTGCAAAAAATAACGGGGACGGTTCTTTCACGCTCGTGCCGCTTCCGCAGGAAGTGCAGATTTCACCGATATACGGCATCCTCGCGACGGATGTCGATAACGATGGAAAGCTGGACCTGCTGATGGCCGGAAACTTCGACGGTGTTAAGCCGGAAACCGGCCGCATGAGCGCAGGGTACGGCATGATGCTCAAGGGTGACGGGAAGGGGAAGTTCACTCCCGTGCGAACGGTGGAGAGCGGTTTCTTCGTTCCCGGCCAGGCACGCGACATTCAGCGTATTCGAACGCCGGCAGGGGAGCTGTATGTGGTCACGCGAAACAACGACCGCCCGCTCGTCTTCCGCTC
>JBBSFT010000100.1:0-10022 GCA_038254845.1 Gemmatimonadales bacterium | reverse complement strand
TCCGCTCGCGCCATGACGTCGGGCGGTCTTCCTCGGGAATCTCGCGCCCGCGCCGCGCCGCGCCGAGGCCCATCGGATGAGTCATCTGTCAGCCTCCTGTCGTGACGTCAGCCTCGCTCGACAGGATGCCCGCGACGCTCCAACTCACTGAACCCGCCGTGCATGTTGGATATGCCGGCTCGTCCCGCATCTGCAGGATGCTCGCCGCGATCGCTGACCGTGTCCCTCCCCGCCAATGGACGACGACGTCACCGTCAGGCACTTCGCCCAGCCTGGATTCCAACTCGCCGAGAGGGATGTGAATTGAGTTGGGAAGATGGCCGCCCGCATATGTCAGAAACAAGTTCGTGCGCGGAATGTGGAGCATTCCTGCTGCGTGGCCTGCCGAGTATCGTGGCATGTGCTTCACCGGCCAACGAGTATTGCCAGTCGGGGCCGGCATCATTGGAAAGGAGGCGTTGAGCGCCCGTCGCATCGGCGAGCTCTCGCGCGCCGGTTACGAAGCCCGCATGGATGTGCGTTTCGGTAATGTCCGTGATTTGAACGCCCTTAAGCGCGGCGGCTTCGACATAATGATCGATGTCGGGATTTGGATCCACGACCATCGCGACTTTCTGATGTTCGCAGGCGATTAGGTAGCTGGCTTGAGCAAGGTTCTCGTTGAAAAACCGTTTAAGAATCATGCTGAGGTTCGGCGGGAGTAATCATGACTACCAATATATGAGGTGAGCCATGGCCTCACGGAACAAAAAAAGTGCATCCTCAGAGAGAATGCACTTGGCGAGCAACCCGTCCGTGCTATTTCACCAGTATGGGCCGCTGGACTGTAGTTCTTGTGCTCGTAATCTCGCCGGTGGTGAGGTATGGCAGGAAATGGCCTCTTATCGAAGCATCGCTATTGTTGATGTTTTCCAGTACGAACGAGACGATCTGACGCACAATGACCGAGAAATTTCCATTAGCCTTAATTGTACTTTGGGACCACAATGCAGCCTTGACCACTATCCCGAGAGTTCCGTTCGACTCGTAGCAATTGCCAGTTGAGTTGTCATACGATCCGTTTGCGGTACAGAAATCCGCAATCCCCTTTACCGTCGGTCCCTTCATGTTGCCAGTTTCAGTCTGAAGAGTATCTCCCGCCCCGATCAGTGTCGGATTGCAGTTAGTAATGTTGTACTCGTAGAGATTCGCGCCATTATTGGGAGCTGACGGATCCGTGGAAGGGATATCCAGAGAGCCAAAATTGCCTGCGTTAGGCGGAGACCCAATCTTGAGCGTAAAGGTACGCTGGGCGACGGTCATTGTTCTCAAGATGCGAGTATCCACCGAATCGATGTTGCGAAGCGTATCGAGATTTGCAGGTTGAAGTGTCTTCGTCAACTTGGTGTACGGTATTGCCCAGGGTTTTATGCACTTTGTCGCGCCAACATACGCCCCGTATGCGCGGGCAACCGCCGTAACTTGATTGCTGGCGCTGAGAAATCCGACAAAGCTGTACTTCGCCGGCGCGCGGGCGGTAACGGTGACGGCATTTTGCGCCGCATCGCAGGTTCCGGAGTTTCCAAGGTATGTGTGCGTTGCCGCATCGTACAGCCCGCATGCTATGTCGGCGGTTCCAACGCTGACCGCGGCGCCGTTGGCCTTGTTCTTCGCCGCGTAGCTGATGGCAGTGTCCTTTATCGCCGCTGCAGAACTTCCCACGATCAGTTCGATGGTTCCGGCAAGCGCTGAGGCGTCAGCCGCGGTCTGGAGCTCATTCTTCTGGACATATATCCGGCTTATATCCACCACGATCACCAACACGCCGAGCACCGCAACCATGATAAAGGCTGCGAGAACAAGAATCGCTCCTCTACGGCTTTTGAGATTCATGATCATGGCCCCGAGAAAGCGTTTCTGATGCTGAGCATAGCCGGCCCCAGAATAACGACAAAGAGAGCAGGAAATATAAGGATGGCGAGCGGGATTGTCATCTTGTTCGGCGCAACGGCAGCCCTCTTTTCCGCAGACTGACGGCGCTTCCGTCTCAGAGTCTCCGACGAAACGCGAAGTACCCGCGCGCTGCTCGAACCCCATTTCTCGCTCTGAATCAAACTCGAAACCAGGGTTCTCACGTCGTCCACACCTGTTCTTTCCCAGAGCCCTCGAAGCGCATCTTCCCGCCGGACACCGGCGTTCGTCTTTCGGTTGACGATGGCCAGCTCCGTCGCCAGATCCAGGTGAGCGTGCACCAGGTCCTTCGCAACGCGGAGAATTGCCGCATCGAGACTGATTCCCGCCTCCACGCATACCACCAGCAGGTCGAGCGCATCCGGAAGCCCGCGCCGGATTTTCTCCTGTCGCAGTCGTACCGCGCGGGCCACGTAGGCCGGGGGCAGCAGGAAGCCAAACATCAGGGCAACAGCTACGAGTATCAATGCGTTCCTGAACGAATCCTTGGGCACGAACATAAAAGCGAGGAGCGGAAAGCCGACGATAAGGATAATGCGGCTCATCGAATAGATGAGTGGCGCCGTCGGATCATCGAAGCCGGCGTAGATCATCTTCTGCCGGACGTCTGCGTTTTTTGCCCACACCGACGGTGCGCGCTTGAGAATTCGTCCCTGCAGAGAATCTGTCGCCGAAGCATCTGCGCTCGGGCGCGTGAACTTGCGGCGGACCTCAGTAGACTCCGCGGTACCGATCGCCCTTTCCGCGGCGCTGCGCCGCGACATCTCCGTCAGGTAGGAGTATGCCGCGATGCTCAGACCGGCAAACACCGCCACCATCATCAGGACAACCATTGTCGGCATCTTGTCTCTCCTAGACGTCCACGTCAGCAATCTTCATCATGACCATGTACCCGGCCGCCACCGATAAACCAGCCAACGCGAGAGCGATTCTACCGCCGCCGCTCTGGATCATCGGACGCATGAAGTTGGGATTGATCGCCATGATGATGAAGAACACGATGACCGGAATGAGTGCCAGGAATTTCGCGGACATCTTGGGCTCTGCCACCAGCGTCTCGATATGACCCTTCAGAGCCATTCTTCCTCGAATGAGGTCGGCCAGGCCGGACAATACCTCACTCAGGTTGCCCCCGGTCTCGCGCTGGATGATGACTGCCGTCACGAACATTTTGAGATCGAGGCTGTCCATTCGGCTCTGAAGACCGAGAAGCGCAGTTCGCACGTCGATCCCCAGCCGCTGTTCGTCGTAGAAGCGGGCAAACTCAACACCGAGCGGTGGTACCATCTCTTCCCCGATGAACTGCGTTGCAGCCTGGAACGAGTAGCCCGCTCTCATCGCGCTGACGAGCATGTCGATCGCATCCGGCAACTGCTCGGCGAACTTTGCGAACCGTTTCTTCTGCTTGTGCTTTATCCAGAGCCAGGGAAGGGCCCAGCTTAGCAGAGAGATGATGACGGAAAAAATGAACGTCTCGAGCCGGCTCGCCAGCAGAGTTCCAACAAGTCCAACTGTCGCCCACGTAAGGAGGAACGTTCCGGGCTTGATGTCACTGCCCGCGCGTATCAGCTCGACCTGGATGGCGTGAGTCCATGCCTTGCCATCCATCAGCTTCTGCAGGAAGGGCACGTCGCTGACGCTCTCGTCCTTCAACAAGATCCATGCGCGCCGCGCCTGCTCTTCGGGTTGCAGCCGCGTCCGTGCGATGTCTGCGCTGGTCAGGACGCGACGATTCAGGATGACATACCCCAGGACACACAGCCCCAGGGTAGCGAGGAATATTGCCGACAAGATCAGAATCATCTGATCGCCCCCTCGCTGAACATGTCCACGGGCAAGTCGACCCCTGAGACACTCAGCCTTTCCATGAATGTCGGCCTGATTCCTGTTGTCTCGAAGACGCCTGTGACCTTGCCATCAGGAGCAATGCCCTTCTTTCGAAAGCGATAGATCTCCTGTGTCGCAGTGACCGCGCCTTCCATGCCCGTTATCTCGACGATGCTCACGATCTTTCGCGTTCCATCGGCGAGGCGTGAAACCTGGACCACGAGGTCGAGCGCAGACGATATCTGCTCGCGCATCGCACGGTCAGGAAGGTTTGCACCCGCCATGAGAATCATCGTCTCCAGACGCGACAAAGCGTCCCTCGGCGTGTTGGCGTGGATTGTGGTCAGCGAGCCCTCGTGACCGGTGTTCATCGCCTGCAGCATGTCCAGCGCTTCTCCCGAGCGAACCTCACCGACGATGATGCGGTCGGGGCGCATCCGAAGTGCGTTCTTCACGAGGTCGCGAGCAACTACCTCACCCTCACCCTCGGCATTTGGCGGCCGGGTTTCGAGCCGAACCACATGCTCCTGCTGAAGCCGCAGCTCCGCCGCATCCTCGATCGTGATGATACGCTGGTCGGGCGGGATAAACGAGGCCATTGCGTTGAGCAGAGTCGTCTTTCCCGAGCCCGTTCCGCCCGAGACGAGAATATTGAGCCGAGCAGCAACGCAACCGGCTAGAAGCTGCGCCATGTCCTCGGTCATCGACTCGCCGTCAATCAGTCGCTGAATAGTGAGACCGGCGCCAAACCGCCTGATCGAGAGAACGGGACCATCGATCGCGAGAGGCGGAATGATTGCGTTTACGCGTGAGCCGTCGGGCAGTCTGGCGTCGACCATCGGCGACGACTCGTCGACCCGCCGGCCGATTCTGCTCACGATGCGGTCGATGACAGCGAGCACATGCGCGTCGTTGCGGAACGTTGCCGCGACACGCGAAAGCCGGCCATTTCGTTCGACGAATATCTCCTTCGAGCCGTTCACCAGGATGTCGCTGATTGTCGGGTCGCGGAAAAGAGGCTCGATCGGGCCAAGGCCCGTTATCTCATATAGAACGTGCTCGATGATGTCTTCGCGGTCTGCTACCGTCAGCGGAGTCGGTTCATTCCGAAGCAGCTCCATCACCACCGCGCGGATTTCCGCGTTGATCAGCCGCTCGTCGTGAATCTGTTCGAGTGCTTCCAGATCCAGACGCTCGATAAACTGCCGGTGAAGGTCGATCTTGACCTTGTCCAGCGGCGACAGCGATTCCTGCTCGATCTTGCGCCCATACATGCCCGATGATGTCGCCTGGGCGATGGCAATCCGTGCAGGCGCTTTTGCGCCCGCTGGCGGCGGGAGAGTGGCTGTCGTCACGTCTTCTGGTCGCTCGGGCACGGCGGCTGGGTCCGTTCCATTCTGGCGGCCAAGCAGGCGGTCTCTAAGTCCCATTTGTCACTCTCCGTTCCATTCCGAAAAACTTTCGAAGCTTCGAGCCGCCTGATGGGACATTCCAGCGTCCGGAGGGTTGCCCGTTTGAGCTGGCACCGCTACGAAGTTTTTTTGCCAGCTCCGCGTAGCTTCGAGACAACTTTGCCTGCGGATCTTCCAACCCTACAGGCACGCCCTTGGTCATTGCCTCAGCCGACAGCCTGTAGTCGTTCGGGAGCTTCCAGAAGATAGGAGTCTGGAGCAGGTCTTCCGCATCGTTAACCGGCAAAACGTCCGCCGATTGGTGCCGATTGACCACCACGCACAGCTTCGTATCATCGTAGCCCAGCCGCCGGCAGATTGTCAACGTACGCTGCGCGCTTCGCAGTGCCGGCACAGTCAGCTGTGTTACCAGAAGTACGCGATCGGCGGCATCGAGCGCGGTAAGTGTGCGTTCGGCGATATGATGTTCGCAATCAAGCACGGTCACGGCGAAGTGCATTCTGAGCAGTGTGATTATTGAAGCGATGGCGGTCGAATCGAACAGCTCGTCATGCTCGGGAGACTCACCGGTCGGGAGAGCCCAGACGCCGCCTGGGCACGCCGTGAGCAGTGAATTCAGAAGATCCGCATCGACCTTGTCGCCCTTTGCGATCAGGTGGCTCAGGTCATACAGAGGCTTGAGATTGAGAAACACTCGAACGTCGCCACCTGCGACGACCAGGTCGGCGAGTGCCACTCGCGTATTTGTGCTGTTGCCTGCAAACGCCTGTGCAAGGTTGACAGCAATGCTCGTTGTGCCGAGACCGCCCTTGGAGCTGTAGACCGCTACAACCTCGCCTCGTGTCCCGTCGGGTGCGTTGCGCCGCATCAACCGTTCAACCGAAGATGCGACTTCTTCGAGCGACGGCGGATATACGAGAAATTCGTGAACTCCGGCTCGCATGGCGCGCATGATCAGGTTCGGATCCGCGACGGGCGACGTTCCAATAATTGTTGCCGTCGTATCCCGGCGAATGGTGCGCTCGATAGCAAGGAGCTGGGGCGGAGTGACGTCTGCCAAGGGCAGAACAACGAGATCGAAATGGCCATTGCGCATCTTGTCCACAGCGTCGTCTCGATTCGCGGCAAGCACAGGCGCGTCAAAACCAAAGCGCGCAAGCACCGCTGCTACGGCCTCCGGATTCCCAGCGGAACTATCCGCAATCAGTGCCATCCTTCGCATCGCAAGCCGCCCAGTCAGCGAATGATGGGAGAAGGCGGTCGGTCTGATCCCTTTGGCAGCCGCGGCTTGATCGCGTCTCGCGCTGGCAGCGCCGTATCAGGAAGGAGACGGATAGCATCCTGCGGCCTCGGATCACTCGGATCGACGAGCACCGGCGTAACGATTACCAGCAGCTCGGTCTCGTTGTTCTGCCAGCGCGTGCTGGAAAAGAGCTGTCCAAGGATAGGAACGTCCTGGAGCAGCGGAATCCCGATCTTCGTTCGCTCCTGCTCATTGGTGAACAGGCCGGAGATGATCAAACTTTGATCCTTCAGAACATTGACTGTCGTCTGCACGCGCCGCGTCCGAAATGCGGGCACACGGAACCCGGAAATAACGACGCCATTGACGAAATCAAGGCTCGAGACTTCCGGCTCGACCGCGAGCCTGATGATGTTATCGCTGATGACCTCGGCCACAAAGCGAAGACGAACTCCGAATTCCTTGTATTGAATGGAGACTCTTCCACCGTTGTCGTTCCCCTGAACTACGGGAATGGGCAGCTCACCACCGGCGAGGAAAACGGCCGTATCCCTGTCACCTGCCATGAGGTTTGGTTCGGCGAGCGTCTTTGCCCGGCCTTGCGTTTCCTCCACGTCGAGCAGAGCAAGGAAGTTCTTTGTCCCAAGGTCGCTGAGAACAGTCACGAACCCGGAATTTGTCGGGAGAGTGATGTTCCCATTCTTGTCAAAAGTGTTGTCGGTGCTGAAAGTACCGGTTCCGATCCTGTTGCCACGATTGCGGTAAACTCCGGAAAGCCCGATCTGGCGAACGAGGTCGCGTCTTACTTCCGCCATCTTGATGTACAGCGCTATCTGCATCCGATCGGACGGTGAGTGCACCGAGACTCGAAAGTGCTGCCGTGATCCATTGGCCAGCCAGATCAGCGCATCGGTCTCGCCCGCTGCCTTTGCATTGATCACCAGCTCGCGTGAAGCGATCACAACGACGTCGGCAACATCAGGATTCGCGATGGAGATTTTTGTGATCGCGACTGGAGTGGTCAACGGATAGGCGCGGCCTATCGGCAGCTCGACGCGCGTGATCGGGCCAGGCTGCCCTATGGCAACCGCTGCGGGCAGGAATACAAGCCCGGCTACGCCTGCGAGCCGCCGTATTACAGAACCAAGTCTCGCGTTCAGACGAACCTCCTGATTTGTGTGTTTTTCACGCATGTAAATGCTCGAGCAACTAAGGGCAGGTCCACTCACTTTTTGCTCGCGGTGTCAAATTTGATCGGCGTCGACTTGCCGGCTCTGTAGACATTTACGACCACTGAATCGACAATCGCTGGCTTCTGCGGTACAACCACTTGGGGCGGAGGCGGAGGGGGAGCCACCACGACCGAGCGCCTTCTGGGTGGCGCCGATGCCGACACCGCTGAACGCGTCGGCGGAGGGACCTGGAGGGACGCGCCCTGAAGCTGACGAAGGACGTCTACGGACGTCGCTCCCCTCGTACGGACGCTGTCCGGGTCACCGAACCCGCGAAGTACGAGCTGGATCGAGCCAGTATTCATTGCAACCGCGAGACGTTCGGCCTCCTCGGGGGTGACCGCCAATGTCGCGGTCGTCGCTGCGCTGGCCTGACCGCCTTTATCGCGTTGAATCTCGGTTCCGACGGAGAGCACGCGCATGTTCTCCATGAAGAGTTTCGCAACCTGCCTTTCGCTATCGATTGACTTGATCGTGACGAGAACGTCGACCCGACTGTTGGGCTGGATGAGACCGCTGATGCCCGCTACGTCGTTGATGCGTACGGCCATGGCGCGCTCGCCGGGTTGAATCTTGATTTCGAGACCGGGCCCCGAACCAGTGGGAGCCAGGCGCCCGGGCACGAGGGCTTCGCCGGTGAACACGTTCATTCGGGTAACGCGGCCCGCGACAGAGTCGATTGAAGAGTAGGCTCCCAACGGAATCAGGCTGACCGGCCATACGACAGTTGACAATGCCACTCTGTCAATCAGCGCACCCTCGGCAATGTCCTTGCTTGCCACCACCACCGAACGAGTCACCACCTTTCCCGAATTGTTTTTGGCATCGAGCAGCCGGTATGCACCGAATGTCGCCGCCGCCGCAATCAGCAGCGCACCCCAGAAAACGAGCTTGTAACGTCCTCCCATGCTTTCCTTCCTCTAAAAACTGTAAACCGAGCCTGCCGCAAAAAACCGATGATCAGCGGATCAGGACGTCGGCTGAAGCTCCCATCTGAAGACTGCCTTCTTGCGCATCTTTATTGTCGCGCCGGTTATCACGCTTAGTGGCGTGCTCGTGGTCCACGTGTA
Organism: Gemmatimonadales bacterium; assembly: GCA_038254845.1. Lineage (GTDB taxonomy): Bacteria > Gemmatimonadota > Gemmatimonadetes > Gemmatimonadales > Gemmatimonadaceae > UBA4720. The sequence continues at coordinate 1,288 of JBBSFT010000100.1, read as the reverse complement.
GGCAGTGTCCTCCACCGCAATCTGACCATTCGCACCAGGCTGAGTCACGACGACTTTCGTCGTATCGATGGGAACGCCGCCGAAGGCAATGAAGGCGTCCTTTACACGCATCTTTACAGAGTCGGAATTTGTCCGCGCCTGCGCGGCGGTGGCGGTGGGCGGCCAATCCTTCACGGCGGCGAACCGGGCGCCTTCACGCACGGCCGCAGCAAGCGAGTTGGCTGTGTAAAATGCACGCCCGAAATCCACGACCGCCCACACAAGCAGCAGGAAAATCGGAAGCACTATTGCAAATTCGACGAGGACGCTACCGCGCTCGCTCCTCCAGTCTCTGATTTTCACATTTCACTCCGAATCATGGAAGCAACAGTCCAGGCGCCCAGCCGGCGACGATCGCACCGATCGCAAGCGCTACCCCGTAAGGAAGAGTTTTTTTCATGTTCGGTCCGCCGGTGTCCGAGGCGAGCAGTGACGGTCTGGCCGCCGCAATGGCCAGCGTAACTGCTGCGTTTCGAGCTCCGTAACTACGGACCATCCATACAAGAGCCAGCCCCGCTCCAGCGACCGCCGCAATCAGCGCGCCTTCAAGTGTGTGCAGCGGCCCGAGCCAGGCTCCGGCAGCCGCGTAGAGCTTCACATCTCCGGCCCCAAGCCAACCGAATACATAGAACGGCAACCATAAGACAAGGCCCGTGAGCAGACCTTCCAAAGATCCAAACGCGCCAGTCAGGGTTGGCGTAACAACTATCGCATAGCCGAGACCGAGCGCCGCCAGAACTGCCACGAGACGATTCGGGATCCGCCGCTTTCGCATGTCTCCGACCGCCGCCGTCAGCAGAAGCAATGTATAGACAGCCCCTGCAATGACGCCGGTGGCACCGTGACCCATAAAGAGCGTGCGGTCCATGGATGCCTGATCTTCAGGCCCCGGCGACTGTTGTCGCGGCGCTGTCGAACATCTTGCTGATGCTTTGCCCGAGGTATGCCGCCGCGACGATGCAAGCGATCGCAACCAGCACCAGCAACACCGCATATTCGACGAGCGCGGCGCCATCTTCGCGCGACAAGAAATCATGCAGCTTTCCGGCGATATTCCTCATGGCCCTTCCGGAAGAACGTGAACCATCATGGACACAGACCCATGGAGCCCATCCGTCGGGCTCCATGGGTCTGCACGAAGGCGATTCAATACGGGGGAGACCGGAGGCTGATAAGCGGGCGAACCCCCGTCTCCCTCACACGATCAAGTCAGACAGTCGCCAATACCCTTGAATTTGCCACTGACTTT
>JBBSFT010000099.1:0-10216 GCA_038254845.1 Gemmatimonadales bacterium | reverse complement strand
GATGAGGCGGCGTATACCGACTGGACTTCGGTCGCAACGCTGGATTTGCTTTGCGCGTCACTCATCGCCGCGATGAGGAGGCTGGCAGATGCGAGCAATGCGGAAAGGCTGCGGTTCATGATCGTCATGGGGTTTTGAAATGAGACTGAACGCGTTGCGCGTTGAAGCTAAGATGCATCGCGGACCAGTCACCAGCGAGGGCGAGCGTCCCCGGGAACCGAGCGCGTCAGGTGAGATTCGCCCCGAGATAGCTGGCAAGCATGCACCGCGGAGGACGAACGAATGCACACGCAATCTCCGCTCGGCGTCGTTCGCCACCGGACAGCTGGTCCGGCCGCTTATCGAGATGGTCGAGGACGCCCATGTAGCTCGCCGCACCGTCAACGTCGGGCCATTGAACTGACGTCGAATCAACTCGAGCTGTTGGCGGACCGTGAACGCAGGGGACAGCAGGTCATGATCAGGGAGATAGAACAACCCGAGCGGAGCAAGCTCGCGCAGCCTGGCCGAGAGATACGACCGGCCGTCGAAGTGCACCGAGCCGGTGTCAGGACTGACGCAACCGGCCGCAATCCTGAGATGAGTGGATTTGCCGATGCTGTTGCGCCCAAGAAGGATTCGCAGCTCACCAGGACACGACGGTCGCCGAAAGATTTCGAGACGCAGTCCGCTGACAGAATCCCTCTCATGTGGAGAATCCGAGTCCAATGTGGATTGCTATCTCGCCAGCGACAGCAGGAACGACGACGAGAACGCTGATAATCGCGGGTTTATTGGCGAGGTTGCCAATTAGGGAAAGCTCGCGGTGGCTCCTTATTTCGATCCATCCTAGTGAAAGGACGACTAAGACGAGAACGACCGTAATCTGAATTGAGAGATTGAGCAGGTCCGTCCCGCCGAGTAGCATGAGAAGTGTGATGAGCGCTCGCGCAAGGCGCCAAAGCCAGAGCGATCGGGTCAGCTAGAGGCGTGCAGTCAACCGATCAGGGAGAATGGATTGCCCCGATCGGCATCGACAAAAACAAGGCGATCTCGCTGGCGATTTGCCGAGTGTCGTAGAGAGTGGTGTCCAATCCACTGAAGACAAACCCGCGATGCTCATAGAATCGAATTGCAGGGACATTAATGTTCTGAGTTTCGACCCACAGGCACCGGGCGTCCAACTTATAAGCGCGCGTGCGGAGCTCTGCCAACATGAGGGAGCCAACGCCGCGGCCACGCTCCGTTCGATCGACATACAAATGGGAGATCACCGCTCGACGGTTCCACTCCTCGAAGGCAAGCGCTGCGACACCAACCACCGCACCACGGCTCGCAGCAACAATCGATGACCCGGTGAAGTCGAGCAAACTTCAATCGACAGCGTAGGCCTTCGACAATGGCGGTGAGACGGAGCGCTCGACGAGGTCGACTCCGCGGGCTCGCGCATTTACTTCGTACATGACGTCAGTCTCGAACGAAGTGTCGAGGCTCGCGAGAGAATTCAGATCGGAATGCAGCAACGGTCGAACGGTGATCGCCGCCTCAATCATGGCGCATCCGCCCACGTTTTGACAGCGTCGCGTGCCCCGCAAGCGGGGTTATTCCGTCAGTCGAACCTGGAACAGCCGTGGCCATAGCTTTCCCGTGAGAAGCAACTGCTTTCCATCCGGCGATACCGCGATTCCGTTCATCACGTCGGCTGACGCGGCGCGATCGCGATACAGGTCCGCAAAATCGAGTGTTTGGCGAACGTTGCCCGTGGCCGGATCGATCCGCAGCACCCAGTTCGATTGATAGACGTTCGCCAGAAGCTCGTTGTTCACATATTCGAGCTCGTTCAGCAGCTGCATCGGAGCGCCGTTGTATTTGACGTGTATGACATGCTCGGTCGAAAACGTCGATGGCGCGATGAAACGAAGCGAGTCAGAGCCGTCACTCATGATCAATGACGTGCCATCGGTCGCAAGTCCCCACCCTTCCCCCCGATATGTGAACGAGTCGCGCGGTGCGAGGGTGGCGGCATCATACGTGTATGCAACGCCTTCCTTCCACGTGAGTTGATAGAGTCGTCCGTTGAGCAACGCGAGGCCTTCACCAAACCGGTTTGCCGGAAGCGGTCGAGACGCCAGAACGCGGCCCGAGCGAAGATCGACCCGTCGAATGTCGGAGCGGCCGTAGAGCCCGGTGCTTTCGAACAGAATGCTGTCAGTCCGGACAAGTCCCTGAGTGTATGCCGCCGGGTCGTGCGGATAGGTCGCAATCACGTCGTATGCCGGCGCGGCTTGACGGTCTGCAGCGCGACAGGCCGCGGTTCCGCCGCACAGGATCGCCGCGAGCGACGCCCATAACAAACGTGCTGTCAAAGTTTGCCTCGAACTGTTATCGCTGACGATATTTTACGACGGTTGCAGAAGATAGTACACGTCCGTCTGCAGCTTCGATTCGTCTCGGTTCCAATGTCCGTAGACTCGCCACCGTGGCCTGACGAAAACGCGGCCATTGGCTCGGCACCAGTCGATCACCGCGGCGTGAGCAGCACCAAGTTTTGCGTATGCGCCCAGTGAGTCGTGCTGGCAACCTGGCCGCCCGGAACCTGGACGGGCCTCCCGGTTCCGATTGGCGTAAATCCAGCGGTGACGCCTACTCCAAATTCAACGTCGATCTCGCTGGCGGGTTCACGCGATCCGAGATAGAGGAAGAGGTTCTGGCCGTCGAGCTCAATCGCTCCCGTGCGTCGAACGGCATAGACCTGATTCAAATGGCCGGCAACGTCGAGCTAAACTGATCTGGCCGCATGTGAGCGCGGACCGCGGCAATCAGTCGCGGAGCTGGACGACGTAGTGACACCACATGTTCACTGCCATCTCGATTTGCCGCTGAACTCGTCAACAACACCATCCTCAGTGTTTTGAATCAGCTGCCTGATCGACTAGTGGGTCCGGCTTGCAAAGGGGGGGGTATCGCGCCCCCGAAACAGGGACGGAATGACCCCACAGTGAATAGAATTCGAGATGTTGAGCGGACGTGTGAGCGCGGACATGCTAGCCTTGTCTCAACGGCGGAAGCTTCGCGAATCCTGAATCGGAGTAGTCTTCGTGAATCAGCACATCGCATTCTCGACGCTGATCGGCGGTCGGCGATGTCTTCGCTGTTTCCGTCTACGATTGAATTGACGAGCCAGGTAGGGGACTGTAACTCAAATTGCGTTGGCACGAATTTGTTTCGGTGGATATGAGTAGGTCCGGGCGAAGGGATGGCTGTTGTTGGTGTGTGCCTTGATGTACTACATGAGCTCCGCGAAGATCCGCCGTCGATGTGAAGCGCATGCTGGCTACCGGATGAGATTCTAGCCATGCCCCGACTGCTTTTGGCTTGTGCGCTGAGAAGTTGTCGAGGATCAGCTGGATCTCTCGTCCTTTGGGTTGACCTTGACCGACACGGGATTCGGAGCGCGGTCGGTGCCGACCGCGCTCCATGTGTCGCAAAGGGCGTCGAATACGCCCGCCATGATGATTGCCACCAGAAGTCCGACGACGCAAGCATGGGTACATTTCGGGGAATGGAAAACCAATGATTCAGCCGACGCTGCTAGCCGCCTTGGGGTTTTTCGCGCAGGCCCAAGTCGGGATTCCGCAGCCCGATGCATTCATCTATGGGAGGATCAGCGCCTCGGCTCCGGCCGCGGTCGGAGCCCCTATTGATTCGGCCGTAGTCGAGCTCACCGGTGCGGGAGCCGCTCCGAGACGCCTGCGAGGCGATGGGGCGGGTTCGTACCTGGTTCCCGCACTCGACGCTGGCGTTTACGCGCTGCGTTTCGAGCGCGATGGATACATTCCCCTCACGCTTGAGATTCGGGTGCCGGCGCACGGCTCGGTTCACCTCGATGTCACGCTCGATCAGGCTCCGCCGAGAATGCAGACCATCAACATCCTGGCGCACTACCCTGTCTCGCGGGTGGAGGACCGGCGCAGCGCGTTTACCGCCTACCGTCCATGGGATGTTGATGGGGACCAGCTGCAGGTAATGCCGAGTCTTGATTTTCCGGACGTGACTCGAGCGGTCGCTGCATCCCCGAATGCTCAGATCTCGCCGGAATCGGGGGGCGGTCTCCATCTGCAGGGCGGGGCGACGGAACATACGCTTCTCCTGGTCGATGGAATTCCACTGTATAACGCGATTCACGCCGGAGAGCGGCCGAGCGCGCTCGACCCCGACGCGGTCGCGGGAATCACCGTGTACGGCGAGCCTCAGGCACGCGATGGTGGGCGTCTGTCGGGAGTAGTCGACGTGAGGACCCGCGCGAGCCTGCCCGATTCGGAGCACTTCCGAAGCACGATATGGCCCACCGGTGTTCGGGCACTCACGCTGCTGCCATTTGGCGGAGGGTCGGCGCTCATTGCTGCCCGTCGCAACTATGGGCGTCAAGCACAGGGAGACACCCGGGAGCCGGGGACCGTCGGCTTGAGCGATCTCTTCGCGACGGCGTCGATTCCCGTAGCCGGGGGCAACCTGACTGGGATGGTCTTCTCCTTATCAGACGCCGTCGCCTTCGACGCCGTCAGCGACGAGTTCACTTCGGCTATGTTGCCAAGCGGAAATCGATTCGGCTGGACGAGCGATGCGCGCGCTCTCAGCTGGCGGCGTGACAGTGGACGTCGCGCGATCGAGGCAAGGGTATGGCAATCGGGGACCACTGTCGGTGCGGACTGGTTCACGACGCCGAGTCAATTGTTCAGCCTCGCCAATCGCTTCATGCAGACGGCGGCGTCATCGAGCGTTTCGTGGCTGGGACGGCGCACTCACACGACGGTTGGCGCGTCATTCGAACAGTTGAGCGCGCGCTACTCCGCCTCGGGCTCGATCGCGTCGGGCGGATCAGTCTCAACATCTTCACTCCTGGCGCTCGGTTCCCGCCCGCGTATAGGATCGGCATTTCTCGAGCACTCGCGCCCGCTGGGAGATCGGCTGCTCCTCACTCTCGGCGGGCGCGCGGTAACGGTCGGCGGCAAGGGCGTTCTTTTCGAGCCAAGAGTCGCCGCGACCTACAGCGCCAGGAACGGTGTCACTCTTTCAGGCGCGTTCGCTCGCACCCATCAGTACGCGCAATCGCTATACAATGAGGAGTCAGTCGTCGACGTGATGGCCAGCCTTGAGGTCCCGATTCTCGCCGGCGCCGGCGGGGTTCCGATAGCGTCATCGACCTCGATCTCGGCGGAGCTGGGCGTGCCGACTGGATCGAACGGCGTTCTCACGCTGGGCTGGTTTGCCCGCAACTTTGAGGGCCTGGTGCTGACGGGACCTTCTACCAGCGCTCCTTTTACAACCCAGGGGTTCGCAACCGGCAGCGGCAGCGCTTACGGTGCGAGGGCGAGTCTCAGCCAGCGGTTCGGGCAGCTCAGTGTCGAGGGGGCATACTCAGTGTCAGCGATTTTACGCGAGTGGAGAGAGCAATCCTACCGGCCCGCATTTGCGCCCAGTCACAACGTGATCGTCAGCGCCGGGTACCAACTCGGGCATAGCACATTTTTTCGCGCCTCGGGATTGGTGTCGGCGCTTCGGCCCACATCTCCAGTGGTAGGCGCGGTAGCATGGGAGTGGCAGGGCGCCTTGACCTCCCAGAGACAAGTTACGGGCAGCCCACAGTATTCAGCCGCTACGTTTGGTGCGGGTCGACTTCCTCCGTATCTGCGCATCGACATGGGGATTCGCCGAAACGTGAATTTGAGCGGTCCGCTTCGCGGCAAGGCCACCCTGTTCGCCAATGTCGACAATTTGCTCGGCCGGCGAAACGCTCTTGGGATAGCGCAGGAAGTGGCCGGTTCGGGCAGCCGAAGGCTGGAGATGCTTCCCCGATCCCTCTCCCTGGGTATCGCGCTGCACTTCTAGCGCGCGCTTCGCGAGTGCGGCAAAGGTTCGATTCCCCTCGACCGCGCGCATTTGTCACGAACGCCGCGCTCGCGCGCTCCATTATCATCGGGCACACGGTTCCTTCAGTCACCGCCCACCACCATTCATGAGTAAGCGTTTGCATGATGATGAGGATGATGATGACAGCCGGCCTCCATCGTTCGAGGAGGTTTTCCATACGTTATTTGAGGGACAATTCCCTTCTTTGTTCCGTTATCTGCATCGACTTACAGGTGATGCAGATCTCGCAGAAGACGTGACGCAGGAGGTATTCGTGAAGCTCTATCAGCGGGGATCCGTGCCCGACGATTCGCGTGGCTGGATGGGCGCGGTGGCGAACAATCTGCTGCGCGACACCAGACGTACTGGCAAGCGGCGCCTGCGGCTGCTCGCGTCGCAGCCCGCCGAGTTCACCCTTGGTAGCCCATCCCCCGCTCCCGACGAGAAGCTACTCGCCGATGAAAGGCGCGAAGCCGTTCGTGCCGCCCTCGAAAAACTGCCCGACCGCGACCGGCGGATGCTGCTTCTCAGACACGAGGGCTACAGCTACCGTGAGATCGCGCACGCGGTGGAAGTCAGCGAATCGAGCGTCGGTACGTTGCTCATCCGGGCGACCTCCGCGTTTCACGCCGCGTTCACCCGGATGGAATCATGAGCATGGATGGAGCGGACAATTCTCGTCATATGGATGACGGCGAAGCCGCCGACGTCATCTACGCGCACGAACTATTTCCGATCACCGAGGACCGCGTCCGCTCGCACATTTCCGGCTGTGACGTCTGCGCCGAGAGACTTCGCGCGCTTCGCGACGCCGACCGTGACGTTGGCGAGCTTCTTTCGACTCTCGACGCGCCCCCTCCAGTCCCTTGCGAAAGCGCAATCATCCGCGCGGGAAGAGCAAGGCACCATCCGCTCGTTGCCCCCGCCTACCGGCGGGCCGCGGCGGCCATTGCATTTATGACGGTTGCGGCTGTGGCCGCGGCAGCCATACCCGCGTCGCCGCTTCACCGGCTGATTGTGGCTGGTCTTGCCTCCGCTCAAAAATCGCCGGCGGAAAATGTACCAGCCGTCACTCCGCAGACTCCGGCCCCGGCGTCGCCTGGAGTGTTCTTCACTCCGGAGTCGACTCTCGAAGTGGTGTTCGACCGGCGCGGAACAGCCGGCGTTGTCCATGCCCGAACGGTGGATGGCGATCAGGTCTCACTCAGCTCGCTCGACAGTGGCTCCATCTATCGCGTAAGCAGCAGCCGCATCACCGTCGATCAGTCGCCCCGCGGCGACTTCGAGCTGTCGCTTCCGCGGTCGCTGCGCGACGTGCGTATCCGGATCGGCGAAGAACTTGTCTTCGAGCGCCGGCAGGGCTCGCCCACCGGTCCGGACAGTTTCACGATTCCACTCTCCCGTCCCAATTCCAACACTTCCAACAATAGAGGCAGACAATGAAATTCCCATCCTATCCCAAGCTTTTGACCGCGGCACTCGCGCTTCCTTTCATCTTCGCTTGCAGCTCCCCTACCGACGCTTCCCGACGCACAGTGAGTCTACAGCTCAGGGCGGCCAGCGCGCCCGCTTCCAACGTCGCTGCGAGCGCCACTCTTCAGTTAAGCTCACTTCGTCTGCTCGTGAAGGAGGGTTCCCTCGGCAGCGGCGACCAATTCGGCTGCCAGGATTGTGAGGGCGGCGACGAAGGAATTGAAACCGGCGCGGTCGGCGCCGTAGTATCGGTTCCGCTCGATGGCAGCGCCATCAATCTCGCGACCGAGCAAGTCCGGCCCGGCAGCTACCCGCAGGTCGAGATCGAGCTCGGCGGCCCGACCGCTCCAGGCTGGACGACCGGCCAGACCGTGGAGATCCAGGGAAGGAACAATGGCACGCCGTTCACGATCGGGGTGGCAGTAAATGGATCGTTCCGCGAAACACTGTCACCGCCGGTCGTCGTCACCAGCGCGGAGTCCTCGTCGATCCCCGTTGTAATCACGTTGCCGGTAGCCTCGTGGTTTACAGGCGGCGGGCAGGCGCTCGATCCGGCTGTGCCGGCGCAGCTGGCGCAGATAGAGGCAAACATCAAGGCTGCCTTCTCCGGTCCTGAAAGCGATGTCAAAAGCGGCGAAAAATAAAGGCTAGTGTAGGCCGCCAAAGTTTCATTGCTTTGTTGACCTTCTTGATGATCTGCAGAACTGTGGCGGCCCAGACGAACTGCCTTGAATCCACGGAGTTAGCATCGCATCGGCGAGACTGAGCGTGTGGTCTGAGTGAAGGTGCGTGAGGAATATGCATGTTACCGCAGCTTGCCATCCAGCAGCGCATGGATCGCGGCTTCCACTTGCGGCCATCCCGTTGCCAGCGGGCTGGCAAGCTCGAAGTGACCCGCCCCCGGAACAACGAGCAGACGCGCCTTGTCACCCGCTCGTGTAGCAGCCTGCACGTACGCCTCAGCGAGCGGGCGGGGGTCAAGTTCCTCGTACTGCCCGATCACAATGACTTGAGCGATACCGAGCGGAAGTAGTTTGGCGGGCGAGGCCTCGGCGTAGCGATTGGGCACTTCGGCAGTCGTCCCCCCGAGCAACGCCGTGATGACCGAATCGTGACACAGTTCATGATAACGCGCGCTATTCGCGGCCAAGTCGAACGGCCCCGCAAGATCGACGACGCCTCGAATCGGGAGCGGGTTGGCGACATATATCGCGCTTGATGCAGGCACGCGAGCACGCGACGCTGTCCACATTGCGAGGGGGCCGCCAGCCGAGTGTCCGACCACCACGACGTGCCCAAGGTCGAGGTTGTGCTGCGGCGCGAGGGTTCGGAGGTAATCGGCGGCGCGCGCGACATCGAGGTACGTGCCTGGCCAGCCGCCTCCAGGTTGTCCGAGGCGTCTATACTCGATATTCCAACTTGCAATTCCCTTCTCCTTCAACGCGTCGGCCATTGGCGCCATGTCTCTGCTTGTCGCGTACTCCGCCTTGAAACAGCCGCCGTGAATGAGAATCGCCACAGGATGTGGCCCCGGGCCCGGCGGGATTCGAAGATCGCCATACTGGCTCGAGTCCGATCCGTAAGAGACACGCAGGTCAGCGGGCTTGCTGGGGAGCGCCTGCAAATCCTGTGGCGCCATTAGACGAGGCTGCGTTGCCGTTGCTTCTGGCAACGGCGTCGCTGTCGTCGCGCATCCTGTGAACGCTGAGAGCGAGAGCGACGCAAGCGCGACGCGTGAGCTGCTGCTGAATGTGAAAATCATCGTGACCGAGTGGGCTTGAGGTTGCGGGATAGCGTTTCGCTATTCACGAGCGAATCACACAATACCGCGACGCCGGCGGATCCACGCCGCGTCGCGATTCCACTCCATAATAGCTAAGCGACGCCAAACGGCCATGCTCCCTGCAAAAATCCAAAAACCGACGCGAGCGCGCAGGCTATGGCGAATAGAAACACGAACCAGGCGCCCCGATGCTCGAGGGCGTAAGTAACGAGCATCGCAACAACCGCGACCAAGCCGAGCGCTGCGGTAACGGTGAAATGCCGCGATCGACCCAGTTGCCTCCCGAGGTGGAGATCATTGACCAACTAAATGCAACAGGGGTAGCGGGGCGCAAGCGATCCTCGATAACCGCGCGACATCCCTAATCGTTTGTCTCGTTTGGCCTCCGCGGTGATACTCCAGTATCCACGCGTGCGGTCCTCGGTACCACGCTCCGTGGATCGGGGAACCTGCCCGACCTTCGCAACCAGGGTTTCGATTCTGAGCAGCTCGGTCCTGTCACCTCGCGATGGCTTTCCGCCGCTCCTTCTCCTGCGCCTCGATGCGGCCGCACATCACGTCGCACAGCTCGAAGACGCTCTGATCCGCGAGGGCGTAATACACAAACAGGCCACCCTTGCGACGAGCGACGAACCCCATCGCATGCAACATCTGAAGATGCTTGGAGACGTTAGCCTGACCCATTCGCGTCTCTTCGACGAGCTCGGACACAGTCAATTCCCGACGCCGAAGCGCCGAAAGGATCTCGAGTCGCGCCGGTTCCGACAACGCCTTGAAGCGCTGCGCGACGAGCTCGAGCATTTCCGGACTGAGTTTTCTCGCCATGTTGGTCTCCCGCTACACGCCAGCGAGCGCGCGCTCGACCACCACCGGATTCCCCTGCGTGGACCACGCGGCGAAGCCGCCGCTCATGTCAACCACGTTGCTCAGGCCCCTCGATCGAAGTACGCTCGCTGCAATCGCCGACCGGCTGCCGCCCTGGCAATGCAGCACGAGCGGACGATCCGTCGGAAGACTCGCAAGATCATTCGCGATGTATCCGGCCGGAATGTTCTTCACGTCGGGCAGATG
>JBBSFT010000098.1:0-10218 GCA_038254845.1 Gemmatimonadales bacterium | reverse complement strand
AAGCCCAAGCAAACCCTACTCAGAATTGGAGTGTGACACTTGTCGGTGATCCTTCGCACAGCAGGCCTTCTCATCCTCTCGAACGTCTTCATGACGTTTGCCTGGTACGGTCATCTCAAAACCCTCAACGATCGAGCGTGGTACGTCGCGGCATTCGTGAGCTGGGGCATCGCCCTGTTCGAATACCTGCTTCAGGTACCCGCCAACCGGATCGGATACACCGCCCTGACGCTCGGCCAGCTCAAGATCATGCAGGAAGCGATCACCCTCCTCGTGTTCGTGCCGTTCGCCATCTTCTACATGAAGCAAAGCTTCCGGCTCGACTTTCTGTGGGCTGGCCTCTGCATTCTGGGCGCAGTCTATTTCGTTTTTCGCGGCCACGGCGCAGCATGACGGCAGGCGCCTCACACACTTCTCTCAACGTAGCGATGACATTCAGTTTCCCCCACTTCTCTCGATGTGCTGCTGTTGTCGCCATCGTCGCGCTCAATGCGCCGAGCGCGACTATCTGCTCTGCCCAGGCCGCGGCGCCGGTTACTTACGACTCCAGTTATTTCGCCGGGCTCGACTGGCGCAGCATCGGACCAAACCGGGGCGGACGCTCCATCACATCCACCGGCAGCAGCAGCCGGCTGAACGAGTACTACTTCGGCGCGACAGGTGGCGGACTCTGGAAGACCATCGATGGCGGAACTTCGTGGAAGCCCGTCACCGACGGAAAGATTCGAAGCTCATCGGTCGGCGCCGTTGCAGTGGCCGAGTCGAATCCGGACATCGTGTTCATCGGCATGGGCGAGGTGCAGCTTCGCGGCAACATCATGCAGGGTGATGGTGTGTACCGCTCAGCCGACGCCGGCAAAACGTGGAAGCACATGGGCCTCGACAACACGCAGGCGATCGGCCGCATCCGCATCGACAAAACCAATCCGGATCTCGTCTACGTCGCCGCACTCGGCAAGCCATCGGCGGCGAGTAGCGAGAGGGGTGTCTATCGATCGAAGGATGGAGGAAAGACGTGGCAACGGGTGTTGTATCGCAACGATTCCACCGGAGCGGTCGATCTCGTGATCGACCCGAACAATCCGAAGATTCTCTTCGCGACGATGTGGCAGGCCTACCGCATTCCATGGAAAATGTCGAGCGGTGGCGCGGGCAGTGGTCTGTTCCGGTCGACTGACGGTGGCGACACATGGACCGAGCTGACGCGCGCGAAAGGAATGCCCGCCGGAGTCATCGGCAAGATGGGAGTATCCGTCTCGGGCGCCGACTCGAAACGGGTCTACGCGATTGTGGAGGCAGACTCCGGCGGTGTCTTTCGCTCTGACGACGGCGGCAATACGTGGCAGCGCACAAACCAGGAGCGCAAGCTCCGCCAGCGCGCGTTCTACTACACGCGAATCTTCGCCGACCCGAAGACGAAAGACCGCGTGTACGTGCTCAACACCGGCATGTATAGATCCGACGACGCCGGCGTAAAGTTCGACACGACGCTGCGTCCACCGCACGGTGACAATCACGACTTGTGGATTGCTCCCAACGATCCGAAGCGAATGATCAACAGTGACGATGGCGGGGCGACTGTGTCGGTAACCGCCGGTGCAACGTGGACATCGCTGCATTTCCCGACAGCTCAGGTCTACCACGTCTCGGTGACGACGGATTTTCCGTATCACGTCTGCGGCGCGCAGCAGGACGCCGGAACATTCTGCCTCCCCAGCTCGGGCTGGGAGAATCTCACCGGCATCAACGACCGGCAGGGCGATTGGGCGTACGTCGTCGGCGGAGGCGAAAGCGGCTACATCGCTCCCAATCCGTCAAATCCCGACATCATCTATGCCGGCAGTCAGGGAGCGCTGTTGACTCGCTACAACCGCCGCACTGGACAGGCCCGGGATGTCCAGGTGTATCCGCGCTTCTTTTCGGGCGAGCCGGCGAGCGCTCTGCCCGAACGATGGCAGTGGACATTCCCCATCGTGTTCTCGCCTCAAAATTCGAGAGTCATCTATACATCGTCGCAGCATCTGTTCAAAACAACCAATGAGGGACAATCGTGGGCACGCATCAGTCCCGACCTGACGCGGCACGATCCAGCGACGCTCGGCGAATCGGGCGGACCGATCACGCACGACATGAACGGTCCCGAGGTGTACGCGACGATCTTCACGATCGCTCCGTCGCCGCGCGACAGTCTCACGATCTGGACCGGTTCGGACGATGGCCTTGCGTTCATCACGCGCGACGGCGGCAAGACCTGGCAGAACGTCACGCCTCCGGCGCTGCCTCCGTTCTCGAGAATCAGCATCATCGACGCATCGCCCCATGCCGCGGCCACCGCATACCTCGCCGCGAAGCGATACCAGCTCGACGATCGCACGCCCTACATCTTCCGGACTTCGGACTATGGAAAAACATGGACGAAAATCGTCAATGGAATCCGCGCCGATGACTACACTCACGCTGTGCGCGAAGATCTGTTGCGGCCAGGCCTCCTGTACGCCGGCACCGAGCACGGCATCTACACATCGTTTGACGCCGGAGATCACTGGCAATCGCTGTCACGCAATCTTCCCGACGTTCAGGTCTCGGACATTGCGCTGACGGGCAATGATGTTGTCATCGCCACTCATGGCCGCTCGATGTATGTGCTGCCGAACATCACGCCGCTTCGCGAGTTGTCCGCATCCATCGCTCATGAGCCGCTTCATCTTTTTACACCTGCCGTCGCCACTCGCAACGTGAGCCCGCCGACGTTTCAGTTCTACCTCGGCCGACGGGCCGACAGTGTTCGAGTCGATATTCTCGACAGCGCTCACAAGCTGATCAGGACATACGTCGGCATGCCCGCAGATACCGCGATCAAGCCGCCTCAATCCGCCGTGCCCGGTTGCGAGCCAGGAGCTGCCAGCGACCCGCGTGCGCCGGTCAAGGCGGGCCTCAACACGTTTGCCTGGAACGGCCGCTATGCCGGTGCGACCACATTCGACTGCATGATCATCTGGAGCGCTAACCCATCGGCTGGCCCGGTTGCACCACCCGGGAGGTATCTCGTGCGCGTAGCCGCCAACGGAATGAGCGCGACAAAGCCGTTCACGATTCGGCGTGACCCGCGGCTGATCGGAGTAACTGACAACGACCTCCGCGAGGAGTTTGCGCTTGCGTCGAGAATCAATTCGCGCACCGACGATGCAAACCGGGCTGTAATTCGTATTCGCGCACTGCGCGATCAACTCGTTGACCGTGCAGCGCGAACGTCACGGCCCGACATCCGAACCGCGATCGCACCGGTCGGTGCGAGCCTGACCACAATCGAAGAGGCACTGTACCAGACACGAAATCGAAGCCGCCAGGATCCGCTCAACTTTCCCATCAGACTCAACAACCGACTGGCCGCGCTGAAGGAGAGTGTCGAAGGCGGGGACTCGCGTCCGACGGCGGCCGCGTACGTCGTGTTTCGCGAGCTATCGGCGGAGCTGGATATCCAGCTCGCCGCATTGACGGCTGTCAGGCATGGCAGAATTTCTGCAATCAATCAGCTTCTCGTTGCGGCAGGCGAGAAGCCTATTACCGACCCGAACTGACTTTACCGACACACCATGCGAGACACATCATCTCTGCTTGTTTTACTCCTCGCCCTCTCCGGATGCACAGCCGACAAGCCAGCGTCGAGCGATACGGGGGCGGCGGCGCCTGGTGTCTCATCGTCAACGTCGATGAGCGCGGACACCGCGGCTCGCGCGCCGTTGCCGGATACGACAACCGACGCGTCGGCCGGAAAAGTCTCGGAGGACGGATACGGCAATGTCAAAGCCGGCATGACCATTCAGGAAGCGAATGCGGCACTTGGCAATTCTCTCGTGATTCCCGCGAAACTACAGGAATGCGACTACGTGCGGCCGCGCTCAACGCCAAAGCATCTGGCGTTCATGGTCGAGAAGGGAAAGATCTCGCGAGTTGACATTCAGCCCGGGAGCGACGCTGAGACTGCGTCCGGAGCAAAGATCGGAGACACCGAGGAGCGACTTAAATCACTCTACCCGGATCTCGTCGTCCGGCCCGCCAAATACGGAAGCGGACATACACTCGTGGTAACGCCAGCAACGGGCGGGAACACGCGAATCGTATTCGAGACCGATGGAAAAAAAGTGGTGAAGTACCGTGCCGGTCTGCTGCCTGCCGTCGAATACGTCGAAGGGTGCGGCTGAACTCCGGTATCAGGAGAACCAGATTCTGCCCGCGACGACCACTAGAAATACGGCGAACGCGCGCTTGAGCTGAGTCGGCGAGAGATTCTGCGCGAGGCGCGCACCGACCCAGACGCCGAGGAACAAACCGAGCGCGATCCAGAGAGCGGCGCCGATGTTGAGGTGCCCTCTCTTGTAGTATTCGTATGCGCCCAGTGCACCAACCGGCAGCAGAAGCGCGGCAAGCGAGGTTCCGGTCGCAGTGACGGGAGCGAGTCCGGCGAGAAGAATCAACGCTGGAACAATCACTACTCCACCGCCAATTCCAAAAATTCCCGACAGTACGCCCGCAAGCAATCCGATTCCAATGAAGATCAGTTGCACCCCTGCTCCTTGTCGACGTGGCGGCCGGCTTCCCCGAATCGCAATATTCACAGCATCACTTCTACATCGCGAGACCGATGCCAATGCCCGATTCTGATGGAATGCTCAAGGGACTCCGGACAGCCATCTATGCGGTAGATGACCTCGGCAAGGCGAAGGATTGGTATTCGCGTGTATTCGGAATCACACCTTATTTCGACGAGCCGTTTTATGTCGGATTCAACATTGGCGGCTTCGAGCTCGGACTCGAGCCAAACGCCGAGGCGCGAGGGGCTGGTGGAGCGACGGCCTATTGGGGAGTCGCGAACGCTGACGATGCGATTACGAAATTGAGCGCGGCGGGAGCATCTGTCTCGTCACCAGTTGCGGAGGTCGGCGAAGGAATCAAGGTCGCCGTCGTCCTCGATCCATTCGGGAACCGCATCGGGATCATCGAGAATCCGCATTTCGATACCTCCAACCTCTCCTGAAATCTCGACCGCACCTGAGCCGGTTCATCCAGGAGAAAACGCCATGAGCTGGCGAATGCTCGCGCGCCTGATCGCGGGCGTGCATGTCGCCTACGTCGTATTTGTCGTACTCGGGGCCCTGCTTGTCCTCGTCTGGCGGCCGCTCATGTGGGTTCACCTCGCCGCTGTCGCCTGGGCCGTCGCGACAATGGGACTCGATCTTGGATGTCCCCTCACGCCATGGGAAAAAAATGCATGGATTCGCGGAGATCGAATTCCATACGATGAAGGCTTTCTTCAGCATCACGTCCTGCGCACCCGGTTTGATTCGGCAAACTCACGCCGCAATCACGTTTTACTCGGCGCTTTCGTACTCCTTCTCAACATCGTCGTCTACGCCGTGATCCTGGTCCGGAGGTAGACGCCGGCGGGACTTGCCAGCGGTGGTGAAATCCGGCCAATTTTCGAAGTGACGGTCGCCGTCGGTACGCCATCTGCAGTACCCGGCGACAGCGACACACATCTTTCGCGGAGCAACGCCGGTATGCGAGAGTACAAAAGCGAAGACATCCGCAACATCGCAGTTGTCGGACACGGAGCGAGCGGCAAGACCACACTGGTCGATGCGCTCGCTTTTGTTTCCGGGTCATCAAAGCGCCACGGGTCGGTGCGGGACGGAAACGCGCTCACCGACTTCGATCCTGAAGAAACGGCGCGCGGGTTTTCGATCGGCCTCGCGTGCGCCCACGCCGAGTGGATGAACACGAAGATCAATCTTCTCGACACGCCTGGCTACTCGGACTTTCAGGGCGAAGCAATCGCCGGACTTACTGCCGCCGATGGCGCCCTCGTCGTCATCAGCGCGACGGCCGGGGTCGAAGTCGGCACGACCCGCATGTTCAACGAAGCGATGGACAGAAAGGATCCGGTGCTCTTCGTCGCATCGATGATGGACAAGGAGCACGCCTCGTTCGAGTCTGTCTTCGCCGGGATCAAATCAAGTCTTGCGACCGGTGTGATTCCTGTTGAAGTACCAATCGGTGAAGGTGCCAATTTTCACGGCATCCTCAATCTGTTCGACAAGAAAGCGCATCTCTTCAAGCGCGGCACAAAGTCGGGCGAATACGACGAAGTCGATGTGCCCGCAGAACACCAGGCGCTGTTTGACAACTACTACGAGCAGCTCATCGAAGGGATCGCCGCAACCGATGATGTGCTCCTCGAAAAATACCTTGGCGGCGAGCACATCGATCGGGCCGATGCACTGAACGCGATGAAAGAAGCCATGAAACGCCAGGAGCTTTTTCCCCTCTTCTGCTGCTCGTCGGATCTCACCTACGGCACGCAGGCTCTTCTCACCAAGATCGTCGAGCTCATGCCGTCGGCGTACGAGATGGAAGAGCTTCACGCATTTGTCGGCGCCGAGGGTGACAGTACTGTCGAGATTCACGCCGAAGACAAGGGTCCATTCGCCGCACTTGTGTTCAAGACGCACTCGGAGCCGCACGTGGGCGACGTGTCGTTCTTCCGGATTTTTTCTGGTAGCCTCAGGAACGGCCAGGAAGTTTTCAACGCGACGCGAGGACACGCCGAAAAGACAATTCATCTCGCCATCCCGCAGGGAAAGGATCGCATCGAGGTATCGATGCTTCATCCCGGTGACATCGGCTGCGTGGCCAAACTGAAGAACAGCCACACCAACGACACGCTGTCAACACGCGAGCATCCGGTGCGACTGCCGGGAATCGAGTTTCCCGAGCCGCGCGTCGTCTATGCCGTCCACTCAGCAGCACGCGGAGACGAGGAAAAGCTGCAACAGGGTCTTCATCGCCTGCACGACGAAGACGCGTGCTTTCAGACTCACTACAACGCCGAGACTCATGAGACGATCGCTGCGGGGCTTGGTGAGCGCCATCTCGATGTCGTGATGGCGCGGCTCAAGCGGCACTACGGTGTCAGCGGCGACCTCAGAAAGCCCCAGATCGCATATCGCGAGACGATCGTGTCGAAGGGCGAAGGACAGGGTCGTCACAGGAAGCAGAGCGGCGGCAAGGGCCAGTTCGGCGACTGCTGGGTGCGCATGGCACCGACCCCGCGAGGCGACGGCTACAAGTTCGTGAACGCCATCGTCGGCGGATCGATTCCGAGCAAGTTCGTGCCGGCAGTCGATCGCGGCGTGCAGGAAGCGTCGGCACGCGGTGTTCTGGCGGGCTATCCGATGGTGGACTTTACCTGCGAAGTATTCGACGGCTCGTACCACTCGGTCGACTCGAACGAGATGTCCTTCAAGCTCGCCGGAATTCTTGCATTCAAGACCGTCGCTCAGAAGTGCAGGCCGATTCTCCTCGAGCCACTTGATGAGATCGACGTCACCACGCCCGACCTCTACCTTGGTGACGTGCTCGGTGATATCTCCGCGAGACGCGGTCACATCCTGGGCACGGACTCGATTCCCGGCGGAAAGTCGCGGGTGCGCGCCGTGGTGCCGCAAGGCGAGATGCATCTTTATGCCACGGATCTGTTCTCGAAGACGCACGGACACGGCACGTTCGTACAGAGATTCAAGGGATACGAGCAGATGCCGCCCGAAGCAACAAAAGCAATCGTCGCCGAGAATCGGGGAATGAAAGAAGCCGTCGGAGAATAGCGCGAGGGCTAATGTCGCTTTCGGCCGCATTGCATAGTTTCCGTCACCCATTCGGAGGTTTCCGTGCCCCATGCCCGATTGCTGACGCTCAGTTTCATCCTTCTTCCCGCGATGACCGCCCTGGCGCAAGGCACCCGCTTCCCGGCTCGTGCCCGGCAGATTGCGGCGGCGGTATCGCCGATGCCCGAGGGGTTGCGGGCGGGAGCCCGCGTGCTGGGACACGATTCCCAAGGCAAGCTGGCGGTTCTCCGGCAGGGATCCAACGATTTTACCTGTATCGCCGACGACGGAGTGTCGAAGCAGTATCACGTCGCCTGCTATCACAAGTCGCTCGAGCCGTTCATGGCGCGAGGGCGCGAGCTCCATGCAATGAACAAGTCGCGCGAAGCGATCGACAGCGTTCGCGGTGCCGACATCAAGGCCGGGCGCTATGCGATGCCGGCAAAACCGGCGGCGCTGTACCAGTACTATGCCTCGCGCGACAGCGTGGAAGCCAGCGGCAGCGTGAAGGGCGCGTCGTATCTCTACGTGGTGTACACACCATATGCCACCGAGAAAACGACCGGTATCACCGAGAATCCCATCGACGGTGGACCGTGGATCATGTATCCCGGAAAGCCGTGGGCACATCTCATGATTGAGCCCCAGAAAACGGCAACCGTGACGGTGCGTTGAGCAGCGGCGATCAGCTGTTCGTGATCAGGACGTTCTCGAATGACATGGACGCCCGCCTCGCGGAGGCCGTACTCGACGCGAACGGCATCGACTCATCGATCATTGGCGACAATGCAGCCGGCATGCTGCCCTACCTCAACGCAATGCACCCGATCCGGCTTGTTGTAAAGGAATCGGATGTCGATGCAGCGCTTGCTCTTCTCGATTCCGCCGCGCCCGGAGAACTCGCGGCGGAGTAACCGGCTCCTGCCTTGTTAATGAGTAGTGAGGCGACTGAAGTTGTCGGCCAGCTCGTTGGCCCGCCGAAGTGAAAACTCGCCGAGACACTTTACGCGCGGTTTTGCCCAGAGAGGGCCTTCAATGCCGCGGCCGCGGCGGCGGCATTCCGTGTCGCGGTACACGAGCCACGCCCGCTGAGCGACACGAAGCCGTTCGACCGAGGCAGGATCTCGCGCACCTGCCGCAACTCCTTCCTGGCGCCGCGTTTCGGTAATCAACGCGCGATAGATGCGGTTGAGTCGCATATCGACGTCGGGAAGCGTTGCGCGGACGCATTCCTGCTGATCGGCCAGGCCCGCGGAATTGCACGCCGCGGCACCATTTCTGGTTGGACCGGCGGCGACGACGGGTTTTTCGGGAAGTGGTGGAACCGGCTGCGGCTCGACGGGTGTCGTGCGCGCAGGGGGAACCATGGCCGCGGGCGCCTGGCGACTCGTCGGCGGAGCGGCGGGCCGAACGCTCGGCGTCGTCGACGGATTGTCAGGCGAGATGGTAATCATACCAGTGTCCCGTTCGGCCGCGTCAGCCGGATGATAGGCCCCAATCGAGTCCACGAGGGTCGTGTCCCGATTCGCGAGGGCAAGATCGGAAGCAAGCGCCGAATCGGCCGCGATATCATCGCGCGTGCGCGGCGGCGCGCCGCTATCACAGCCAGCCCCAAACACAATCAGTCCGATCGCTGGAAGCGCGCGCAACGGTTTCAACCCAATTATCATCCCTGACTCCGGCAGCAGGCGTCAAACCATCAATTAGTAATAAGAGCTCATAATGTTACTCAACGCGTTCCGCGCTGTAACTCGTGTTTCCGCCCAAGCGTCGGCAGCGTTCGTCATTTTTGGGTGCGCAAGCGCAGCACTTCCCGCTCCACCTCCGACCGGAGACCACGGCGAGACGATCGTGTATCTCGTCCGGCACGCGGAAAAATCGACCGAGAACCCGTCCAATCCCGACCTCAGCGCGAAAGGGTTTGTGCGCGCCGATTCGCTTGCCAGCCAGCTCAGGGAAGCCGGAATCGATGTCATCATCACATCACACCTCAAGCGCACGATTGAGACCGCTCAGCCGCTCGCCCGCCGCCACCGCATCACGCCCGAGGTAATTTCGATCGCCGGATCGACTGCTGCTCACGTCGACAGCGTCGCGGCGTCGGTCAGGCGGCATACCGGCAGCAGGATCCTCATCGTCGGCCACAGCAATACGGTCGGCAGAATCGCCGAAGCTCTCGGCGCGCCACACGTCGGTGATCTCTGCGACAACGAGTATTCCGACCTGATTATTCTGTCGATCCATCGATCGTCACCGGTTGGATATCTCGTCGATTCGTACGGACCGCCGGACCCTCCAGGTGGCGGGAGCTGCACTCCTCTGAGATCCAGATAAAAAAAGGGGCCACCAGCGCCTGTTCGACGCCGGTGGCTCTTGATGCTGCCAGGCACTAGAACGCCAGTTTGAGACCGGCGCTCAGCGCGATATTGTTCGAGGTCTTCGCGGTATAATCGAGCGAGGTTGCCTCGTTGACGTCGAACTTGCCGATGTAGTCCTTCGCCATGATGCGCAGCCCGATGTTCTCGGCCAGCGGAAGGTCGGCGCCGATGCCGGCGTT
>JBBSFT010000097.1:0-10304 GCA_038254845.1 Gemmatimonadales bacterium | reverse complement strand
TTCGCAATCAGCACACATTTTCCACGAACCCATGGTCGTGGTCGCTCGATCGTACGGCAGCGACAGCACGATCGAGTAACGCGGCCCGCAGTTGGTACAATTGATGTACGGATACCCAAACCTCCGGTCAGCGATGTCGGTCATCTCCGAGAGGCAGTCGTCGCAGACCGGCAAATCGGGCGAGATGCCCGCCGTGGGCGTTGCGCCCCGACTGCTGGTGCCGATTGAGAATCCGACGATGCCAGCGACAATGGCGTCAGCAATCTCTATGGAATCGATCTGCGACGCCGGCGGAGCAGAGCTGGCGACATCGTGATTGAAGCGATCGAGAGCCGCAGTATCACCCTCGGCGTGGATGAGGATGCCCTCCGCATCATTGAAAACCCAGCCCGCGATCGCATGCTTCCGCGCAACGCGATAGACGTGTGGCCGAAAGCCCACACCCTGAACGACACCACGAATACGAATCGAGCGAGCAACAATTTCGGTCATTCAGGGCGGAGCGACGATGCAACCCCGCCCGTGCCATCCGATCTGCTCGACACGGCCATTCACGACGAGCACTGGAACCGTTCGCTGGCCGTCAGTGAGATCCATCATCCGGCGCAGCGCATCAGTGTTTGTCTCGACATCGTACTCGACAAACTCACGCTCATCCCATTGCAGCTGCTCTCTGAGCTCGGCGGTGTACTGACATCCGCTTCCCCCGAACAGCTCGACAACTTCGTCAGCCATTGACCATTTGCTCCAGCATGTCGCGAATCACATGGTACACAGATGCCTGAACTTCCTGGATCCGCGGGATGTAATCGCTCGTGACGATGACGGCGTGATCAGCGAGACCGCGTCGCACGATCTCGCCGCCGTCGTAGCCCAGAATCGCAACAGTCGGCATGCGACGCTTTCGCGCTTCGCCGAGAGCCGCAATGATATTCGACGACCCGCCGCTCGTCGATAACGCCACTACGATATCGTGAGGTGCTGCCTGAGCGATCAGCTGTCTGACGTAGATCGCGTCGGTTCCAATATCATTGGCGATCGCGCTGATGTTAGCGGGCTCCATCGATAGCGAGATTGCGGGAATGGTGGAATAGCCAGCCGGCGGAGCAACGCAATCGAGAGCCAGGTCGTTGGCATCTGTCGCTGAGCCCCCGTTTCCGAGAAGAATGAGCTTGCCCCCGCTGTTGACAGCGTCAGCGATTGCCGCTGCCGCATCGGAAATTCGCTCGGACTGCGACTGCGCAACCTGCTCTCGCAACACATTCACGTCCGCTGCCTTGGTCACGATCGACTTTGCCACACTGTCGAGCACAGATCCGGTTTCCTGCTTCTCTTTTCCCAGAAATGGATAGAGAAATCCTGCGTTGCCGACATCGTGACCCTGCTCCGCGTGCTCGAAGTAAACGTGGACGGTTTCCCAGAGCGTGTGATAAAGAATCTCGATCAGCTCCTGCGAGATGAACGTGTCATCGCTCGGCGCCTCGAGCGCGAAGTCGGCGTTCTGACCGCTCAGCGCGAAGGTGTAGACGCCACGTTGCCGAAGGCCGCGCAGTGTCTCGTCAATCGTTGTGTCTCCTCGGGGCGGCGCAAATCCCATCGCCATGTCCTCGGGCTTCGCGATCGCGGGCGCCCATTGCTCGAATGCCGCCGACAGATCGAGAGCCGGAAGCGCGCGCTTGCCAACGATCACCGGATGAACGAATTCCACCGAGACGTGCTGGGCATCGGTGGCGCTCGCTCCGTTGCCGAAAGCGAGAAGCCGGCCACCGCGCAGAAACCGGTCCGACATTTCTTTGCACGACTCGGCGAGGCGTCGCGCCTCTGTCTCAAAGAGTGCATCCGAAATCGGATTGCGAGCGAGCAGCCTGTCGGCCACCGACGCCGCCCGATTTTCCGTCAGCAGATTCTCGGCAACGGATCGCCGACGAGCATGTCGACGACGCGCGTGCCACCGTAGCCTGAGATCGACATCACCGTACGCGCCGGCGCGTCGCGCACTTCACCGATGACCACCGCTTCTTCCCCGCCGGGAACAGACCTGACCGCGTCGAGCGCGTCATCGGCGCAATCGGCCGAGACGACGGCGAGAAACTGTCCTTCGTTTGCGATGTGCATCGGCTCGAGACCGAGAATCTCGCATGCCCCGCGAACCTGGTCGCGCACAGGAATCGAATCTTCCATTAGCGCAATCGCGACGCGGGCGTCCGCTGCCAGCTCGTTGAGCGCGCTCGCAACGCCGCCACGCGTCGGATCGCGCATCCAGTGAACGCCGTGACCAACGCGCGAGATGAGCGCTTCGATCATCGGATAAACCGCCCGCGTGTCGGATCTCAGATCCGTTTCGAGATCGATCTCGCCTCGGGCAAGAAGAATCGTGATACCGTGATCGCCAATCGGACCCGACAGAATGATCCGGTCGCCGGGCAGAACGCGCTTCGGCGAGCACGAGGCACGTGAATCGACGGCACCAATTCCCGCCGTCGTGATGTACATGCCGTCTGCCATTCCATGCTCGACGACCTTCGTATCGCCCCCAACTATCGATACTCCCGCATTGGCGGCAGCCGACGCGATCGCCCGCATCTCGACCTCGAGAACTTCCGACGACAATCCCGCTTCCAGTATCAACGTGACGACGAGCGCGGTTGGAATCGCGCCCGACACCGCGAGATCGTTGACGGTTCCATTTACCGCGAGATCTCCAATCGATCCGCCGGGAAACCGCAACGGCTTGACGACAAAGCTGTCGGCGGTGAATGCCAGCTTTGCTCCGCCGATGTCGAGATAGGCAGCGTCGCCGAGAGACTCTAGCAGTGAGCCACCAAACGCCGGGGCAATCAAGCCCTCGATGAGACGGCGGCTCGCCTTGCCGCCAGCACCGTGCGCCATCTCGATCTGCGGATCCGAAAAACGGATCTTCGATTTTCTGTCTGGCACGTTGGTAAGTGGAGAGATGTCGATATCGGGGTCGCTACACGCTGACTGCGGCAGTCGCTCGAAGCGCGTAGTTATAGTACGCCGCGCATGCCCCTTCCGACGACACCATCAACGCTCCAACCGGCTTCTCTGGCGTGCATTCCTTTCCGAAAAGCTTGCATTGATGCGGCTTGAGAACGCCCTTGAGCACTTCACCGCACTGCGCGGCCTTCGGGTCGGTGACGCGAATGCCAGGAATGTTGAAGCGGGTCTCTGCATCGAACTCTGCATACGCGTCGCGAAGCTTGAGCGCCGACTGCGAGATGAAGCCGAGGCCGCGCCACTCGAAAAATGGTCGCAGCTCGAACACCTCGGCCATCACTCGAAGTGCCGGCAGATTCCCCTCCCACGGCACCACGCGGGCGTACTGGTTCTCGACGAATGCCGTGCCAGCCTGAAGTTGCCGGAGAATCATCACAATCGACTGGAGTACATCGAGCGGCTCGAAGCCCGATGTAACGAGCGGTTTGCCGTAATCGCGGCAGATGAACTCGTATGGCCTGCAGCCGATCACAGTCGAGACGTGGCCGGGCCCGATGAACGCCTCGACACGCATGTCGGGCGAATCGAGAATCGCGCGGATAGCGGGAATGATCGTGACGTGGTTGCAGAACACGGAAAAGTTCTTGACGCCGAGCGCGCGCGCTCGCCTGAGAGTGAGCGCAGTGGACGGCGCCGTGGTCTCGAAGCCAATTGCAAAAAACACGACGTCACGTTCCGGGTTCTGTTGCGCGAGCTTGAGTGCGTCGAGCGGCGAGTAGACCATCCGGATGTCGGCGCCACGCGCCTTGTGCTCGAGCGGAGTGCCGTTCCTCCCGGGAACCCTCATCATGTCACCGAACGCGGTGAGGATCACCTTTGGATCCGATGCGATCGACAACCCGTCATCGACCCTCCCCATCGGCAGCACGCAGACCGGGCAACCGGGCCCATGCACCAGCTCGATGTTGTCAGGCAGAATATCCTGCAAGGCAAATCTGTAGATCGCGTGCGTATGTCCGCCGCAGACTTCCATCAGCCTGTAGTGACGCGACGGGTCGGCAAGGCGGCGAATTTCCGCTGCCGCCTGCGTTATGAGCTGTGTATCGCGGAACTCGTCAACGTATTTCATCGAGTCGCATCCCGTTCGTGAATTGCAATGAGCGCCGCCCCAGGCCAAGAACCACTCCACGCTGGCAGATGTACCATACAATCGATATAGATAGCGGATTTGATAGCGTCAAGCGGGCGCGACCCGAGCAGTACGAGACAAAACGCCTGAATCAACCGGTACGGTCTATCGAACGCCATCCTGTGAACGTTGCTTATACATGTTATAAACATCGAGAATTCACCTGAGCCGAAGACTTCTACACCGGAGTTGGCTGTATCTACTCGGAACGGCCATATCGCTGACCGCGGCTGGGTGCACGTCCGACGTTCGCGCCGTCCGCCCTTTCGTCGCTGCGATCGGAAGTGACCCCGGGCAGCTCAACACGGCCATCACCACCAACGGCGGGGTACACACCGCTGCCGGAGTGCTTTACGACGGGTTAGTCGAGGTCGATGACCGGCTAAATCCGATACCCGGCCTCGCAGAAAGGTGGGAAATCGAAAATGGCGGAACGCTATATCGGTTCCATCTTAGGCGTGATGTACGCTGGCACGATGGAAAACCGTTCCGGGCCGCTGACGTGAAGTTCACGTTCGAACAGCTGCTGCTCAAGTTTCATGCGCGTACGCGTGCGTCCCTCCTGCCCGTTCTCGCCCGCATCGATACGCCGGACGAATTCACGGTGGAGTTCGTCTTCAAGCGACCGTACGCCGCGCTGCTACAGCAACTGAACGTCGAGGAAGCTCCAATCATGCCTGAGCACGTGTTCGCATCGGGCGATCCGCTCCGCAATCCCGCGAACATTGCGCCAGTTGGAACCGGACCGTACAAGTTCGTTTCCTACTCGCCGGGAACGGAAATCCGGTTTGCAGCCAACGCGGAGTATTTCCGCGGCCAGCCGTCGATAAGGACGCTGGTCCTTCGCATTATTCCTGATCAGGCGGTTCAGGTGATCGCGCTTGAAGCTGGCGAAGTGGACTGGCTGTTTGGAGTTCCAGGTCCCGAAAGGCAACGGCTGCGGCGAGATCCACGCTTCAAGGTAGAGCAGACGCGAGGCTACTCCGGAGGCAGCAACTGTGTGAGCACACTCGGCTTCAATCTCGACCGTCCGGTTTTTGGGGATATCCGGGTTCGGCGGGCAATCGCGCATGCGATCGATCGCCGCCAGGTTCTCGAGCGCGTTCTCTTCGGCGAAGGCCGCGTTGCCGATGCGCCCATCTCTTCTGGTATTGGCTTCGCACACGCCGACGATCTGCCTGTGCCTGAATTCGACACTCTGGCTGCATCGCGCCTTCTCGACGAGGCAGGCTGGAGGCGAGGGACCGGGGCGATACGCGCGTCGCGGGGAGTGAAAGGCGTGGCGAACGGGACATCACTAACAGTGGGATTTACTGCGATGCCTGGGCAAACGCAGTATGGAGACCTTCTTCGCGCACAGCTTCGTGCGGTCGGCATCGATCTTCAAGTGAAAGCTCTCGAGGCCGCGGTGTTCAGCGAAGCTGTCTTCAAGAAACGTGACTTCGACACTGCGATCATTTCGTATTGCAACGGATCCGATCCCGAGATCGGGGTGCGGCGTCAATACGTGACGTCGAGTATAGGCCCAGTTCCGTTCTCGAATACGGCCGCTTACCGGAATTCTGTCGTTGACGCTCTCTTCGACTCAGCGTCTTCCGCACTCGACACAACCGCGAGGAAGCGACTCTACCATCGCATCCAGGAAATAGCGGTGAGGGACCAGCCGTATGTATGGCTGGTCGAGACGCTGAACACACGGGCCTATAACACGCGGTGCACGGGCTTCAGCAACTCGCCGCACTTCGCCGCAACCGCGCACTGCCGCAATTGAACAGCCGGTGGTTCGTCGCGCGCCGGCTTCTGATGGTCGCGCCGACAATTTTTTTCATTGTGTTGACCGGCTTTCTGCTCGTGCATCTTGCACCCGGTGACCCTGTTGCTGCGCTGGCCGGCGAGAACGGCGACGCGTCGTACTATGCTTTCATGCGCGAGCGGTTCGGGCTCGACCGGCCGTTGCCTGCGCAGCTCCTTACCTACTTCGGCAGGGTGGCGTCGGGCGACATGGGAATGTCCTACGTTCAGGGACGAAGTACCGTGGCTTTGATTCTCGAGCGCGCCCCCGCAACACTACTGCTCACTGGTACGGCTCTGCTGATCTCCATTGTCGTCTCGATTCCTCTTGCGGCGGTCGCGGCGCGGAGGCCTGAAAGCCCGCGAGACATTGGCATCCGTTCAGCGGTGCTCGTGCTCTATTCAGCACCAACGTTCTGGATTGCGCAGCTCGCGATTCTCGTCGCTGCCCTGAAGATCGGCATTGTTCCCGTTCAGGGGATGACAAGCGCGGGAAGCACGCAAACCGGTCCGGCAAGGTGGCTTGATATTGCATGGCATCTCGTTCTGCCGGCGCTTGTGCTCGCGTCGCAGGAAATAGCCGCACTCATTCGCCTGACTCGCGCCGGGCTCATCGACGAACTGAAGCGCGAGCATGTTCGAACCGCGCGAGCGAAAGGACTGACCGAAGCGCGCGTTCTTTTCCGTCATGCACTGCCGCGCGCGATTCTTCCCGTAATCACTGTTGTTGGAGCGCGAGCAGGCCAGTTGATTGCCGGCGCAGTGGTCATCGAGATCGTATTTGGCTGGCCCGGGGTGGGCCGCTTGATGTTGACCGCGATCCAGACGCGGGACACTCCCCTCCTCCTCACGTTGTTCATGGTTGTTTCGCTGGCTGTCGTCATCACCAATCTTGTGACTGATCTGGCTTATGGCATTCTCGATCCGCGTGTTCGAGTCCGCTGATCGAGCGCGGTCGGCCTTGTCGACACGCGCGCTCACGAGGCCGGTCGGGATGCTCGGCGTGTCTCTTATAGCGCTTGTGGTGGTACTCGCCGCGCTCGCGCCGTGGCTCACAGCGTTCAACCCGTCGCTGATCTCCGGGCCGTCGCTGATGCAGCCCTCGAGTGCGCACATCATGGGCACAGACGCAATCGGACGGGATCTCTTCAGCGATGTATTGTTCGGCGCCCGAGCCTCTCTCCTGATCGCCATTTCGACCGGAGTGTTGTCGGCGGTCTGTGGAGTTACGATCGGAATGCTCGCAGGCTCGTTTGGCGGAACTGTCGACGACCTGCTGATGCGTCTCACCGAGGCGTTTCAGGTGCTGCCACGGTTCTTCCTCGTCACCATCGTGATTGCCGTTTTCGGACCGGGGTCTGCCCGCCTCGTGATTTTGCTGGCACTCACCTCGTGGCCGGTTCTCGCAAGAGTGGTTCGCGGCGAGGTTCTGGCGACGCGGCAGCTTGACTACGTCCTCGCGAGTGAAGCACTTGGTGCTTCCCGGCTGTACCTGTTTCGCCGCGTGCTACTGCCGCAGGTGATGCCCGCGGTGCTTGTGATGGTCGGTCTCATGATGGGCCAGGTGATTCTCATCGAAGCGAGCCTCGGCTTCGTCGGGCTCGGCGATCCCGCTGTGATCACATGGGGAACACTGGCTGGTCAGGCAGCCGGCCTGCTCCGTGTGGGCTGGTGGCTTGCCCTGTTCCCCGGGCTCGCGATCACAGCAGCCGTGCTGGGCTTCAATCTGACCGGTGACGCACTCTCGTCACTGCTTGACGGAAACTGATCGGGCAGTTCCGAGCGCCAGCACGTAAAGACCCGAATTCACGTCGCTGACAACAACATATTGCCGCGCCGTACCGCTCTGTGTCACGTCGGCTTTCGACATGAGTGCCACCCCGACCACGTACGCTTTCTTGGGCAATGTTCCGGTAGGATCCGCGACGTCAGGAGGTACGAACGATCCAACCTCGCGCGGAACAGGACCGCTCAAGTCGATTGCGCGAGCACCGTCTGAATTCCATGGAACGATGGCGAGGCTTCCACTCACTGCTGCACGCTGGGGCGAGAATACGCTGAAGTCTGGCGGCGGAAAAATATTCGAACGCGCAGTTCGAAACACGGCAAGCTCGCGAGGCGAAGCCGGCTCAGTGACATCGACAATCCTGAAAGCTCCCCATTCGCCCGGGGCGTCACGCATCGATGCGATGACAGGAGGCGTGCCAGCGCAACCTTTCGCCACCACCGACGGACAAAGAACGGAACGCAACGCGTCACCGTCTTTCTTGTCGATCATCATCACCGGAATGCCGACGCCGGCTGGGTCGCCGTCAGGTGAAAATGCCTCCGGCGCTGCTGCAGCCGTCTGGAGGAGGACCACTCCCACCGCACCGGCCTGCTGCGCGCGCCGCACGCGATCGGCAATTGAACACCCCGATCCTGATGCGGGCAGGTTCGGCTGTGTCGATTGCTTGCCTCTGTCGATCAGCACGATATGACCCTTCGCGTCGCCGAGGTATGGATCGGCAGGCACGCCGACACTGTCATGCATCATCGCCATGTCTGTGTGCATGTCGGGCGAGTTACTCGTCGCACATCCGCGGCCGATGTATGCAAGTGAGCCGCGGACACTCATCCCCTTCTGATGGTAGAGCTGCGCTTTTTTCTGAGGGTCGTACAGAGTGAAGATTGCCTCGCAACCGAACTTCGATCCTGAAACCGAAGGCGGGCCGCTGACTTCGAGAGTAGTCGTCGGCGCGATGAAGTCGGCTTCTGAAATCAAGGCGAGGTCGCGCCCATTGATGGTCGCGGACGCCACGTAGGCGGCGCTACCTTCGAAGCTCCGGTCGGACGGATATTTGAAATGTCCGAGCTCCGCAGGCTTTCCCGATTGCGGCAGGTCGACGACAAACAATCCCCCGTCGTAATAAGCCAGGAGTCCGCGCGTTCCGTCGCGTGAGAAGCCGGCGCCGTGCCCGGCGCTGAATGGACGGCAGCCGTTGTTGGAAAAAATCGGGACGCCAGGCGCCGGAAACGCACCCGTTTGAACCGGGTGCCGAGGGTCCGTCACATCAACCACGCGAAGATCGCCCGATGGAAGCTTCGAAGCTGATGCACCAGGCTCGAGCGAAAGCGAGAAGACACGACCGTCGCGTCGCTGTATGAGCGATACCGAGTGCTGCGACGATGCGCATCGATCGCTGTTTTTTCCCGGTGGCGGGCCGCAAGGAGGAACGCTGTCCGGCTGGACAACGTCGGCATCCGCCATGTACCGACCAAGGAGCGTGGGCGCTGCCGGATTGGTTATGTCGTAGTATGCAACGCCTCGGTCGACCGTCGATCCGGCCGCTCCGCACAGCTGCATGGCGACAGCAAGGAGATCGCCCTTGAACGCTTGCGTGTCGACGTGACGCGCAGAGACTCCGTGCGCGGCCACTCCGGCTGGTACGGGGATAGTCCCCACTACGGTTGGCGACTCGGGGCGCGATGCATCGACCAGTTTGATCGTTACAGCAGGGCACGGATACGGATTGTACAGATGCGCGTGCACGCCAGCTGCGGCCATGATTCCCGCCCCGACGACCACTGTTGTCCCAACTACCGTAATGTCTCCGTTCAGGCCTTTCCCGCCGAGGTCGTTCTTTCCGACGAGCGAGAGAACCTGCCCCCCTGAGATTGTCGGCACGCCCAGCGCAAACGCAAGAAACAGAAATCGGGCCGGTACACAAATCGAACGCAAGCTACCTCCGCGGGACATGTCTACACCTTTACCCGGGACCAATGAGCGAATCCGCGAGCCGTTCGATGGCCTTTACGGCCGGCGATGACGGATCGAAGTCGATCGGCGTCTTGCCGTTGCGTTCCGCCTCGAGCAAACGCGGATCGTACGGAATTTCTCCCGCCAGGACCATCGAATGTGCTGAGCAGTAATCCGCGATCGCCTTTCTGTCGGCGTCGTCGCGAACCTTTGTCGATACGGCCACCACGTCTTCTATTCCAAGCTCGCGAGCCAGCGCCGTCACCCGGTTCGCCACTTCCATCGACCGGTAGTAGGGCTCGATGGTAGCAATGAATTTTGACAAGTGCTTCCCTGTTCCCCGCGAGAGATGTTCGAGGCCGGCTTCCATGTCGACGACGATGTCGCGGTCGTCATCTCCCTTGTTGACTATCTCACCGATCAAGCCGCGGACCGCGGCGTGGGCGCTGCACAGTCAACCGGCGCCGCCATGATTTACCTTGCCCATCACCAGCAGGCGTACCCCGTCAGGCCCGGGGGCTGAATAGTCGGAGATGATCTGCTCGGAGTCGGCGACAAATACTGTCT
Source organism: Gemmatimonadales bacterium (assembly GCA_038254845.1). Lineage (GTDB taxonomy): Bacteria > Gemmatimonadota > Gemmatimonadetes > Gemmatimonadales > Gemmatimonadaceae > UBA4720. The sequence goes on along the minus strand of JBBSFT010000097.1, from coordinate 60 downwards.
TTGTCGTACCATCCTCCTGCTGCTGCCGCTGCATCATGTTGCGTGGGAGCTCTGTCATCT
>JBBSFT010000096.1:0-10307 GCA_038254845.1 Gemmatimonadales bacterium | reverse complement strand
TTCGCCCGCGACCTCGCAGTTCGATGCGAAGACTGCAGGGATGGAGCGAAAGGACGGCTTCATCCCGATGTATCTTGACAACAAGACAGGAAAAATCCTGCTCGAGATTCCATCAGACTCGATGCGCGCCCTGATGTTCGTTGGCCAGGCAACCGGCCTCGGCTCCAATCCGATCGGAATTGATCGCGGCGCAGGCGGCGACAACTACGTCGCGCGCTTCGACCGCAACGGCGACCACGTGCTTGTCGTGTTCGAGAACTGGAATTACCGCAGCTCGGCCGTCGATAATCCGGCGCACGTTCGCACTGTCGCCGAAGCATTTCCGCCGAGCACGGCCGGGGCGCTTCCGATTCTGGCGCAGGCTCGGGGCAGGGTGCTCGTCGACGCGACGGACTTTTTCATGCGCGACTGGAACGACGTCGCCGGAACGTTGACGTCGAGCAACGAGGGCAGCTATTCCGTTGCGCGCGACAGATCGAGCATCTACAGACCGTACACGAAAGCATTTCCGGAAAACGACGAGATCGACGTCGCGCTCACGTACGCGACAAGTGGAAAACCAGGCCAGACCATATCGACGATCGTGCCCGATGGAAAATCATTCACGCTCAGGCAGCACATCTCGCTGCTCAAGTTGCCGAACGATTCTTACAAGCCGCGTGTACTCGATCCGCGCACCGGCTTCTTCGGACTTGTCTTGAAGGATTACGCGCAGCCGATTCAGAGTCCTCTCGAGGTTCGGTGGATAAGTCGCCACCGACTTGAGCGTGTCAATCCTGCCGACCCGAACAGCCCGATCAAGAATCCGATCGTCTACTACATCGACCGGGGAATTCCTGAACCTGTTCGGGCTGCAACGAAGCAGGGCGTGAGCTGGTGGATTCAGGCGTTCGACCAGGCAGGTCTCAAGGGCGGATTCAGGGTCGAGGATCTGCCGGAAGGTGTCGACCCTCTCGATGCACGATACAACGTGCTTCAGTGGGAGAATCGCAACGAGCGCGGATGGTCAGTCGGCGGATCGATGGGCGATCCGCGCACCGGCGAGATCATCAAGGGCCAGGCTCGACTCGATAGCCATCGCGCACGCACCGATTACAATCTGTATGCGGGGCTGATGGGTGCGGATGCAGCCGCGGCGGATACTGCATTCGTCCTTGCCCGCGTCCGGCAGGTCAGCGCGCACGAGGTTGGACACACGCTCGGCCTGTCGCATAACTATATCGCGTCGACGTATGAGCGTGGCTCGGTGATGGATTATCCACCTCCCCGTGTGCGGCTCAATGGCAACGGTAACATCGACATCTCGAAGGCCTACGCTGTCGGGCCCGGAGCGTTTGACGTTTTCTCAATTCATTGGGGCTACGGAATATTTCCTCCTGGCACCGAGCAGGATTCACTGCGCGCTATCGTTGCGGACGGTCTTCGCCGCCGCCTTGTGTTCCTCTCTGACGCCGATGCGCGTCCCGACTACGCGTCCGACCCGCGTGCAAACCTGTGGGACGATGCATCGACGCCAACGGAGTTCCTGAATCACGAAATGGCTGTTCGTCGCGTTGCCCTGTCGAAATTCGGGGAGCGCAACATTCGCGTCGGCGAGCCGGTCGCTCTGCTTCAGGAGCGGTTCGTTCCGATTTATCTGTTTCACCGGTTTGCGATCAATTCGCTCTCCAAGACCATCGGTGGAATGGAGTACGCCAATTCGATTCGCGGTGACAGAACTGTCGCGACACATCCGATCGACGGGCCGACGCAGCGCCGGGCGCTCAACGCTCTCATCGCGGCGATGAGTCCGTCGGAGCTGGCGATTCCCGATACTGTACTGTCGCTGCTCGGGCCTCGTCCGTTCTCCTACAATCCGTATGTGGAGTTGTTCAACAGCCGAACTCGCCCCGCGTTCGACGAGCTTGGCGCGGCACGGACGCTGGCGCAGATGATCGTTGACGGTGTGCTCGAGCGGGAGCGAACCGCGCGCATTGTTCAGTTCTCGACTCGCGGCTCATCACCGCTCACACTTGGCGAAACGATCGACGCGCTGGCGTCGAGCTGGAAGACATCGCGCACCGAGGCGCCGAAAATGGCGGCGCTGCGACGTGTGGGTCAGCGGGCTGTTGCGGATCGAATGCTGCTACTCGCGGCGGACAAGGAAGCGGCTCCGGAAGTGCGGTCGCTCGTCGAGCTCAAGATGACAGAGCTGATGAAGCGCGCACGGGCGCTCTCGGCGTCAGGAAGCGAGGGCGAGCGTGCGCACTGGATGGCGATTGCGGGCGATTTCAGGCGATGGATCGAGCGACAGGAGCTGCCGACACCGAGTCCGGCATTGCGTGCACCGCCGGGAGATCCGTTCGGAATGGCGTGGTGAGTCGACGGTCGCTGGCTATTAATGCCCGTTGAGTACCGCCTCAATCAAGCTTCTCACTGCTGGCTCTTGAGTTGAGGAGGCGCGGGCGGCTCTGGCAACGACGACACTTTCTGCCGGAACTCCGCATAGCTTGGAAGATTCTGAATGAGGCCCGATGTGCGGTCGGCGCCTTTCGCGGCAATCAACCGCTCTGCCTGCACGATTCTCGATTCCTCGAGCGGGTGAGTAGAGAACCAGCCCGCTACGACAGATGGCTGTGACTTGCGCTGCTCGACGAGGGCATTGAACAGCGCCGGAATTCCTTCGGGATCAATTTTTACACGAAGCACATTTTCGACTGCCTCGGAGTCGGCCTCGAGCTCGTCCTTGCGACTGTAACGTGAGATGAGAGCACTTCCTCCAACGTTGATCGCCGCCTGCGCAATACCGTTGTTGCAGATGTTGGTCAGCGTGCAGGCGAGCGTCGCGACGATGCCGATCTTCTGTTGCTGCTGCGATTGCTTAACGGAGTGACGCAGCAGCACGTGTCCGATCTCATGACCAAGGGCGCCGGCAAGCTCGTCAACCCGGTCTGCTGATTCGATCAAACCGCGGTTGACGTAGATGTAACCACCGGGCAGCGCAAAAGCGTTCACCTGATGCGAGTTCACTATATAGAAGTGCCACTGGAGATCCGAGCGGCTCGTATGGGCCGCGATCGTATCGCCGAGCTCGTTGATGTAGCTCGTAAGATACGGATCGTCGACGATGGGGAGCTGAGCTGCGACTTGCTGCGCGGCCTGGTCTCCCATCTGTTGCTCCTGGTCGGACGACACCGAACACGCGGTCGATGCGAGGAGGAGAAGCATCGCGGTTACTGCAGATGTTTTCATGGGCGGAGAAAATGGCAAGAGACATTCCACTTTCGCCTCGAGACTGACCAGACACTGGTATGTGGTACCAGATACCGGGCTCCCGGTACCTGGCAATCCGGCGCCCGATCATCTGATCCCAGTAAATCGGTTACCAGTTACCAGGTACCGGCTACCCGTCACCAGTTACCCGGGCAGCCGGAGCAGCGGGCCTCGCTTAGGTTCCATGGCGATAGATTCGACAGATGCCCACGTCAAATCACCTGGCCGTAGAGCGCACGGCCCGCTTTTTCACCCTCGGCCATCCCGGCCTGGACATAACGGATGTCTGGTTCTGCTGCCACGGCTACGGCCAGCTCGCGGCGGATTTCGCCACCGAGTTCACCTGCATCGAATCCCTGAACCGTCTGATCGTCGTGCCCGAAGCGTTGTCACGTTTCTATGTCGCACAGGTCCCCGGCTTTCACGCGGCCGACGCTAAAGTTGGCGCAACGTGGATGACCCGCGAGGATCGTGACGCCGAGATAGTTGACTATGTCAACTATCTCGATGCGCTGTATGATCACGTTCTCGGAGGAGTCGATCGGGAGCGCTTGCGGATCACAGTGCTTGGTTTCTCGCAGGGCGGCGCGACCGCTCACCGCTGGCTCACCCGGGGGAAAGCGCGCGCCGACAAACTCATCATGTGGGGCTCGCTCCTTCCCAAGGACGCCGATCTCAATGAGGCTGCCGAATTCTTTCACCGAGTCGAGCTAACGATCGTCTATGGAAAGAGGGACCAGTTCGCCGACTCGGGGATGATCGCCGATTACGAGGCGGTCATGACGGAGAAAGGCATTCCGTACAAGCTCGTGACATTCGACGGCGGGCATAGAATGGATCGCGAGACTCTCCGCCGGCTTGCTGCAAACGATCGCTAAACCGCGGCGTCAGGTGGTGCGAGCGCGTCGAGATTTCTCAACTCCGGCCACGCGCCCGCGACCGCGGTAACGACGAGGATCGTCCCGATCCCGCCGCCCACAACCGCCGCCACCGGCCCGACCGCCGCCGCGAGCGCGCCCGACTCGAATCCGCCAAGCTCGTTCGACATATCGATGAACACGCTGTTGACCGCCGACACCCGGCCACGCATCTCATCCGGGGTCCACAGCTGAACCAGCGTGCCTCGCACGATCATGCTGATGCCGTCGAGGCCACCGAGCAGAAACAGCATCGCCATCGACAGCCCAAACGACTTTGAGAAACCGAAGACAATCGTACACACACCGAAGCCGGCGACAGAGCCAATCAGCGTCCACCCGGTTCGCTGCATCGGCGGCCTGTGCGCAATCGTCATCATCACAATCAGTGCGCCAACCGACGGAGCCGCCCGCAACCAGCCAAGTCCCTCAGGCCCGACATGAAGAATGTCCTTTGCAAAAACAGGTAGCAGGGAAGTCGCACCGCCAAGCAACACGGCGAACAGATCGAGCGTCAACGCCGCGAGAACCACTTTCGTCTCTTTCACGAACTTCAGTCCCGCGACGAGCGATTCGAGCGTCATCTTCTCCTTCGGCTTCATCGCTGTCGCCGAGGTCTGAGCGGAAGTATCACCGCGAATGCCGAGCAGCATCACGAGGTACACCGACGTCACGCACGCATCGGCGATGTACGCACCGGTCGCGCGATGCTGAAGCGCGATAATGACCCCGCCAAGCGCCGGACCGACGACAGCAGCAGTCTGAAATGCACTGCTCGCCCACGTCACCGCGTTGGTGAACACCTCGACCGGAACAAGCCGCGGCAGCAACGCCGAGCGCGCCGGATTGTTGTACGCCTGTCCGATTCCGCGCACGAGAAGAATGGCAAAGATCAGCGGAATCGGGCCCTGCACATGCGACACAGCCGCGAGCGACAGCGACATCGCCACAAACAGGATCTGGCTGCCGATCACGATCTTCTTCCTGTCCATCCGATCGGCCAGATGACCTGCCGGTAACGCGAGCAGAATTACCGGAACCGCCGTCACGAGCCCGACGAGACCGAGCGCAAATGCCGAATGCGTGCGCTCGTACAACTCCCACCCGAGCGCGACTTGTAGCATCTGCCAGCCGATTACGCCAAGAATTCGGCCAAAGAGGAACAACCTGAAATCGTGGAAGCGCAGCGCGGTGTACGGATCGTGCGCGGTTGCTATCCTCCCGCTCCTGATCGCTCCGCCGGCGTCGGTTGCGCGCGATGAACGCGCAGGGCAGCGATTCGTCTGCCATCCATCGCAATCACCTCGAGCTCACCCCCGGGAACAGCGACACGATCCCCCATCCGCGGGAGTCGTCCGAGCTGCGCAAATGCATATCCGCCGAGCGTTGTCCAATCGCCCTCGGGTATTTGAACGCGATGGTCGGAGCGCACATCGATGAGCGACATGGTTCCATCGAGCTCGAGCACGCCGTTCGACTCGATCGCAGTGCGCGCTGCCATGTCGTATTCGTCGGAGATATCGCCAATCACTTCCTCGATGAGATCTTCCATCGTCATGATCCCGGCCGTGCCGCCGTATTCATCGAGAACAACAGCCATGTGCGCGCGCGTCCGCCTGAGGTCATCGAGCACACGTTCGGCCGGCCGGCTGTCGGGCACATAGAGCGCCTCACGCGTCAGCGCAGCGACAGAAAACGCAGCCGCATCCTCCCTCAGCCAGAGATCCTTTGCGAGGAACACGCCGACGACGTCGTCGAGGGACTCACGGTAAACGGGATATCGGGAGTATCTCTCTTCCCTCACAAGCGACCAGACTTCCTCTTCGGTCGCATCGATGTCGAGTGCCACAACTTCCGTCCGCGGGCGCATCACATCGCGCGCTTTCTTCTCGTGAAAGTCGAATACCCCGGCAAGCATCGCGCTATCTGATTCGTCAAGCGTTCCGTGCGCGCGCGCCTGCATCACGAGCAGTCGAAGCTCCTCGGGCGAGTGACTCTGGATTCCCGGAATCGGACTGAATCCAAAGAGGCTCAACACGCCATTCGCTGCACCATTGAAAATCCGGATCACCGGACTCATGACTCGCGAGAAGAACATGAGCGGCGTGCTGACGAACTTGCTGACGCCTTCCGGCTTCACAAGGGCAATAGTTTTCGGCGCGAGCTCGCCGAACACGATGTGCAGGAACGTCAGAATGAAAAAGCCGACGGCGAGCGCCACACCGGTGTGCACGCCAGCCGGTGCGGGCGGCAAACCGAACAGCTGAAGCAAGCTGTCGAGCACGGCCGCCATCGCCGGCTCGCCCACCCAGCCAAGGGCCAGCGACGCCAGCGTCACCCCAAGTTGCGTCCCGGCGATATATCGGTCGAGATGCGACAGGACCTTCTGCACATTCTTTGCGCGGCGCTCGCCGGCTTCAGCCATCTCGTCGATCCGGCTCCGTCTCACGGCCACGAGCGCAAACTCGGCAGCGACGAAGAACGCATTGGCCAGAACGAGTAGAAGCACGATGGCGAGGTGGCCCGAAACCGCTCCGATCCCGATGTGCTCAGGTGGGCCCTGGAGGAGGGCCAGAAGATTCATAACCATCAAATCTACATGGCCGAGGCCCGGAATTGACTCAATCGGTCGCGACGCCCAACTTCGACGCGCCCTAATGCCGAGGACATCGATCGAAAATGTAGCCCGCTCGCGATTCGGGAATTTCGACCAACGCCGGATCATCCGCGATTGTACGATACCGCGTCGTCTTCCCCCCGAAGCAAACGCAGTATTCTCTCAACTCTCTCAGGAGCAACACAATGGTACGCAACAAAATGGGTTTCACGCTGATCGAGCTGCTCATCGTCGTCGTCATCATCGGCATCCTGGCCGCGATTGCGATTCCGAAGTTCGCGAACACAAAGGAAAAGGCCTACGTCGCATCGATGAAGGCGGATCTTCGCAACCTCGCGACCTACGAAGAGAGCTACGCTGCTGACAGCGCTGGCGTCTACTTCAGCGGCACGTCGGCCACGCCGGCGACGATGCAGGGCTTCCTTCCGTCGGCGAACGTGACGGTTGTTGCAACGGCAGTTCCTGCTCCGAACGCAAGCTGGTCGGCCGCAGCGACGCATTCGCTCACCACGAGAACCTGCGCGTCGTCGGCCCAGGGCCTGATCACCTGCACCTGATCCGATCCTGAGCCGTGGACGGTCGCGACGGCGCAACCCGTCGCGATTGTCCGCAGGATGGTTCGAGTGTCGAGGCGGCCGCGAGGCCGCCCTTGTCGTTTTGCGACGGTTCGATGATCCAAGTCGCAGGCTGATGTCGGCCTCCCCGATCGATGTCGTAGTGTCAGCACATGACTCTGAAGCAGCGACTGGGACTGACGCTGGTGGAGGTACTGATCGCGACGCTCGTTCTCGCGATCGGCGCTCTTGGCCTGGCCGCGTCATCGGCGGCAATGGCGCGCCAAATCACGGCGTCGGGGCATCGCTCGCGAGGACTTGGCATCGCCCGCTCACGCAACGAGAACGTGCATGCTCTGCCGTGCGCTGAAGCAACCGGATCGGACCGTGCGCCCGGTGTCACCGGCGACTGGCAGACTGTCGTGACCGGCTCACGGCTAACCCTCATTCAGACCATCCGTCGTTACGACAGCCGCGGGTTTCATACCGACATCTACCGCTCGGCTGCTCCGTGCGAGTGACTCCCCGTGGATTTACACTCACCGAACTGATCGTCTCGGTCGCGATCGCCGGCGTTGTCGCAACTGCTGCCACTGCCACGCTGGTGCGGCAGCAGCGGTTTTATGCGGCCGCTGTCGAGATGCTGGAGGTGAAGTCGCAGCTCCGCGATGCATCGGACATCCTCGTGGCGGACATTCGCGGGGCGATAACCGCATATGGGGTCCCGCTCATGTCCGATTCCGCCGTCGAGCTATTCGCGACTATTGGTACGTCAGTTGTCTGCACTGCGCCTGCGAGCGGGTCAATCACCTTGCCGCCGGCCACGCTCGCGAGCGGCAACACACTCACATCGCTCCTCGCAACGCCCGACACCGGCGACCTCATTGCTGTCTACATCGTGCCGTCGGAGAGTACTGATTCCCCTCGCTGGGAGACGCGGAAGATTGCGGCGTTCGCGACGCGAAGTTTCGCATCGGCGTGTCCGGCAGCTACTGGCTTCACGAGTCCCGCTGATGCGTCAGCGGGAGCGACCGGATATGGAGTCACTCTCGGCGGTAGCTCGATCGCCGGCATCCGCAAGGGATCGCTCGTTCGTTTCGTTCGTCGTGCGCGCTACAGCATCTACCGGTCGTCGGATAATCTCTGGTACCTCGGCTACCGTCGCTGCAGCGCATCGGTTTCTCAATCGTGTGCGGCCATTCAACCATTGAGCGGCCCATATCGCGCGTATTCAAGTCGTGGCGAAAGCGGAGTTGCGTTTCGATACTTCAACGCGCGCGGCGATGAGCTTTCGTCAGGCGCATCGGGCAATACGCTCGCTCGAATTGACATCGTACTTCGCGGTGAGACCCGGCGCCGGGCTCTCGCCGGCGATGCCCGCAAGTCCTACCGGGACTCGGTCGTTGTCAGCGTGTCGCCGCGGAATCGACTTCGATGAAGGCGCGCCCCGCCTTTGCCCTCGCGGCAGCTCTCATGGCGCTTGTCCTCATCGCCGTCCTCGTTACCGGCGCGATGTTCGCGGCCAATCAGGATAGTCGTAGCGGAGCAGCCGAGATGCTCGACCAGCGCGCGACGGCGTTCGCCGAGCTGGCGGTGCTGACTGCGATGAGCTCGTGGGACGCCGCAGCGTGTGACGGTCTCGCGGTTGGAGGAGTCATTGTGGAGAATCCCGTCGCTGACAATTCGCTCGAGAGTACTGTCTACATCACACGGCTCGATACAGCGGTCTTTCTCGTTGTCGGCGAAGGGCGTGTCACATCAGGCGGAGCCACACTGCTTCGCCGAAGAATTTCCCTTGCGGTGATATCTGCACGCGATCCCGGGGGCGCACCCCGAGTGACGCGTGTGAGTGAGCAAGCGTGGTCTGCCGTTTATGAGATGTGACCTTTGCGCTGTTACCTCGCCGCAATGTGAATCTCGTGTCTAGCGTGCAATCACATGGAAGTCTCCTACCCCTCGCATTCATGGCACTTTTCAGCCGCGGGAAAACGACAGTTGGTCTCGACGTTGGATCGGGCCTCATCAAGATCGCCGTCATCGATCACGGCAAAGGTCTTCCTGAGCTCGTCAAGGTCGCGATCACGAAGCTTCAACCAGACGCTATTGTCGAAGGCGAAGTCATGGACCCGGGGATCGTCTCGGACGCGATTCGCGCGGCGCTCGACACCGCGAAGGTCAGCACCAAGCATATCGTGACAGCCGTCGGCGGCCGGGACGTGATCATCAAGAAGATTCAGACCGAGCGTGTCAAGGAAAAGCAGGCGCGCGAGCTCATGCGTTGGGAAGCAGAGCAGCACGTGCCGGATGTAGAATCCGTCGAGCTCGATTTTCAGATTCTCGATGCAGGGCGCAATTCCGACGAAATGAACGTTCTGCTCGTCGCGGCCAAACGTGACCTCGTCGACGCGAAGCTGCGGATCCTCGCCGACGCCGGCGTTTTTCCATCGATCGTCGATGTCGATGCGTTCGCGCTCCATAACGCGTTCGAGGTGAATTATCCCGAGGCAATGAAGGGCATCGTTGGACTCGTCAATGTCGGCAACGAAGTCACCAACATCAACATCATGGAGAACGGCGTTCCGATTCTCACGCGCGACTTGCCGCTTGGGACACGCCGGTTTACCGAGGATCTTCAGCGCCAGCATGCACTCGGAGCGAAAGACGCCGAGAATCTGATTCGCGGCTACGATCGATCGCCGCAGCTCGACATTGTGCTCACCGCCCGCGTCGAAGAGATCGCTGTCGGTGTCGAGCGTGCTGCCGCGTTCCTCACCAGCTCGAAGAACAGCGCGGTATTGCGCGCCGTTTACGTCTGCGGTGGCGGGTCGCGCACCCCCGGCCTCGCCGAGATCCTCGCAAACCGTCTCAAGGTCTCGGTCGAGCATGCGAACCCGCTCGCCCGTCTCAACATCCGCGACGGCGCCCTCGGGTCACTCACGACTGATGAGGTTGCGCCGCTACTCATGC
>JBBSFT010000095.1:0-10650 GCA_038254845.1 Gemmatimonadales bacterium | reverse complement strand
TCAGATAGCTCCTGGATACGTCGGAGACCCTCAGGGAATTCCGCTGATGGGAACCCACTATACCGACAGAAACAGCGGCGAGTTCAAGGGGTCGCCATTCACAAGCACTTTCGTCTACGGATACTGGGAGGGAAAAATGATCTTCCTCGAACCCATGATGACCAAGGCGTTCATCGAGTCGAATCCGAACGAGACGAAGGCGATTGCCGTTCCGGCGCGCTATCCGGCAGCGGGAAGCTACCCCACGTCATACAGTGTTACGCATGATGTCGCCGCGAAGGAATATCGCGTCACAATGTCGGGGTTCGTGGCTCGGAATTGATCGAGAGGCGGCGCTACGGCTTGAGCCTGGATTAGTCCTCGCGGCACCTCGCAGCACGCCGCAATTGCTCCAACTCAAGCCGGAGCGACGCCCAGTCTGCGCGATCCATCTCACGTTCGCGATTTTCCTCTTGCAGCAGCGCGGATTCAACCTTGCCAGGATCCGGCACCATCGCCGCTCTCCCGCTAACGACGGGAAAGCGTGAACGCCACGCATCTTCGACATGACATCGAGCCGCATGTGTCTGACGTCGGGGCGCTTGCAGAAAACTGGATGCTGTGCCCACGATCGAGGTATTACTTGGCGAACGGCGGCACCGCAATCGTGTCGGGACCCTTCGGCTTGCCCGACGAGCACGCCACGACAAACCCAACGAGGCCGATTCCCGCAATCTGCTTCATTCGCACCCCGCCTCCACTCTCCACCGAGCCAAGCTCCGTCCGGTCGCAAACGCCGTACCTCGCGATTACCGGAACGGGGGTGGAACTGCGCTCGACCGCCAGAGCAATTCTGTCCCACATCTCGATCCGCTCGCTTTCGGCCCGCGATTCAAACGCCAGCTGAACATACGCAACATCCTCGGCCGTCAGCTTCATGCGGCCCGGAGACGCATTCATGATGGACGACCACGTCGATGTATGACCGAAGCCAAGCGCATGCAGCATCTCGTGGACGACAACTGACGGATCATGCAGCGTCTGCCGCGATCGAAGGTAGACACGCGCATCGTACACTGAGCCGTTATTCGACCACGTTACGAGTGTGATTCCTTCGCTTCCCGGCATGTCCTTCGTGTCAATCACGATCGCATCGTCCGGATCGTCAGTGACCGCGAGAGTGACAGGCTCAAAGAGATGCATGCCGACATCCTGTTCCATGTCGCGCAGGATTCTCCAGAACGCCGTTGAATCGTCCGGCGTGACCCCGCGACGCGCATGGAAGGCTACCGCTATGGGCAACCGTCCCGGATTCCACCCGACGACCCGACCGGCCGCCGAGGGCGTGCTGCGCCAGAACCTCGACTCCTTTCGGGACGCCGCCGATTTGCGAACTGGCACTACAATACCGGCATAGGTGCCCGCGCGAATCGTCACTGATGTGTCGAGCGCCTGCCCGCCAGCCGCATCCGCAGTTGACAGACAGAGGACCATTACAGCACACCCGGCGAAGCCGAACACCCTGCTCATACCATTGATATACACCGGCAAAACCGTTCCGGAGCTCACCCGGCCGTATCCGCGCAGGACCAACACTGCTTTGGCGGCGTAAAACGTGCGCTCCTGGACGCGTTCAACCCCGCCTTTCACTATTCCCTGCTCATGACCGGCACCGCGCTACATCATTCGACTCTGCGAGACGAGCTCTCGCGCCTCCTCGAGGAAGCTCGCGAGCGCACGCTTCTTCTCGTGCGCGAGCTGTCCGAGGATGACTTTCACCGTCAGCATGATCCGCTGATGAGCCCAATCATCTGGGACCTTGGTCACATCGCTCATTTCGAGGAGCTGTGGCTGACACAGAACCTTGACGGCCCGATCGAGTTCTCCGAGATGCCCGGACTCTACAACCCGCTCGAGCATCCTCGGGCGTCGCGTGCATCTCTCGCGCTGCCGTCGTTTCCTGAAATGGTCTCGCGGCTCGAGCAGATTCGGGAAAAAGTGCTCGAACGGCTGGAGCGGGTCGACTTCGATGCCGAAAATCCCCTCCTCGCGAACGGCTACGTCTACCACCTGGTGCTCCAGCACGAGTACCAGCACAACGAGACAATGCTTCAGACCCTTCAGTTGAAACACGGCGTTCCGTACAACGCGCCGCGAGTGGACCGCCCGCTCGTTTCAGGCACAACGACCGAATGGTCGGGAATGGAAACAATTCCCGACGGCCACTATTCAATCGGATCGCTCGATACGACCGAGGCGTACGACAATGAGCGCCCGCAACATCAGATCTTTCTTCACGCATTCGAAATTGACCGCGCGCCGGTGACGAACGGCGCGTACATGGAGTTCATGGCGGATGGTGGCTACACCGATCCGCGCCACTGGACACCCGCCGGCCGAGTATGGCTCGCCGAGTCGAAGGCGAGATCGCCGAAGCATTGGGAGCAAGCCCTCGACGGCTGGACCTCCCGCACAATGGACATCACCGCGCCGGTCGATTCAGACAACCCAGTCTGCCACGTCTGCTATCACGAGGCGCACGCCTTTGCAGCGTGGGCCGGCAAGCGACTGCCGACAGAAATGGAATGGGAAGTCGCGGCGAGCAATGAGATCGAGTCATCGCGTGTCCGCGCTTATCCGTGGGGCGATCTCCTCACCCCCGCCGACGCTAATATCGATCAGCTGAACTTCGGCACAACCGCAGTCGGATCGTATCCGTCCAACGTTTCGCCAACCGGTTGTTACGGCATGATCGGCGATGTCTGGGAATGGACGTCGTCGAGCTTCGACAGCTATCCCGGATTCAGAAGCTTTCCGTATCCGGAATACTCCGAAGCGTTTTTCGGCGACGACTACAAGGTTCTTCGCGGCGGCTCATGGGCGACGCGGCCCGGCGCGGTCCGGAATTCCTTTCGCAACTGGGACTACCCTATTCGACGGCAGATTTTCTCCGGTTTCCGCTGTGCCCGATCGCTCTGACTCGCCGATGTCGACCACACTCCACTCTGTCGCTCCGTCGTCTCAGGACATGCTTCGCGATGTCGTGACGGGTTTGTCGAAATCGCAGAAGCAGCTCGATCCGAAATACTTCTACGACGAGCGCGGCTCGGCGTTGTTCGAGCAGATAACGATGTTGCCGGAGTACTATCCCACCCGTGCCGAGCGCGCTCTTCTCGAAGCGTGCATGCCTGCGTTAATCGCCGAGATCAAGCCTCGGTCACTGGTCGAGCTCGGCGCGGGAAGCGCCATCAAGACGCGCGTGATTCTCGATGCGATGCGGGATGCCGGGTGCGGCAGGCAATACGTGCCGGTTGACGTGAGCGCGGAGTTTCTTGCTGAAACAGCCGTCAAGGTCAGTCGTGAGTACCCGTCGATGAGCATCGATTCAGCGGTCGGAGATTTCTCTTCCGAGCTATCGCTTCCGGCGATTCACCGACCTGCGCTTTTTGCATTCCTTGGCAGCACCATTGGCAACTTCAGCGAGCGGGCGGCGGTAGGCATTCTCGGGCGCATCGTCCAACAGATGCAAAGCGGCGACTATTTCATCCTCGGCATCGACTTGCGCAAGGATCCGGTTGTCATCGCGGCCGCCTACAACGACTCGGCAGGCATCACGGCCGAATTCAATCTCAACGTGCTGCGCGTGCTGAATCGCGACCTCGGGGCGAACTTCGATTTGAGGGCTTTTCGCCACCGCGCGTTTTACGACGGTGGGCGACATCGGATCGAGATGCATCTCGATGCGCTCGCGGATCAGCGGATTTCCATTCCGCGCGTCCCTGACATCGACATCCGTCGCGGCGAATCGATTCGCACGGAGCTGTCCTACAAGTACGACAGGCCGACCGTCGAGTCGTTGTTCGAGAAGGCGGCGCTGCGCCTCGACTCCTGGCTAACCGATTCCGGCAGGACGTTTGCGCTCGCGGTCGGACGCCGGCTGCGGACATCGAGCTGACAGTACTCGACCGGAAGTGGCTGCTCGAGGATATCGAGAAGCGATTTGGATTGAATGGAGGCGCGCCGGTCAACCCGCTGACGATTGGCGCGGAGCTGGAGCTTATCCCGCTCTATGCCGATAGTCTTCTCCCCGTCCCGATTCGCTCGCACACCACGTCCTGCTCCGCGGACGTCATGAGAAAGATCGCGACGCGGAAGAAATGGCGAGAGATTCCCGGCGGAATCGATGCTCCGTCGTGGGAGCTCACAACACGCGCGCGTGTTTCGTTCGAGCCGGGTGGGCAGATCGAGGTAAGCAGCGCGACGCATCCGAGGGCCACGAATCTCATCGCCGAGCTGCACGAGGTCACCAGTGTCATCAGCGACGAGTTCGATCGCCATGGAATCTGCTTGTTTTCGCATGGAGTGGATCCACACAACGGCATCGCTTCCGTTTCGTTGCAGCTTCACCGCGAACGTTACGAGAAGATGACGCGATACTTCGAGTCGATCGGACCATCCGGAATCCGAATGATGCGCCAGACCGCGTCGATCCAGATCAACCTGCAGTGTGGAGCTGATCCGCTCGCGCGCTGGTCGCTTCTCAACCGGCTCGCGCCAATTCTGATTGCAATCTTTGCGAACTCATCCAAGTACGCAGGAGGCGACAGCGGCAATGTCAGCTATCGGGCTCACCTGTGGCGGACACTCGACAAGTCCCGGACGGGTGTGTTCATCGGTGCGAATCCGATCCATGAATATTGCGATTTTGCGCTCGGCGCCGGGTGGATGTTCAATTCGTCGAGCGACGCTGAGGTCGAGCCGTTCCGTACCGCAATCGAGCGAGGCGCGACAGCAGCAGACTGGGATGCGCACCTGACAACGCTGTTTCCGGAGGTACGGCCAAAGGGTTTTTTCGAAATACGCTCTCCCGACATGATTGACACTCGCTGGCTTCCTGCCGCAATTGGAATTATGGCGGGGATCTGCTACGATCCGGCGAGCGAGCGACTCGCTACCGACTTGCTGCGCAATCACGACGATGTTTCGCTCGAGCTTGCGGCCAGGCTGGGCGTCCACGACGCGTCGATTGCGACAATCGCCCGGAACGTCTGCGCTATCGCAATTGCGGGCTGCACGGCACTGGGACCCGAATATTTCTCGGCCGACAATCTCGACAACCTGCGTGAATTCGTCGATCGTTACCCGGCCAATGCCAAATGCCCCGCGGATGATTCATGACCAGCAGCCGATCGAGGTCGCACTCACCGGACTGACGAAGGCTTACGGCGAGCTTCGCGCACTCGACGGTGTGTCGCTTACCGTGGCGGCGGGAGAATGTGTTGCCATCGTCGGGGAGAGCGGATCCGGGAAGACGACATTACTCCGCTGTATCAATCGTCTCGTCGATCCCGACGCCGGCATCGTTGCGATCAATGGCCGCGACGTCAGAGACCTCGATGTAACCGGCCTTCGCCGATCCCTCGGCTACGTGCCCCAGGATGGCGGGCTCATGCCGCATTGGCGAGTCGATCGAAATGTCGGGCTCGTCCCGTGGCTCACGGGAATGAGCGATGCGAACGCGCGAGCGCTCGCGGCTCTCGGTACTGTCGGACTCGATCCGGCGATCATTGCATCGCGGTGGCCGCATGAGCTGTCGGGAGGACAACGCCAGCGCGTTGCGATTGCGCGCGCGCTCGCGGGCGGGCAGTCGTGCCTGCTTCTCGACGAGCCATTCGGAGCGCTCGATGCAATTACGCGGTCGGAGCTTCAGGGAACGTTCAAGGGGTTGCACGATGAGTCGAGCCTCACGGCGATTCTTGTCACGCATGACCTGCGTGAGGCGATGTACCTTGGCGATCGCATTGCCGTCATGCAGCACGGCAGGATCGAGCAGGTTGCGACACCGGCAGAGCTTCGCCATGCGCCGGCGACGCCATATGTCAGAAAGTTGCTCGATCACGCAACGCGGGAGTTGCAGTGAAGTACGCGCGATTGATTGGCGTTGTTGCTGCCGCTTCGATTCCGCTCGCGTTTGTGAGTGCGCAACAGGTTTCGCATACTGGCAATGTCGTCGTCGCCTCGAAACCTTTTGGCGAATCGTTCATCCTGGCCGAGATGTTTGCGCAGTTGCTCGAGTCGCGCGGATTCACGGTTACGCGACGACCAGGGATGGGCGCGACCGAAGTTGCATTCGCGGCGCTGCGGTCGAACGCGATTGACGTCTATCCCGAGTACACGGGCACCGGTTTGCTCGCGATACTTCACGAGCCGCCGCAGAGTGATCCATCCGCGGTGTTTGGCCGGGTGTCGAGCGAGTTCTCGAGCCGGTACGGTGTGCGGTGGCTGCCGCCGCTCGGGTTCGAGAACACTTACGCAATTGCGGTTCGCCGGCAGACCGCAATCGACTACAACCTTCACGATCTGACTGAACTTGCTGGAGTTTCGCAGAAGTTGTCTGCGGGATTGACGGCTGATTTCATCGGCCGCAAGGATGGGCTTCCCGGGCTGGCCGACGCATATGGGCTGAAGTTCAAACAGGTGAGGCCGCTTGCGCAGGCTGTGAAATACAGCGCGCTCGCGTCCGGCGCGGTTGACGTCATCGACGGATATTCAACCGACGGACTCATTGCCCGATACGATCTTGTCGTTCTGCGCGACGACAAGCGCTTCTTTCCTCCATACGAAGCAGCCGCACTCGTGAGCAAAAGACTCCAGCGCAAAATCCCGGGCGCTGTCGCCGCGTTGACGGAGTTGAGCGGACGACTCGACGTCGCTTCGATGCGAAAGCTGAACCAACGGCTCGAGGTTGGTGGCGAGCCCGTTGAAAGAATTGCGCGATCTGCGCTTCAATCGTTGGGGATCGTTGGCGGGGTTGCCAGTGAGACGCGCGAAGACACGACACGACAATCGCTCGGTCGATATATGTGGGACAGCCGGTCTGCACTGGCGAGCGCGCTCTGGCGACACGTCCTTCTCGTGCTAATCGCGGTGCTCACGGGAATTGTGGTCGCGGTGCCGCTTGGGTTATGGCTCGAGCAATGGCCGCGCGCCGCGGAGCCGGTGATCAGATCCATTGGTGTGCTTCAAACAATCCCGAGCATTGCGCTGCTGGCGTTCATGGTCCCGCTGCTCGGTGTCGGTGTGTGGCCGGCACTTGTCGCGCTGTGGCTCTATTCTCTGTATCCAATCGTGAGGTCCACGTATTCCGGCGTGCGCGACGCCGATCCGCAGGCGGTCTCGGCCGCGCGTGCTCTCGGCATGACGTCCGGGCAGGTTCTCCGTTACGTCCGGATGCCACTTGCCGCGCCAGCGATCCTTTCCGGAGTCCGGACAGCGAGCGTGATCGCTGTTGGCACGGCAACACTGGCCGCGTTCATCGGCGCCGGGGGCCTCGGCGAACCGATCGCGACTGGTCTCGCGCTGGCTGACACGCGGATGATTCTCTCGGGCGCGCTCCCGGCGGCGGCGCTTGCCCTGGTGGTCGATGCGTTCCTTGGCGTCATCGAGAATGCGACAACGCCAGCACCCCTACGTCACGCCGCGATGGAACGGGCACGGGAGGCACGCGCGCACCGTCAGTGAGGTTTGTCTGGCGCCGAAAGAAACATGGAGCAACTATTGACCTATGGTGTATCAAGAGGATTGGAGAAATGCAGCGATTATGATTTCTCTCTTCTCAAGTCTTTCAACCGGGGTCTCCATGATTCCTGCAATTGTCCGAGCTCAAGGAAACAGCAAACTTGTTCGCGCAGCGTTTATTGCCGCCGCACTCGGCGTCGCATCAGTTGCGCCGAAGGCCGTTGCCGCTCAAGCTCACATCAGTGGATCGGGCATCAGCAAGGTCGGGCATGATACCCGGAAGCTGACGATCTCGGCGCAGGCCGGCTCGGCGTCGGGCGGAATGGTTCAATTCATTCACAACAGTCCGGCGGGCCTCACCCGTTTTCGCGGGACCGTCAGCTGCTTCAATGTCAGCGGTGGCACCGTGCAGCTGAGCGGCGTCATCGAGAAGGGAGAAACGGCGACCGGCGCGTTGCTCGACGGAAAAGCGTTTGGATTTACGATTAACACGAGCGCATCTCCGCAGGCATTTTCGCTTCCGAGCTTCGCCGATGCCGGCGGAATCCCTCCGTGTGGTGGCGGGCGCGGTGAAACGGTCCCCGTTACGGAAGACGGCTTCAAGCTTCAGTAGCTTCGATTCGACGGTCTAACAAGGAGCCGCTCGCAAGGGCGGCTCTCTTGTTATCTTATCTAATCTAGAACGGTGTTCGAGCACGCAATCCGATGTCGAACGTGTAATAGCTCACATTGGATTTGCTGCCAGCGGATAACCCTTTCAGATCGAGCCTCTGGCCGACGTAGCGAACTTGAGGCGTGATGCTGAACAGTACGAGGATCGGAATGTCGATGCCGGCCCCGAGCTCGTAACCAGGCGTGCGCTCAGTTGCGATTTTTGTCACTCCCGTTCCCGAAGCTGTGCCATTGATTTCGTTAAAGGTCACTCCGGCTTTCACCCACGGCTTCACGATTGGAATGAGCGGAACGCCGAGGCGAACACCAGCACTTACGCCGCTGAGTCGGTATTTGCCGTTGGAGTTGCACGCCGCTGCCTGGCATTCAAAATCAATTCGGTCGTAGCCTCCGTACAGTCCGATCGGGCCAAGGCTCACGCCTGCGTCGAGACCATAGCCAACGCCCGGCTTTGCGCCCCGAAGTGCTCCGTCGGTCGAAGTGGTCGTTGCCACTTCAGCAAACGTTCCACTCGGCACTCCCGCGCCCGCGCGAACGCCGCCATAGACAAGCTGGGCATGTACCGGCGCGGCGGCACAAACAATTGCAGCGGATATCGTTGGATAAATCGCAAAGAACTTCATCGCTCTTCCTCTCAGTGTGTCGCGGGGCTTCGGTCCCCGCCGACGCGTGAGAAGGAGAAGCCCCATTCCATGCTACGTGGTATGCCGTCGCCGATCACGAAACTGAGCTGGTCGGTGCCCTGCCATCTCTTGTCATAATGAATTCGAAACGTGTCGTACTGCCAATGTTCGAGATCGCCCGAGTATACCTTGCCGAAGGCGATCCGAAGTTTACCGTTTGCGCTCGTCACCGTGATTCTGCCGGCCTGTGCATTCTCGTAGACCCCAGCATATTGTGACAGCGAAAGGGACGGTCTTGTTCCCAGAATCCGTTTTGCATCAGCCGCAATACGCGAAGAATCGGCCACTGCACGCCGGCGAGCGTAAAGTGTGCGGAACTCAGTGCTCCAGTCTCGAGAGGCATTGCCGAGATACAGATCGACGGCCTTGTACATCAACGCGTGCCTAACTTCGGCGTGGTCTACATTTGCGAGAACATATACGCCGAAATTCGAATCGCATATCAACCCGATAATGGACACCATACCGTTCAGGCTGCCGGTGTGAAAGTTCAACATCCGTCCCTGATAGTCCTCCTGAAACCAGCCCAGTCCGTATGTAGTCCAGTGAGGTTTCGTCAATTCAGCGCTGGGGTAGAACTCGCTCGGAGGCACCATCGTCTGTGGATTGAATAGCTCCGAATATGTCTCGGCCTTCAATAGTCGTTTCCCGCCAATACGCCCGCTATCGAGAAGAAACCGCATCCAGCGCGACATGTCTGCAACGTTCGACCACACTCCTCCGGCCGGGCCGCTTGCCGGTGGATCCGTATCCACAATCACGCCGAGTGTGTCGCCGCCGTAAAGCCAGTGAGGCGAGGCCATGTCAGCTCCCGCGGGCACAAGTGACTGAAGCGGCACGGAGCTCGTCATGCCCAACGGGCCGAAGATGCGGGTGCGTATGAATTTCTCCCAGGGCATTCCACTTGCGGCCGCGACGACCTCTCCCGCCACTATGTACATAATGTTCTGGTAGATGAATCCCGAACGAAATGAATACTCGGGTTTCAGAAAGCGGACTTGCTCAACGATCTGCGGTCTCGAGTAGCTGGTTGCATCCCAAAGCCAGTCGGCATTGCCAAGTCCGGCGCGATGGGTGAGCAAATCTCTGATCCTGATCTCTCTAGTCACGTACGGATCGTACATCTGAAACGACGGAAGGAACTTCGTGACGGGGTCATCCCAGCTGATTTTCCCTTCATCGACCAGCATGCCGATTGACGTGGCCGTCATCGCCTTCGTTGTCGACGCGATGGCAAAGAGAGTGGATGTGTCCACCGTTGCTGGCTTGCCAAGCTCGCGCACTCCATAGCCCTTGGAAAAAACGACGCGTCCATCTTTCACGACGGCGATCGCAAGGCCGGCGACATGCCAGTCCTTCACCGCCTTCGCCACGTACGCATCCATCTCCTGTGCATGCGCGGCGTCTGCCGTCGTCACTGTTTGCGCATCTAGCGCTACGGCGCACAATGGGGCCAGCAACAGCGCTCTCAACAGTTTCATGCTTCTTTCTCTCTCACTCGTTGGCATGATTTTCACTCAGGTCATTTTCCGCTCTTCCAGCCGGGACCGTGCACGAACCTACCCGGCTTCGCACCAGTATGCTCTCCGTCTTTCAGCACCTGCGTTCCATTCACGAATACATCAACCATTCCGGTCGAGTATTGATGCGGATTGTCGAACGTCGCCAGATCATTCACTTTCGCCGGGTCGAAGATCACTACATCGGCGAAATATCCGGGGCGCAACTGGCCTCTGCTCGCGATCTTGAGATTTTTCGCAGGTTGCGACGTCAGCCGCCGAATCGCTTCCTCCATCGG
>JBBSFT010000094.1:0-10691 GCA_038254845.1 Gemmatimonadales bacterium | reverse complement strand
GGGGCATCGAACGCACAGGTCAACAAGTGGCTTAACGTCGACCTGTCGATGGCCTACACCTACGCCGACAACAGACAGTCGTACAAGGGCGAGGGGGGACCACTACTCGGATTGCTGGTTTGGCCGTCGACCGACAATGCGAAAGACTATCTCACTGCTGCCGGGACCCGCCGAAGACTCACGAGCCTCAAACAGGCGTCGGAAATCGACAACCCTTATTTCAGCGTCGCCAAGAATCAGATCACCTCCAAGAACAACCGGCTCATCAGCAATCTTGGGTTGAAGCTCACTCCGTTCTCATGGGGTAACATCAAAACCAATCTGGGGTCGGACAGCTACACCAATCAGAATCTGATCGTCAGAAACCCCGAAAGTGCGCTTGGATATTCGAACAGCGGCATCATCGATGTCGCCAATGACATCGTGCGCAATCTCAGCGCACAGACGCTGTTGAATATCAATGCTCATCAGCTCACCAGGAGCATCTCGCTCAGTGGCCTGGTCGGGAACTCCGTTTCCGATGCGAAATCCAACACCGACGCGCTGAAGGGCTCAGACTTTCTTGACCCGAACTTCGTTTCGGTCAACAACACCAACCAGAGACAGAACCGCACGACGATCGCGCAGCGCCGCCTCGTGAGTGCGTTCGGCAGCGCGACTCTGTCGTTCAAGGAGCTTCTCTACCTGACGGCAACCGGCCGGAATGACTGGACGTCAACAATCCCGCAGGACAAGAACTCGTTCTTTTATCCATCGATCGCTGGAAGCTTCGTCTTTTCCGATGCGTTCCCGGCCATCGGCCGGCACATGACGGGTAAGCTGCGGGCGGCCTATGCCGAAGTCGGAAAGGACGCGGGGCCGTACGCGTATCGCCCGTCGCTCGAGTACAAGACGACGTCATACGGCGGCTACGGATATGGCTTTACGGGTCCGAACCTAGACCTGAGGCCGGAGTTCGCCAAGTCCTACGAAGTCGGCACGGAGCTGGGCTTCCTTAACGACCGGCTCGGCGTCGATGCGACGCTGTATCGCAAACAGACCAAGGACCAGATCGTCAACAACATTCGGGGCAGCTACGCGACCGGATATATCCTGTTCAATCTCAACGGAGCCGTCACGCGGAATCAGGGCTTCGAGATGAGTGTGAGAGGAGCGCCGCTCGTCGGCACCAGGCTGTCGTGGGATTTCCTTGTCAACTACAACAAGGCACACGGAAAAACGCTGGAGCTTCCTCACGCTTTGCCTGAGTCCTATGTGTCTGATACCTGGCTGTTCGGCAACGTTCGCAACGGTACGGCGCCCGGCTTGTCAACCGAGTCGCTCACCGGAAGGTTCTACCTCAGAAACAGTGCGAACCAGCTCCTGATCGATCCAAATTCCGGTCTTCCGATCCAATCGACGGCGTTCATTGATCATGGCTACGATCGTACCCCGCACTACACGGTCGGCATCACGAACAACCTGAGGATGAAGAAGCTTTCCCTGAGCTTCCTTCTCGATGTGAGAAGGGGCGGCGACGTCTTCAACGCGACCGAGCAGTACCTCACTGCCCGGGGCTTAAGCATGCGGACTCTCGACCGAAACGAGCCACGAGTGATCCAGGGAGTTCTGAGAGACGGCAAGGAGAATTCTGCGAGCCCGACACCTAATAACATCGTTGTCGTTCCGTCTGCGCAGACCTCCTACTACACCGGGATCAGCGAAGAGCTCTTCATCGAAAAGAACATCAACTGGCTGCGATTGAGAGATGTTACGCTGAGGTATGCGCTTCCCCGCAATCTCATGAAAAACGCGAGCATTTTCATCACGGGAACCGATCTGTTCCTGCTAACCAATTATTCGGGGCTCGACCCCGTCGTCAACGGAAATACCGCTGCCGTCGGCGGATCGGGCGCGGCGGGCATCGACTACGGGAATTTTCCGATGCCGCGCGGTATCAACTTCGGACTCCACCTGACGCGATGATAAAGGAACCGGGACACATGAAAAAATTATACGCGGCCGCGGTTGTTGCTCTTATCGCGCTGCCAACGGGATGCCAGAACTTCCTCGACGTCAACACCAACCCGAATGCTCCCCAATCGGTGTCGGCGAACCTGTACCTGGCGCCAATGGAACACTGGATGGTCACGGCTCCCCAGTACGATGGCCGGTTTATCGGGCGCTATACTCAGGAGTGGACCCTGCCAGGCGGGAGTCTGGGTAGCTGGGACAGGATGGGCTACGACCCATCCAGCGACAATGCGGCCCAGCAGTGGAGAGACGTGTACTGGTCACTCGGTCAAAATCTGGTCGACATGAAGACCAAGGCAGAGGCCGAGCAGCGCTGGGACCTCCTCGGCGTCGGACAGTTCATGAAGGCGTGGGGCTGGCTCGTCCTCACCGACCTTCACGGCGAGATCGTCGTCAAGGAAGCCATCGACCAGTCAAGATTCGCTTTCGATTACGACACGCAGGAGTATGCGTATCAGCAGGTACAGGTTCTTCTCGACAGCGCGATTCTCAATCTCCAGAGAACCGACGGCGCAGTGAATCAGGTTTACCTGGCAAAGGGCGACCATATCTACAATGGCGACCGCACCAAGTGGCTGAAGCTGGCGTACGGTCTCAAGGCGATCATGTTGAATCACTATTCCAACAAATCGTCCTACAAGCCCGCAGAGGTGATCGCGCTGGTCGACAAGTCTCTTGCGAGCAGTTCGGATGATGCGGTGCTACCGTATCAGGGAACCAATAACGACGACACCAATTTTTACGGTTGGACCCGGGGCAACATCAGGAGCTACCGACAAACGCAGTTCGTGGTGAACCTGATGAACGGTACCGCGTTCGGAGTCGCCGACCCGCGTCTGACTCGAATCCTGTCGCCATCGCCAGATGGCATTGTGCGCGGCCTCAATATCAACGTTGTCGGCGGTGGTGCTTTTACCGAGGATCAGGCTCCGAATAATCTGATGGGGTTTGTCGGCACGTCCGGCACGGCGTCCGGCGGTCGCTATCTGTTCTCGGACAAGATCAAGATGCCTTTCATGACGTACTTCCAGCTCCAGTTCGTAAAGGCTGAAGCGGCGTACAAGTCCGGTGACAAGGCTACAGCGCTGGTCGCCTACAAGAATGGTATCTCGGCGAGCATTGATTTTGTGAACACCACCAACCTGCAGGACAATCAGACACCCACGCAGATCACGACTGCGGAGAAGACGGCTTTTCTCGCGGCGCCGGAAATCGTTCCGACATCACCCGGTGCGCTGACGCTGTCGCAGATCATGTCACAGAAGTACATCGCGCAATGGGGTTGGGGACACAACGAGCTGTGGATGGACATGCGCCGCTACCACTACACCGATGTCGATCCAGCCAGCGGCAAGCAGGTCTTCATCGGATTCACGCCGCCGACGAATCTCTATCCCGATAACGCCGGGAAAATCGTGCAGCGAATCCGGCCGCGTTACAATTCGGAATACGTGTGGAACCTGGATGCGCTGAAAGTGATTGGCGGAGACCAGCTGGACTATCACACAAAGCCGTTGTGGATCATTCAACCATGAGAAACATGAAAAATTATCGGAGCGTTGCCGGCTTGGTATTTGCCGCCGCGCTGACGGCATGTGTCGGGGAAAAGAACGCCGTCCAGGAGCTGACGGCCGCCAATCCTGTTTCTGCCATCAGGTTCTTCAACTTCAGTGTCGGCGCACCGAGCGTGAATTTTTATGCAAATGACATGAAGATGACCGCGATCGTGTCAACCAACGGATCCGAAAGCACCGTCGGAACGGCCTATGGTGCAGTGGGATCGGGCGGGTACTATTCCGGGATTGCGCCGGGGCAATACACACTTGCGGGAAAGATTTCTGCGACGACGGACAAGGATCGGCCCATTTCCACACTCGCCGTCCCGATCGCCAACGGGAAATACTACTCGTACTACCTGAGCGGTTTCTACAACACCACCACCAAGACGACCGAGTCGTTCATTGTTGAAGATGTCCTGCCCGCGATGGATTTCTCCGTGGCTTACGTCAGATTCGTCAACGCCATCTCGAATTCGAGCCCGATGGTGTTGAGTGTGAAGAATCAGACATCGGGCGTGGTGACTGTGATAGGAAGCGGTGTCGGCTACAAGTCCGCGAGTACGTTTGTGGCGTTGCCGGTCGGGCTGTACGACATCGGTACGCGCGTTCCCGGCGCTGTAGCTGACGCAATCACAAGAATCGACGTTTCATTTTCCCCGGGCAGTGTGTATACGATCGGCGCTCGCGGCGACATGACGGTCACCTCGGCAACCGCCACGACCAGGCCGATTCTGGATAACACGGCGAACAGGTAAGGCCATCGGGAGAGACGCGGTCAGCGGTGGGTGTTTCGTCGCGCTGACCGCGTAGCGGAGGAATTTGGAACGGTGATGCGATCCGGTCGCTCAATAATCTGCGTCGCGTTGCTCGCCAGAGCAGCAGGCGCCCAGACGGCTGATACAATCCGTCACTCGCCGGGCTCGGTCGTGAGCGGCGTCGTCCGGGACAGCATTGCGCGCGGACCTCTTGCCGGAGCGGTTGTCGAGCTGGTTGCTGCGGACAGCCCTTCACGCTTTGCGCGGACCGCGTTCTCGGATTCGCTCGGGAGATTCACGCTCACCGATGTGCCAGATGGCCGTCACAAGCTCGGATTCTTTCATCCGATGCTCGATTCCCTCGGTCTGGAGCCTCCGCTTCGCGAGGTCAACGTCTCGGGCCACCAGATGTTGCACGTCGATCTCGCGATCCCTTCCCCTGAGCGCCTCCGCGCAATCATCTGTGGTGGACGGCGCGCCGGGTCCGATTCCGGGGGTGTACTTATCGGTACGGTACGGGATGCGTACAACGGAAGTTCGGCGACCGGGGCGACGGTTGTTGGAGAGTGGATCGAACTCTCTTTCCGCCGCGACGCGATGGTGCGGCGCCAGGTCGTCCGCCGGGTGGCCAAAACCGGTGAGAATGGCTGGTTCTCGATGTGCAACGTGCCGCGCGCCGGCATCATCGCGCTGGTCGCCAGTCACGGTTCAGACAGCACCGACCTGATCGAAGTCCAGGCGCCGGCGCAGGGATTCCTGCGGCATGACTTGTACCTCGGGCCGCGGGGCACGGCGACATCCGACCGACCATCGCCGTCCTTACCCGTGTCGCCCGGCGGGCAGCTCGTCCGTAACAATGACGGACGCCTGCGGGGAATTGTTGTCCGAACTGCTGATGGACGGCCGCTCGCCGACGCGCAAATAAGTATCGCTGGCGGATCTCAAACACGCTCGAACGAGCGGGGCGAATGGATGCTCACCGACGCACCAGCCGGCACGCGCATGATCGATGTCCGCGCACTTGGCTACTATCCAGAGCGGCGCCGAGTCGACGTAGTTCCGGGCAGCCCGAGCGTCAGCGTGTCGCTCTCCACGCTCGAAGCGGTGCTGGATACAGTGAGAGTTCGGTCCAGCCGTCTCGGCGGTGATGCCACTGGTTTCGAGACTAGACGCATGAGCGGAATCGGCCACTTCTATACGCCCGCGGATATCGCGCGCTGGCAGCCGGTGGTGCTGTCCGAGATTTTCCGTCTCGTTCCCGGTGTGCGGCTGGAATTCGTTACCGGTGGAGTCGACAGACGAATAACGGTTCGCGGTCCATTTGGAGAGTGCGAGCCGTCGATCTACATCAACGGTCAGCCGATGACGACGTTCAGCGGTCGATCAGTGGTAACTCTCACTGCGGACGATCTCGACACGTGGGTGCGCCCACATGACGTGATCGGGATCGAGGTCTACACCGGAGAAACGACGCCCGTTCAATATCAGCAGGGCATGAGCGGGTGCGGCAGCATCCTGATCTGGACGAAGCTGCCATTGCGGTGATCATAAGGGCCGCGGCCGTTGCGGCTGGATCATCGTTTGCAACCTCGCGCACCTTGGCGCTGCGTGAAGGCAACACACCTGGGCACGGAGATGGCATGCGCGTTTGGTCGTTAACGTTCGTCGGCGCTCTGATTATGGGCACCGGCTCGAAAGTCTCATCGCAGGCGCCGGCCCCTGCCGCGCTCGATGCGGTCACGGCCGGACGGTTCGCGAAGCTTGCGCTCGCGTGCGTGCAGAAGGAATACCCGAACAAGATCGCTCACGTGATGAACTCCGATGCGGACGCGAAGCCGCCGCGACTTCTGACACCGGCGTTCTACGGTTGTTACGACTGGCATTCCGCGGTTCACGGGCACTGGCTGCTCGCGCGGTTGGCGCGGACGTTGCCGGATGCGCCATTCGCGAAAGATGCGATCGCGGCTCTCCGCGCCGACATCACACCGGCGCACATCGCCGGGGAAGTGCGATACATCTCGGTGCCCGGCCGCGAAACATTCGAGCGCCCGTATGGCCTCGCGTGGCTTCTTCAGCTCGGGGCCGAGTTGCGCGAGTGGAAGTCGCCGGATGCCGTTGCTCTCTCGGCTGCGCTCGCACCGCTCGAAACAGCCGCCGCGAACCAGTTCAAGTCGTGGCTTCCCAAACTCGCGTATCCGATTCGGGAAGGAGAGCATGCCCAGACTGCATTTGCGTTCGGCCTGACGCTCGACTGGGCGCGGAGCACGGGGGATACAACGCTCGAGCGGATCCTTACTGGAAAGATTCGCGAGTTTTATCTGAAGGATCGAGATTGCCCGATCTCCTACGAGCCATCCGGTCAGGATTTCCTCTCGTTGTGTCTTGCTGAAGCTGATGTGATGCGCCGTGTGCTGCCTCCGGCGGAATTCGCGCCATGGCTCACCGGATTTCTTCCACGACTCCCGCGCACTGCGTCTGCATCGTGGCTGCCGATTGGGGTTGTTACCGACAAGAGCGACGGAAAGCTCGCGCATCTCGATGGTCTCAATCTGAGCCGCGCGTGGATGCTCGAGGGCATGGCCTCTGGTCTTCCCGTCGCGGACACCCGGCGCCGCTCTCTCCTGGCGGCCGCACATGCGCATGCCGCGAGCGGTCTCGCAGCCGTCACCGGCGATCACTATGAAGGTGGTCACTGGCTTGGTAGTTTTGCGACGTACCTCGTTACGCGGCGAGGTATTCCCATCAGCTAATTGAGCCGAATGCTCTGAGTTAGTCGAGGCACGCCCGGCGGCGGCGTTAAATTGCCGGCATGAGGGTTCGCTTCAGTCGGCGGCAGATGACCGGCTTTCTCGCTTTATGCGGTTGCCTCGCGTCAGGTTGCCGGTCGGCCGGAGCGTTGCGCGATCCGGCAGCCGAGGAGCAGCGGCGGGTCGCCCAGGAGTTTCAGAGGGCGCGGACTGATCTCCAGGCAGAAGTTGCTGACCTCCAGCGACGTTCGGCTACGATGGATACAGCCGGAGTTGTCGGCTTGCTCCCAGAGGTTGCCAGGCAGGACACTCTCTATCGGAAGCTCATTCATCTTCGACGAGAGCTTCACCCCGGCTTGCCCAAGGCGCTTGCGGAGCGTATCGATCTCCAAAGGAGTCCGCCTTTACTGGACGTTTCGCCTGCGCCGGTGTTCGAGCCGTTCAATGACGGACGAACGTGGATGCTTCAGGGATACGTGATCCACCGCTTCGAGCATACGGCTAATGTGCTGATCGTCCCGGCAGGTTTCGTGACGGATCTCGCGAGCGTACCGGACATCGCTGAATCACTGCTGCCTCGGGACGCCGAATATTCCACCGCGGCCATCATTCACGACTATCTGTACTGGACTCAGGCCTGTACGCGGGAGCAATCCGACAATCTCATGTCACTCGTGATGAAGGAGACGGGTGTTGTGGCGTGGAAGCAACTGCTGATTTATGGCGCTGTGCGGCTCGGTGGACAACAGGCTTGGGATTCGAATCGCGATCGCAGGGCGAGTGGCGCCATCCGCGTCGTCGATGTCCCTTGGGATCGGTCACTATCGAAGTATGCCTGGGACACACTGCAGGCTGAGTTGAAGGAGTCTCATTCGAGAGGCGGTGCCGAGCTGCGGGTCAGTCGCCAGGTGTGTGCGCTTGGCAATGAGGCGTCGCTGCCTGGAGAACACCAGCCTCCTGAATGAATTCTTGTGCAAGCGGGCCTCTGCACGCGCCCGCGCGTTCTACCCTCGCCACGGGGCACGCGAGTTAAACGAGTACTGAATGGAGTGGCCGATCTTGGGTGTGGTTCTTTCCGATAGCAGCGGATTAGCGAGTACGCCGTTATTTACGATTCGTGCCGCGAAAGGCGACGACGCTACCCACGCATCCGCGAATATTGCGTGGCTCACGACAGTCGTTGTCGCCCACGATTATCGGCATCTGGGAATCGGTCGGCAGCTGGTCGCCGAATCAGAGGCTTGGGCGCGACGTCACGGCGCGGAACGCGTCTCGCTCACTTCGGGCCAACGCCGCGAGGATGCTCACGCGTTTTACATTGCGGCCGGATACGAGCATACGGGTATTCGTCTTACGAAGAAACTGATCTGAGCTCAGTGCCCCGCCGCCGATCCTGCAGAGCAGCTAGCGACTGACTGTCCCGCTTCCCCAGAGGTGATCGTCCGCGTCCCTCATTGTGAACCCCGAGACTTTACCATTCGCGCGCGTGAACTCGATCATGAGATCGGGTTTCAGAACCTCGTAAATCGCTCCCGTCTTGTCATACACGCCGGGAACGAACATGTCCGGCGCTACCCGGATCAGCGCGAACCTCTTAAAGTAAGGATTGTCCGGAGTCCAGCGACCCTTGAGCGTTCCATCTTCGTGAGTGATCGTAAAACCAGAGCGCTTTTCCTTGCCGGTTGAGTCCTTTTCAATGAACGAATAACTGCCAAGATAATCGGCCGCGGCTGGCGCAGGAAGCGTCATCACGAGAGACGGTGACACGGTGAAATCCATCGCGATGCGCGCTCGCTCCCACTGAAACACAAGCTTGCCGCCGTCTATTCGCAGCTCGGGGAACGACCACTCGAGCACATCGGTGAATGGGACTTTCTCCACTTTTACGGGAATTCGCACCTGCGTGGAGTTCGAATCCGGCGGATCCATGTGATAGAGGTGTGACTTGGGATCCAGAACGGTCGTCCAGTTGCCTCCTTCGCGGACGACCATCCACACTGAATACTTCCCTTTGGCAATAGCGTGTCCGTCGAGCGTTATGGGCTTGTCAACTTCGAGCGTCGTTGCCCAGTTGGCGCCGGGCGTCCACGTCTCGCCCCAATGAGCCGCCTTCGTGCCGAAGATCGGATCACGGCCGCGAGCCCGCGGGCGCGAGTACTCGATTCTGAGCGTCGTGCCGTCGACGGTCTGCGAGACAGTGGATAGCTCGCTTGCCCGAATCTGGGCGAAGACAGGAGAGGGCAGGGCAAGGCACGCGATTACGAGAGAACGACGAATCATTCGACGAATACCGGTTGAGTGTCAGGCGAACTTTGCGTCGATCGCCGCGCGGATCTGGTCGAGCGTTTTTCCTTCCTTGTGTAACCGGACGGCAAGCCGACCCTGCCCCTGACAGATGACGCAGTCGCGTGCCATGCCCTTTGCTTCGTAGCACGACAGAAGTGACCGAAATTCCGGTGGGTTCGGGCATCCGCAATTGCAGCGAATGCCATCGACAACCTGGGGGATCTGTCGAACCGAATCGAACAGCTCGATCAACTTCTTGTTGCCGCCGAGCTGATCCGGCTTGAGGACGTTGGCTCCAGTGATTCCGGGTCGAGGTTCGGGGTGTGGAGGTATCGAGCCGGCAAACGCAGTGCGCCGGGAAATGAACAGCGATGCCGTCGTGATCGATATCGCGGCAAGAAAATCTCGACGTGTGTGAGTTATCGTCATGCAAGGGTCTCCTGTGAATCGCAAACTTGTAACGCTACTGCAATCACGGCAAGCTCGGCGTATGATTCGCAAATGCTCACCAATCGGTCAATTCCGTCAACCGTTGTCATCCCTGAGCTCGGCTACGCGAATGTGGGAGAAGCCGTCGCATGGCTGGGCCGGGCATTTGGATTTCAGGAGCGCTGCGGATCGCCGACGTTTCCATACGGCGAGCGCCAGTACCCCTGCGCGATCCGGGCGGACACCGGTGGACATTCTCGGGAACGATCAGCGATGTCGGCCCTGCGGATTGGGGTGGAGTGGTGATCGATCCGGCCATATCCTGGGCCGGTGATCGTGTCTGCGTGACTGAGGGCTGATGACGATCATCGAGCTGGTGCGCGCTCTGGAGCGCGGGCACGTCACGAGCCGGCAGCTCGTCGAGGAGTCGCTCGCGGCTATCCACGACACGACAGGGGAGGGCGCGAGAGCATTCCTGGTCATCCACGAGCGAGAAGCGCTTGCCGCTGCTACCGAAGTGGACGCCCGACGCCGCCGTGGGGAGAAGTTGCCTATGCTTGCGGGCATCCCGATCTCGATTAAGGATTTGTTCGATGAAGCAGGCGTGGTCACGCACGGTGGCTCGATCGCGCTCGCCGACTCGGAGCCTGCGACGCGCGACGCGACGGTTGTCGCGCGGTTGAAACAAGCCGGCGCGATCATTGTCGGTCGCACCAACCTCACCGAATTCGCGTTCTCGGGCATCGGAGTCAACCCCCATTACGGAACGCCGAGGAATGCATTCGATCGTGCCGTTGGGCGAATTCCCGGCGGATCGACGTCGGGCGGTGCGATCTCCGTGAGCGACCGCATGGCCGCCGGTGCGATTGGAACCGATACTGGTGGATCGGTGCGCATTCCGG
>JBBSFT010000093.1:0-10848 GCA_038254845.1 Gemmatimonadales bacterium | reverse complement strand
TCGAGTTGAATGAACATCTCCTGTAGCTTCTGTCCGTCGACCAACTCGAGCGGGGGTACACCGTCACGCATTGCTTCCTTCTTCGCCTCAGCGGTAAACGTGCCGGTTGTCAGGATAATCCCTTTATCGGCGCGACCCTGCATGGCCCCTCGAAAATCCCTGATGGTCGAAGAGCCTACGGAGGAAGTGAGGCGCTTGCACTGAAATAGCACCTTGAAACTGACAAGTGGATTGACTTGCAGCGTACCATAGCCATCGATTCCTCCGTCTCCCGAGCGCCCGGTTACTACCACCTGAACGAAGCCCGACTCTCGCAGGAGTCTCTGGCACAGACGCTCGAAGCCGCTCGGCGGGAGGCTGAATAGAATCTCGGCAAGCCTATTCCGAAAGCTCGTCGCGGGAATCTCCGTCTTGCCCGGTGGCTGTTCGTCGCTCCCTTCCACCGAATCATCGGCCTTCTTTCTTTTCCTGGCTTCGGCGAAGTACTTCACCCATTTGCGAAAGATCTCTCTTGCTTGATCGTACGTTACGTGTGCGGAAAGCCCTTTTTCCGTGAGACTCCATACGCCGCGCTTTGACGAGTCGATCAACTCCTCGCGCATGAGGTAGTATCGCGCCCAGGCAATTTGGTTTGGCAGGCGTGGATTGCCCGAGTCGAGCAGTTCGTTCTGAACGGAATCCGGGATCTTGAGATCCTCGACTATGCGCTCAGTGACTTCGCTCGGCGCGCCGGACCCTCCGAGCGCTCGCAGGGCGTCGAGAACTGGTCCGAAGTATCGGAGAAATTGAGCGCCTTCCGGCGGAGCAGCTTTCTTCGTCATTGATGTTGGTGCGTACGTATAACTACTAATTATGCAGCCGTCTTATACTGCGCCACGATTGAAAACGCAGCAAGGACTGCCCGCTTTGCGGCCCGTCTCCAGAAGCCGGCGACGCGCAATGTCCCTAGCGAAAAGAGCCTTACGGTTCAAGCAAAGAACTCTCCTGAGATTATCTCGCGAGAACATTGCAGCGTAACCTGCGGAATTTGGTCTGGAGGATCAGAGCGTCCTCGATAGACAACGAGGAACGCTGTTGGGTCTGCTTGTGGATCTGTTTCTACCGGCAGAGTAACATGAATGTCGAGGAAGTACGGCACCGACGCATTCCTGTATGTCCAACCGCCGCACCCGCGAGCATGGCTACGAGGGTCCGGACGCATGACTGTAGATCGACCCCGTTTTTCGATGGCATCGAGTGTCCAAGTCAAATATGATCGCGAACTTTAACGGTTCTTTCCGAGGTTGCGACTCCGTTACTGCACCGCGTTGATCATGTCGAAGATCGGCAGATACATCGCGACCACCATTCCACCGACGACAACTCCAAGAAACACGATCATGATCGGCTCGAGCAGCGACAACAGATTGCTCACCGCCGCGTCAACCTCTTCGTCATAGAAATCGGCGATCTTCGACAACATCTCGTCGAGACCACCGGTCTGTTCGCCGACAGAGATCATCGAGATCACCATGGGCGGGAATACGCCGGATTTCTTGAGCGGCGCCGCAATCGTGTCACCACCGGCGATCGACGACCGCGACTCCATGATCGCATCCTGCACAACCCGGTTACCCGCCGTCTTCGCCGTGATCTCCAGACCGTCGAGAATGCTCACGCCGGAGCTGATGAGAGTACCGAGCGTCCGCGTGAACCGCGACACCGCCGACTTCCTCAGCACATCACCGAGCACCGGGACCTTGAGGAGAAACTTGTCGATCTTGAGCCGCCCGTCAGGCGTCGCAGCATAACGCTTATATGCGAATACAAGCACGCCGATCACCGCCAGGACGATGTACCAGTAACTCTTCAGGAACCGCGACGCGCCCATTACGATACGTGTCGGTAATGGCAATGCGAGCCCGGCCGACGAGAACAGGTTCTCGAACACCGGAATGACGAAGACGAGCAGAACCGTCACGGCGATTCCCGCGACCGCCATGATGACGCTTGGATAGATCATCGCACCCTTCACCTTTCTGATGAGGGCGTCGTTCTTTTCCATGAACGTCGCCAGACGCATCAGAATCGTGTCGAGAATACCACCCGCCTCGCCAGCGGCCACCATGTTCACGTACAGACTGCTGAAGGCCTGGGGATGTTTGCCAAGAGCATCGGCAACCGTATTTCCCGATTCGACATCGAAGACGACCTTCCTCATGACCTCCGACAGCACCTTGTTCTGGCTCTGCTCCGCCAGAATCGTCATCGCCTGCACCAGCGGGAGACCGGCGTTGATCATCGTCGAGAACTGCCGCGTGAGGATGACGATATCACGCATCTTGATGTGACCGCGCTTCGGCTTCTTCGGCGTCGCCTCGTCGATCTTGACGACGTTGAGCCGTTGCTTTCGGAGCTGCGCAATCACGTCATCGCGGGACTGTGCCTCGAGCGTCGAGGTACGCATCTCGCCCGCGAATGAACGGGCCGTATATGTGAAAGTCGCCATAAGATCCGGTTCCTGTTATTCCTTGTCGGATTGACCCAAACGATGCTACCTGCGACCCGCCATTCCGCCCGTCAACGGACGCGCCGACGGCGGCGCCTTCTCATCCGGTACCGGCTCCTTGCCGATCATCCGCAAAAACTCATCAGGCAGACTTGTCACCTTCAGCGCGTCTTCCTGCGTGATCTCCTTGCCCATGTACAACGCATAGAGCGCATCGTTGAGAGTCTGCATTCCGAACTTCTTGCCCGACTGCATCGACGAGTAGATCTGGTGGACCTTATCGTCGCGAATGAGAGCGCGAATCGCCGGCGTGACAACCAGAACTTCGGCAGCCATCGCGCGCCCGCGCCCGCCTGCCTTCGGTACCAATGTCTGCGTCACGATGCCCTCGAGCACGAACGCGAGCTGCGCCCTGACCTGCGACTGCTGATGAGCCGGAAAGACGTCGATGATCCTGTTGATTGCCTCAGCCGCCGAGTTCGTATGCAGCGTCGCAAACGCCAGATGTCCTGTCTCGGCGATTGTGAGCGCGGCCTGAATCGTCTCGAGGTCGCGCATTTCGCCGACGAGAATCACGTCCGGATCCTCACGCAGCGCATACTTGAGCGCGTTGGCAAACGACTTCGTGTCAGTCCCCACCTCGCGCTGATTGATGAGACAACCCTGGTGCTTGTGGATGAACTCGATCGGATCTTCGACGGTGATGATGTGGCCCTTCCGCTCCCGGTTGATCTTGTCGATCAGCGCGGCCAGGGTGGTCGACTTACCGGAGCCTGTCGGCCCCGTGACGAGAACGAGGCCACGCGGTTTCTCCGCTATCTTTGCAATCGCCGGCGGAAGGCCAAGGTCATGAAATGTCCTGATAGAAAACGGAATCTGCCGAATGACCATCGACACGCAGCCTCGCTGACGGAAGCAGTTTCCGCGAAAGCGCGCGAGACTCGCAATGCCGAATGAGAAGTCGAGCTCGTCTTCCCTCTCGAATCGCTTTTTCTGGTTCTCGGTCAATACCGAGTACGCGAGCTGCAGCGTGTCTTTCGGCCCGAGGATTCCGCCCGTGTGCGAGCTGACGATATCGCCGTCGATGCGAAGCTTGGGACTTTCGCCGGCAACGATGTGAAGGTCCGACGCGCCAACGGTAACCATCTCCTCGAGAAGACATCGCAGGTTTAGCCCCATGGCGTGCGGGGCGCGCCCGATGATCGGGTGGGGCGGAGGCACCTCAGCCGGCGTCGGCCCTTTCGGGGCGTCGGGCGGAACGGCGACCTGCATCGGTAGGCTCATCACGCGAGTTCCATTTTCCCGCTGTTCCTGAAGTGCGTGATTGAGCTGATCGCGCGTGATCAGTCCTTCGCGCACGAGCAGATCTCCGATCCGCTCGGCGATGACGGCAGGTGCTGTCAAACTTTCTATCCCCCCTGACGAGGTCGTCGCCTGCCCCTGAGCCGGGCTGAAGACCCTGATGATGCTGTGGGGGAAAGACGCGGAACGAGGGAAAAGGTTACGCTGGAATCGATCTTCGCGGCGAGCTTTGGGCCGATGCCGCGCACTCGCTCCAGCTCCTTCAGACTACCGAAAGGACCGAGGCTGTCGCGGTCGGCGACAATTCGCTTTGCCATCGTCGGGCCAATGCCGCGAAGCGTCTCGATCTCGGCGGCCGAGGCGATGTCGAGATCGACCGTTGCTGGTGCGAGCGGAATCTCGAGGCGGGCGACTGCCCTGCCCTTTCGTTTTCCTTTGCCTTTCTTCTTGCCCGCCTTGCGAACCGAATCGACGGCGTGAATCTGCGCGTCAATCGCTGCGCGGGCCTGACCGTCCACAGGCGTGCCATTCCCAACCGCCTTCGCGGCACGCATTCCTCCGCCAAGCACGATCATGGCGCCGAGGAAGATGAGAGCTTTGCGTTCTCCGGGGGTGGGCATGGCGATAACGGTAGATCACGACAACGCCCGGGCTATCATCAGTTGCCGGCGCGTGGTGTCAATTCACCGGCTACCGCAGCAACGCCTCGGCAACTTCTCCAACAACCGACAGCGATTTCGCCGAGATCTTGTCGATTGTGTCGGTTGGTCGGTGGTGATATGGATAGTCGATGTCGATTACGTCGATTACGCGCATCCCGGCTCTCAGCAACGGGACGTGATCGTCTGTAATTCCCCCTTGATCGGCCGGCACGAAAATGTCGTCGTGCCCAAGATCCTTCGCGGTCTGCCAGACGCGATCCACCACCTCCGGCGCCTCGTCCTTCGAGATCGCTTCCTTCTTGATCGCCAGATCTGAGTCGCCGATCATGTCCCACAGCACTCCGAAGATCGGCTTGTAGCCCGGATCGACCGGATGCTGCGCGAAATACGCGGAACCAATGAGAACGTCGGCGAGCTTCTCGTCAAACTGGCCGTAGTCCTCGCCGTCCACGAATAGAAGATCGACGCCCGAGGCCGGCGGGTTTTTCTTGAGCGCGTCGCCAAGCGCGACAAAGAGCCCAACTCCTGACGCGCCATCATTGGCGCCAGGCATCGGCAGCCGCCGCTCAGCGGAATCGGGAGAGCCGTCGCTCACCGGGCGCGTATCCCAGTGCGTGACGTATAGAATGTGAGTCGGCGCCCCCGGCTTGAACCGCGCAATGATGTTGCGCATCGGAAGTTGTTTTCCATCCTGCGTGACGTGCGTCCAGCTCTGCACGATCACCGTGTCGGCACGCAGCTTCATCTGCTGGATGATCCAGTCACCTGCGCGTTGAGCGTTCGGAGTTCCCGGCACGCGCGGGCCAAAGTCGAGCTGCGCCTTCGCATATCTCATGGCCGACTGACCGTCAAATTTTCCGGCTCTCGACTGGTCGCCGCGGCAGTTAGCCAGCAACAGCACTGCGACAACGGTTGCCGCGTGCCGTGCTCGGCACATGCGTTTTGACATTGCCACTGGGTTCACTTCAGGTCTCCACCAAAGAATTGCAGACGCAGCACGGCGCTGAGCACGGTCTGGGTGAAATTGCGATTGAGGTTCTTATCAAAACTTTCGACTCTCGAGAACACGAAGCTGGATGAGAGATTGTCCGCCACGTCTGTGTCGGCACTGACGCTGAACGCACGGCGGCCATTGTCAATGAGCCTGCTCTCCCGACTGAGCGCCAGCGGATTGAGAACGAAATTATCGCCATGCGTGTTCTGATAGCTCACGCGTGTTCGAAGATCGCTCTTCAGCTTCCACGACGGGGGAACAGCCCACGGCTTCGCCATCTCGACGTTGACGTCGGTGTTGGCATTCTTCGCGCTGAGGCCAGGGCGAGTCTCACGCCGTTGTGAGAAGGCATAGCCCAGTGTCGTCGAGAGCGGCCGCGCGCCGGCAAACACAAGCGACAAGCTTGCTGGATAGCTTCGCACGAGCGTCTCGGCACGGTCGACGACGGACGTCGGCAAGCCGGCCTCGCTGCCGTCGGCATTGAGAATCGTACCGTTGATGAATTCCGGCTCACGCGTGTTGATTTGTCGCGTCTGCACCGCGCGCGCGCTGCCGCCGACGCTCGAGATGACGCGGCGCAAGCGGTCAGGCTTCATGCTCCATCTGAGCGACAGGTCGGGGAAGACCACCTGAGTCCCGTCGGTGATCGCTTGCGAATCGCCAAGACGCCGTGTCCAGTTACGTGCACTGATGAGCTGGTACCGGTCGGCAATGCTTGCGCCGAACGGCAGGAGGATCGTGTGATTGGCGGAGATCTGATGAATAATGCCGGCATTTGTCGCGAGACTCCCGCCAATTTCACGGAAGCGGTTCACGTTTCCGAATGCGAGCTGGTAGGAAATCGGCGGATCCCTCGGACTTTGATCGAATACCGAGAGAAGACTGCGGTTGTAGTTGACGTCGATTGGCTGAATCGCAGTGAGAAAGCGGCGCATGAGGCCGGCGCTGTCGAAGTACAGTTGAGCGGCGCGCGGCAAGTCGAGGGTCACTCCCGCGGTTGTCGTCTGCGAGCTGCCCAGGCGCCGCGGCAACCGCAGGCTTCCGACAGAGTCTTCAATGCGGAGAAAACTCAGTGTGTTCGGATCACGAAGCATGTTGTACGAGCTTCCGAAATCAACGCGAGGCCGAACCCACGCAGAGAACGACGGCGTGTAACTGAAGCCGGCCTGAAGGTCGCGCTCCCTCTCGAGCCCCGCGTCAGCGCCGAATATCCGCTGCCTGTCCGTGCCGGTGATGATACCGAGCGGGGTGGTGCCGCCGTAGCCGCGCAGGTCGCGGACGGAGTTGAAGTCCACCCGGCCCGATAGTGTCTTCGACGGGCGAAGCTGAAATGAAGTTCCGTTTCTCCAGGTGCTCGTAAGCCCCACGATGTGACGCGGGATGTCGTCAAGAGCGGAAGCAGGCTTGAGGAATGCCGACCGGTCATCGCTTCCGCGGCTGTAGGCGCTCGTCACGTGCAGCTCGGCCGGTGCCCATCGCGATAAATCCGGCAGCAGGGCGCGCGACAGATTGTAGTCGAGGCCGACGATGAGATTTCTTGCACGCCCATCCTCATATTCGCTTCGCGCACGGCCTGATGTGAGACTGCCGGCCAGCGACAGGTTGTTGAGAAGGGGAGCAAAGCGTGAATCGCTCGCCGGTGTCGCGCGAGAGATTGCAAACGTGACTGATGTCGCCGCAGACCGCGGCGTGCGCAGTCCATTGACGACATCGCCCTGAAGATCGGTGCGCGACACGAACAGGGGATCGCTCGACGCTCCGGCGTAATTCACGGTCAGAGGAATCGACAGATTGAGCGAGCGTGGCAGCAGCTTCTCGACATGAAACGCCGAGCTGACGTTCACGCTGTTGTCAGTAAGATAACTGGGAGTTTCGGCGAGTTGCCTGAAGTTGGGATCGCGCCTGCTTGCATTGATGCGGATGTCCGCAAAATCACTGGCAAGCACGGAGATCGAGGCCTGCCCGGCAAACCCGGCCTGATCGACAACGCCGCCGAGACGGATGTCATCTACCCAAAGCTCGACCGTGTCGCCCGGCGAGACCGGACGCGCTGAATTGCCGACGCCAGTCCGAATCATTCCCACCGACAGCTCCTGAACGGCCGCCAGGTTTGGTGGGGTCACGCCGGGGTCGGACGTGTAAGCGATGTACCCGTTGGAGCACGCCACGTACCGCCGTCCGCTCACTGGAAGAGGAGTCGCCGCGATCAGTGCGGAATCCACTCCAGTACAGGAATTCTTCGCGACTCCCTGCAGATACGCATTCTGAATTTCGGCGCGAAGTGTGAACAGTTTCTGAAAATCAACTCGTACTTCCGGCAGCCACGCGGAGCGGTCTGAACCGCCGTTGAGAGGTGTCCGGTACATATAAAAGTTTTCCGGATCGCGACCGATCTTGACGTAGAACTGGATGTCGCCGTTCTCGCCCCATCCGTTGCGAACCCCGCGCGCCCAGAGTCGCATTTCCTTGTACGACATGAAGCTCTTCTCACCCTCAGGAAACCTCACGTATGCCTCGGCCCGGTCGAACCGGTTGAGATTGCCGGCCGTCAACCTGAGCGAACGCTCATTGATCTGAACGCGATTCGTCTCGAAGTTGCTCCGCTTTGTGTCCGGCTCGTCGATGACCCCGGGCGGAGACTCGTAGCTGATTCCGCCGGCGAGGTTGCGATCCTGGCTGCCAATTACTCCGGCATTGACGAAGCCGATCGATGGAGTCTCCGATGCCACGCCGCGAAGAGTTGACTCGCTTCGCTTGAGCCATGGTGCACCGGTCAGCCGGAGCCGCGCGATGGGAACCTGCGTGAACTCGCCGTCGCCCAACCGCTCGCCCGAGATCATTGTGACCCGCAGCGCCCGCATTCGACGCAGGAGCGGCGCACCAAGCGAATCCGTCGGAGACTGGAATGGAATGCGAAACAGCACCCAGCATACCTGCTCGGGAGCGGGGCCAACGACGTTTCGCGGCGACAAGCCACAAACACCAACGCGGGTATAGGTCGCGGTGTCTGCCATGTTCACGATGTAACGCCGGAACTGTTCGGAGTTTCGCTCGGCGGTCGTGAGATTCAGGACGTTGTCGGCATCGATGTCCTCATCGTCCAGCCTGTTATTGCCGACCGTGCAGTTGCTGCGCGAGTCGCCAAGCAGATGGATCAACGTGTAACCGCCTCGGCACGTCGCGAAATTGTCAAGAATTTCCGTAAGCGGGGGCGTGCCGGGAATCGTGTCAGTGACGACGCTGATCGATCCGGCGATGTCTCCGGCAAGACCGATATCGTTGACCCCCACATTGAACGCGCGCGAGAACGGATCGCGCTCGCTGTCGAGACGGTCGAGTCCCTGGAACTGCTTTCCGGTATACACAGTGTCGGGGGCGGCGGGCGATGAGCGCGATCCCCTCACCCGTAGCGTGTCGGGCGAAAACGCAACGGAGTTTTCGGAGATGTCGCCAAAATCGAGGACCATCACCGGATTCCGCCCACGTTGTGTCGAAGTGACCGGAATGCGCGCCCAGAACTCGATGCTTTCGATTCGTGACAGGTCCGAGCCGCTCGGTCCCAGCGGCGTCCGGATCGAGCGCCACCGCCGTCCAGCCGGAGTCTGCGCGACTGTCCATTGAAAACCGCCGGCACCGCGCAGTCCGCCAACGGAGAGCGGATAGAGCGTCATCCACAGCAGCGGCTCAGGCGCAGAAATTCCACTGCCGACAATGTTGGTTAACGGATCGATGTCTTCTATCCGCGGACGAAACGCTTTTCCGGTTGCGTCGAGACCATCGCTCTGCCATGCCATCGTCGCGGCGCGATCGAGGTCGAGAACCGTCGGGCCGAGCCGCGACGGGATAGCCCGCCCGAGTGCCGGTTGACTGCTGTAATACCACTGCGCGTCGGTGAGCGGAACCCGAATCCCCCCTTCGCCCTCGAACGATTCGAGGTACGCCTGTCCCGCCGCGTTCGGCTTCGGCCGGCTTGCCGCGAACTCGCCGGCAATGTTGATCCTCGAGGGGACGTCGGATTGTCCGAACGGAAGGTGCGAGACGAGTGACGTCAGCGGATTTGCATCGAAGCTGAACTGGCCCGTTACACCCGCAACGAGCGATGCCGCCGGCTCAAATCCGAGCGGAGGACGATTAAACGTGCTGTTCTGCGTCTGAGAGATTGCCGTGAAACTCAGCGATCCATTCGTCATGGGAATTTCCGCCGTCGCTCCAAGAATCGACGTCGGCGTTTCGGCGAAGACGGGATTCTCTTCGAATTGGACAGTCACCTGGCGCGGTCGGGGAAACAACGTGTCGGGCCGAGAGAACGTCACGCGTCCGAGATCGTAATCGACTGTGTAGTCGCTGCCGCGCGCGAGCGGAACTCCGTCAACAAGCAAACGCTCGGAGTTGGGCCGCACCTGAATCGATCCAAGCATTAGCGTGCCACCCTCACCGCTCCCCTCGGCCTGGTACCGCACCCGGATGTGATAGACGGACGATGGCCGCTGCGCCGACCGGACGTACTCCGATGGAGTCGTGTAGATCGTGTCGTTGCTTGGATTCGACGGCCCGGCGAGCCCGTTCCGCGCGAATGGCCTCAGCGACGGAAAGACGAGAAAGTGATCGCGAATCACGTGCGACGCAGACGCTCCAAGGCTGAGCTCGAAGTTCGGATCGGAGGGCCTGGGCCAGAGCCGGTTTTCCAGGTCGAACGTTGACGTGTTGGTTTTCTGGGCGAGGCCGAAGAGCTGGAGATAGGTGTTCGCGTCGACCGCTGACGAGCCCACGGGTTTTTCCTGATCGTCGCTTGTGCCTGTTACAACCTTCACGACAACGCTCTGGCGCAGCACTTCGGGGCCACCGATGCGATAGACGCTTCGAATCTCCCGTTCAAATGCAGGATCTGACGGCGTCACCTGCGGATCCCACAGCAGATTCGCAAACTGTTCTGTCTGCGACGGGTACTCGAGATCGGGAGTACCGCCGGTGGACACGTTGATCGTATCGCGCCCGTTGATGCGAACGCGATACGCGACGACCAGCCGTTCGTTGTTGAGTGAAAGCGGCCGAACGAGCGCGACCCAGAGTTGGGACGGATCGACGTAGTAGTCGATGCCCTCACGAAGTCGCTCGTACACCGGCCCGCGCCGCGAGCGGGGATCTCCAAGAATGCGAAATCGCGGGCCGCTCGGATTTGGCGGCTGCCCACCAATGAGAAGCCGGTACAGAAAGATTTTCGTTGGCCGCAGCGTATCCGGTAGCGCCCGCGCGAAGTTTTCCATCCGGCGTGTATCGAGAATATCGACGTTCGGAAAAGCCGCTCCGAGCAGTCGCGGCGGAACGGTGAAGAAGAACCGGCGTGGCTCGAACTGATGGTCTTCAATCCGCCGGTCGATCGCCGAGAGCGTTCGATTGCCGAC